>PMIL01000079.1 GCA_003157075.1 Bacteroidales bacterium | reverse complement strand
GAGAGCCAGCAATCTTTAGGTTCTCCGAGATGCCCTATAACAGGTATGTGATTTGTTTCAAGATATCCGAATACAGGGTCAAAAACAGGATCATCAATCATAACAAATCTGCCTGCAGAATCTTTTAAAACCATACCAATATTTTTCCAGATCTTTACACCCGTTGCTCCCGATCTGATCGCTTCAGCTATCAGTGCAATGGTATTGTCTGCAAAACCAGCGGTATAGAAACTATCAACGGGGAAGGTGGTAAAAAATGCATAGTCATCAGGAAATGTTCTCCTGATTTTTGTTGAAACCAAAAGTTGATCTTTTATTGAAACCTCACCATCCCAAATTGGGGTAAGAAGCTTGAAATTCTGAGAAATAGCGTACCTCATATATCGTTCATCAGGAGTCAGATAATGAAAATGAGCATCAATTTTCTTAACTTTCCCGTAATCACTTACCGAGTAATACTTGCCGGGAGAATCACAGGAAGACATGCTTGCCATCAGCATCATGAAGGCTACCTGAGTAATAATCTTGATTTTCATCATAACCGGTTAATATGAACGTTACAATATATTCCTATTTACCATCAGTATTGAAATCATTTTTTGTAAAAACGACCTTCCGTTTTACACTCTCAATATCGGGCACTATATTTCTTTTAAAAGTAGGAAATATATAATAATAAGTTGTGAGAGCATAGTTCATATTGATCGCAGCCCAGTGCCAGAGTTCAATATTTGAACTTATTGAGGTATTGAACGGTATTGCATCGAGTGACCGGTGCCGCATATTTACAGTAGGACCCCATGACATATTACCTGTACCTACGGGCTGCGAGAGAAATGGATGTGAGAATGCTTCCTCTCTTCCAAACGAATAGCCGTAATAGTCTTCCGAACCTGTTCCAAAACTTGAAGGGAAAGTCTCACCGTCAACAAATATTTTTTCATGTCCCTCCCCCCACCATTCAAAAGAATTATTGAACAAAGTAACCTGGTCGCCTACATAAACTCCTTTTCCTGTTAAATCAATAAAATTCAGGTCGAAAGGGGATCCCTTTTCATCTCTGGTTCTTATCCGGTAGTATTCATGCCATGAGGCTCCGAAATACATGCTTCCTGTTTTCCATATATAATCCGATAGACCTGCTATACCGATAAGATGTACAGTATCCTTACCATAATTTATAAACGTTATGGTACTCTTTTCCCTGAAAGGCATAATCCAGAATGATTCCATCTTTCCATCCTCAGTCCTCTGATTCATCCAGGTTTTGTGTTTGTTGAGACTGTAACCCAAGCCAAAGAATTCACCTACAGGCAGCCATAAAGTCTGCTGCCCGTCAAAAGAGGCCTTCATAACGGTACTCCTGAGGGCCTGAGGCAAATTATGTGACTTCATCACAACAGATAAACGGTTAACTGCCTTCATTTTGTAAGGGAGTTCAACGATCAGTGAATCTCCAGGCAATATGTCTTTTCCAAAATCAATTTTCCTTGAAGATGTTACATTATTGCCGGTTAAATCTTGCGATGTCTTCTGCATAAGTGATTTCAATTCGTTCAGTACCTTCCATGTGAATGATTCAACACTGGTATTTTTATCATAAGCCCTATAATCAATATTATAGAAAACATCGGGCCAATAAAAACCTTCCGGAACAGAAATTCCTTCATAATTATGGAGAAGAACGAGTGAATCACATTCATAAGTGATTTTACAATGGTGATTAAAAGGAACAGGCATATAGAGATTGTGGTCATAATCGCGACCCTCCTCCCCAAGGGGCGCCCCGGCCTGAACTGAAACAGCCAGGGGAGGTCCGGCGAGAAGTGTTCCACTCAGCAAGTTATCCGGTGTCCCCTTTATTACAGGCGTGGTATCATTGTCAATATAGATTCGTAGAATGCCGTTCTGAGCCTTATAGAATGTCATCCACCAGCGGACTATTGCACCCGGCCCATCTGCATCGAAAATAACAAACTCTCTTCTGGATGAATTTACTTCCACCCTGATGAAATGTGACATATCCTGATTTGCAAACCACCCTTCTTTTTCCGGAGCAACTGATTTTGGGTTATGGCTGCTGAATTGTATAAGTTTATATTTATGTTCAGGGAAGTAGCTGAGATTCTCCCTTGTGGTCATCTCCTCCAACAGAGACTTCATTGTCACCTTATCGGAACCGCATCTGCAAATTGCCAGACTTATAATGATTATGAAACCAAAGATCTTAACTGGCATGATTTTACGATTTTATTTTATATAATCTCCCGTAAATTATTAAATATATCATTGAGAAATTCATCATTCTTTCCAAATCGCAGAGAGAATTGATGGCATTATCAACATCCGCCTTCACAATCTATTTATTATAACCAGATAATCTGATTTGTGGTTAATTTTTAGAATCAATGTTCAGGAATTCCCTTTTTTCAATGTTTTTTAATATGTCTGCTTTTTCCAGCAGTGCTGGTCGCAATTTCTTTTCTGACAACATAATAAGCTGGTCTCCAAGATGTTTGCTACCGGGCTGCGTTGCATTCCCGTAACTAAGAAGTACCTGAGCTTTAACTTTTGTACCAAATTCGATAACAGCAACATAGGTCTCGCCTGCTATTGCCCTCTTCTTATTGTCATTGTCATCAGCAAAATATATTGTTCTGAAAATCCCGTATTCTCCAGGGCCGCCATTAGCAGGGTAATCCTTTCCATACATCCTGAACCGGTAAACATCACCCCAGGCAATAGTCAGCGAACCATATTTTTTCTGAACAGCCGCCGCTGCATTAACTAAAAGATCAACAGCAAGTTTCTGGTCCTTGATTCCGTAAGGAGTAGTATTTGGTTCCTTCGGGTTCCATGGAGTTTCGAACATATTGCTGTTTAACAGATCCCACCATGCTGCAAATAAAACTGCCCCTTTGCTGTCTTTTTCAGTTTTTTTATCCCATAATCTAAGAACACCTGCAGCTCTTACTGCTGCTGTATCCGGATATTTTTCCACCGCTTTCAGTAAATCATCAAGGAATCTGTCAGCAGCTTCCATACCAGTATTAAGTTTGCAGGCAACCAATTGATCAAAAGAAACAGAAGGATTGTTTTTGATCATATTTACAGCACGCTGTGGTCGCATAAACGTACCAACCGGAGCCATATATGCAGGATAATTCTGTGGATTTAAGACAGGCGGATCTGTGCAGGTCCAGGGGGGATCGTTACAGTTTTGGAGAAACCCTGAAGCCGGATTTAAAAGTTTGGGCAAGTCTTCATAAGGATGAGTCTCCTGCCAGATATACTTTGAATCGGTGCCGTCAATAGTACCTTTCCAGAAAGCTACATCACCCACTTTTCTTATAGGAACATTCCCGTTAAAAACATAAAGAATATTCCCTGCTTTATCAGCATAAATTATATTAAACATCGGATTCTGAAGCATTTTCACAGCTGATTCAAAATCTGCCAGATTTTTTGATTCAGCCATCTTATGATACTGTTCAAATATCCTGTAATTGTTCAACCCCGCAATTCTGACAGCATATGCCTTATTCCCTTTTTCACCAACAACTGGTCCCTGTAGTGAATATTTAAATTCGACACTTTGTTCCTTTAATGTTCCATCATCCTGTCGTACTTTTATTAAGACTTGTTTCCTTTCGAAAGGAACTGTTTTTTTATCAAGCAAATATCCATCTTCCTTTAAATAAAGCTCATAACGGTCAGATGCATCAATAGGATTAACGGTGAGTGCCCAGCCCAGGTCGTTATTAAACGCCATAGAAATTGAGGGCATCCCCACCAGGGCAATCCCATAGGCATTAAAGCCGGGTGAATTCAGATGTGCTTCAAACCACATGAAATAATCAGTCCATGGAAGATGAGGATTGGTTATAAGCAAAGAATTCTTTGATGCTGATTTTGAAGGAGCGATGGCAATCGCGTTTGACCCGGAAGACGTCATTTGTTTTACTGTACCAATATCCTCCGCTGCAAGAAATTCAAGACATGTGATTCGGATAGTATGTGAAATAATATCATAAACTGTGACAGGTAAAACCTGTTTTAATTCTTCACCTATCATTTCAGGATGAGCTGCCGCATAGTCATTTATCCCCTTTACAAAAGCATCGATATATGACTTTAACTCATCATTCTGTTTCAAATAGCCGGACTTTGCCAGTTCAGGAAGCTTAAAAAGCAGGATTTGCTTATCAGAATCGAAATACTTATCACCCCAGTATTCTGCAGCACGGCCTCTTGCCTGCCCGTAAAGTTTTAGCATCAGATTAGCATGGTTGGTCATTTGTGCCCAGCCGAATGCGTAATACATCTCACGGGAATTTTTCCCATAGATATGAGGAACACCATAATTATCCCACAGAATTTCTGTTTTCGGATCTTTTGCCTGTATTTCGTATCCTGCGTTAATAATCAGCAGGATACAGACCAATACATTTCTTATTGAAGAAGTCATAATATGATATAATATTACTTTAATTTGATGCGTTACCTGAATGAAATGACATTACCCTCAGAGCCGTATTCATCTCTTCACTTTAATGACTTTTTTAAGGGCAAGTACCTTACCATCTTCAGTAATGCCCTCAATATTAACCTGGTAGTCAGCAATAACATCAGACGACCATAACTCCACTTTAGCTTTACCCGAATTATCCGTTTTTACGGAAGGATTCCAATAAAGAGTGTTTCTGAAATCGGGAATGCGTTTTATCTTTTTATCTCCTGATGAATAATCCGGCGAAAGGAAAGTATTAACAGGATCAAGTACCCTGTAAGGAATCCTGACAGCATAATCAGGCAGAGCTGCATTGCTGAAATCGCCGGCTTTTGTTATAATATTGACAATTCCATTGAAAAGGTAATCACCTACATAATACTTTTCTCTGACGACATCAATTTCTTCAACCAGTTCAGGTTCTAATGCGGCAATCACCGAGGCGTCTTTTACCATGACTCCATCAACAAACATACCGGGTTCATTTTCATAAGGCGTATTATTTAAGGGATCATTAATTTTTATAACATAACCTCCTTTTTTAGCCTTTAGTAAAACCCCTGCTAAAAGCTCAAAAAAGACCTCCTGCATTAAAGGAAGAGTAATATAGTCTTTCATAATGAGTTCATTATCCGGTTTCCCATAAAATCTTTTAAGTTTTGGCTGTGAAACAGGATGACTAAGCAGATCTCCGACAGAAGATGTTCCATAAATTTTCCTTACCTGATGGCTTACACTCCAGTTGGAAATATATTCAGGAATGACTTTATCTGCAGGTCCATCTCCGATCCCGAGTTTAATATACTGATCAGAGAAAGGCGATTCAATGCTTATAGACTGCTTGTTTGTTCCTTCATCAGGTTGGATAATTATATCATTAACTTTTTCATTGATAGGGATTTTAAAGCTGAAATTGCCTTCTTTATCAGTTTTTGAATATTGGAATCCTGCAATCTTACCCGGAACAGACAACAAAACAAAACTATCGGAATCGGGTACTTTCTTATCGGTAGAATTTAGTTTTCCCAGAAGGTAATGATCCTCGATTTCACGCTTAAATTTAAATTCCGGGGTTTTCCCTTCTAAAACAGTATTCCAGTTTATCCAATTGCTTTTAACCTCCAGAAGAAGGCTATCCATTCCTTCAGGACTGATTTCTTCCAGTTTTTTATCGGGAAATGATTGCCACGGCTCAATTCCATATTCCGAACCAAAAACCAGATAATCATTTAAATCCCAGTCAGATTTGTTGTAAGTTTCCTGTGTTACTGAAATGCTCAGATTGGCCGGATTTTTAAAATCTTTTAATTCGCCTCCAATCTCCAACTCAAGAGTTATTTTACTTCTGGGCCCTGTACTGTCTACTGACGTCATTGTGACAACGGGATTTTTCTTTTCGGCAGTATATATGAATCTTTCAGCCAAAGGTTTCCCTTTTGAATCAAAAATATTAATCTGGTTGATTCCTGCTCTTAATTGTTTCTTAGGAATATTAATCTTTGTTGCTTCATCTGTTATTCGTTCGGAGCTTGAACGATCTATGATTCCATGTGTCTGTATAAACAAATAAAACAGATTGCTATTCTCAGACCTGTATTTTTCATCGGTTACAACGAGTAATTCCAGAACATCCGGTTTCAGATTATCCGCCTTTAGCGTGAGCCCTGAGTTGGTCTGACTTTTGGTAAGGGTTTGAGTCGCGTCAGGGATCCTTGTGAAAGATGACTTTCTTTTTATTGTCTTACTGCTAAATGCATTATATATATCAATCTCCTTAATGAAGCAATTGTACGGAAGGAAATTTTTCATCCAGCTGGTATATGCTCTGATGGTATAGCTCCCAGTGCTCAAAGTGTCAGGCAGAGTAATTTCTCCAGGACCAACTCCATTGTCAAGCAGGAGTTTCTTTTGGATTATCGGACGGTTTTCCTGGTTAAGCAGTTCGAAATAAGCTATTTTGCTGACTGAAGATGGTCTAAGGCTCTTTCTGTCAATAAGATATATATTAAACCACATATTCTCACCCGAGATATAGTCATCCCTGTCGGAATGGATGTATATTTCTTCCCTTGGAACTAATGTGGTGTAATTCAAAAACTTCTGACTCAGATCATCTGTCATATTCATCGGCGCCTGACCACAATTCTCTTCCGCAAAAAAGATTTGGATCAGGATTAGAATAGCCGGTATTGATTTTTTTATCATTCAGAATGCTTTCATCGATTATTTTTTATTTATCATCTAACCAGAAATCAGGCTTTACATTAGTGCCTCTCACTGTGCAATCAGAACAACCCTTTTCATGTGTAGTTACTGTGTAAGGCGGAGGTGGAATTGAACTCTGAGATAATATCCATACCGAATAATTCAAATTTTGAATAGGCCCAAGGCCAGGTATTGTATCAGCAACGCATAATTCATCAGTATATGGCGTCACAGTGCCTTCAAAGAAATCCCTTATGAAAATTCTTTTAGATGTAATGGCTGAAACGCTGAAATATCCCAGGACCTTTTCATTTGGATCCGCGAAAGAAAACATATTGCTCGGTACTGATGAAGGAATTATATCATACAGACCACCAACCTGTTCACTAATATTCTGCAATTTCTCCCAATACAGGTATTCGTCTTCATTAAGAGAGTATTGATTCACCAAAATACTGTACTTCACTCTTAGCCTGTCGGATAGATTGGAAACGAAATTTAACGGGTACCTGGAGATTTTGTCATCCCCTAATACTGATGTGCTTTTTATATTAATTATATCAGAATTACTTGATACCCAACAGGCCTTATTTTTTACTGGATAAGGAAGAATGAATTTCCACGTTTCTGTATATTCCCATCTGAAGAACTTACAATTGTCAGAAGGATCATGAGTATTTACAAAAATCTGGCAACCCTCCTGCTTCTGGTTATAATTATCACTCTCGACAATGGTCTTTTTTTCATAATAAACACTATCAATAGGCGGGACAGCCTTCATCTCAACTGGAAATGATTCATAATTAAAACCGGTTTGGAAGGAATTTGATTTGATGTGCAGGGTATAGAACCGGCCTGACGCACCAGTAAATGAGCCGGGAGGCGTATAAGTTCCTGGCGAAGATTCAGTGAAATTAACAATGCTGCCCAGATCATCCGAGACGGTAATCAGGCATCCGCTTAAAGTCTTGGCAGCGCTTTTCCCCCCGAGTGGAAGAGACTTTGAAAGTTTTACTGAACTCATTGCGGGTTGGTCAGTTATTAATCCTTCAACAACAAGGATTTCCTTATCCTCACTTGTCTTAGGTATAAACTGAGTGATGCAACTATTCAGAAGAAGCAAGACTGATATTAATACTATTTGTGCTCTTTTTATCATATTAAATTTAGAAATCAAAACTAAATGTTACGGATGGAATAGCTCTTCCAAAGACTGACAACATGAACCCATTAACAACCTGGCCGCTCTTTTTGAAATAGATCGAGTAAACATTTTGCCTGCCAAGAACATTATAAACAGAAAAAGTCCAGAAAGGATGTGCAATTCTGTGTGATTTCAGATTCCCGCTTATCCTTAATGAAAGATCAAGCCGTGAATAATCAGGGATTCTGTATTCGTTCCTGTCAGAATAAGTAACAAGTAATTTATCACTCACAATATAAGTAGCGATAGGATATGTTATCGGGCGTCCGGTACTCCAAGTATAGTTTGAAGAGAAACTCAAACGACGGGAGAAAAGATAATTAAATGTTACAACAAGGTCATTCGGTTTATCAAAATTAGCGGGAAACCATTTTCCTGAGTTAATAACTTCATCACTGAATGTGCCAAGGCTTTTAATAAAGGTTCTGGAATATGTATACCCGAGACTGTAGCGAATCTTCCCTTCTGTTTTTTTCAATACAAGTTCGAGGCCATATGCTTTTCCTTTCATGTTCACAACATCTTTTTCAATGTTTTCATCCATGATCAGATTTGTTCCTCCTTTAAAATCAAGCATATTTCTTATCTCCTTGTAATAGACCTCAGCAGAAGCCTCAAAGCTGTTTCTAAAAAGCATTTCGTAGAATCCTGCAGCAACCTGGTCGCCAATCTGGGGTTTAAGATAATAATCACTGAGTTTCCAGATATCTGTCGGAGCTATTGATGTTGAATTTGACAGAAGATGAATGTATTGTCGTGTCCTGTTATAATTGATCTTGAAAGAATTCTTGTCTGATATTCTGAAGTTAAATGAGACCCTGAACTCCGGACCGGCATATTTGCTGCTGATCTGTCCGGGATTGAAGTTAAGCGAATCAGTGACTGTTGATTTGCTCTTTGAAAATTCAGGATTATACAGCATCACAGTCTGAGGACCAAAAGAGAAATAAGATGACATTCTTATACCGGCATTTACTGAGAGAAAATCTGTCAGCTGAAATTTATCGTCGACATACAAAGCTCCCTCCAGTGCATGTTCTTTCCTTATTGTATGCGGGATAACCAGCGAGGAATCATTGTAAGGAAGATAGCTCCCGGGGGAAACTGCATATCTTGTCAGGTCAAGGCCAAAATTAATCTCATTTCTTCCAAGAAACCAGTTAAAATCTGCTTTGAATCCGGTACTGTATATCCTATGCGAAAGGACGAAGGCTTCTGTTGCCAGATACTTGCTTGAAATATCATAATTATAAGAACTGTTATTTAATGAAAAAGACGAAAAAAATCTGCTGTTAAAAAAGTGTCTCCACTTAAGTGCAAATATATTATTGTTGTATCTGTACGTCGTGTCAGAATTGAACCTGAACGCGTCGTGGCTGGTATATGCTGAGAAATCTATTTTGTTGTTTTTGTCAGGGGACCATGTCATCTTCCCGTTCAAATCATAAAAAGATGCACGGCTCTTGTGCAGAGCGGGGTCCTTAATCATTCCGAAGATCCAGTTTGAGTATGTGGTACGCGCTGTGAGAATGTATGTAAGCGTGTCCTTTATGATGGGCCCTTCAACCGATAAATGAGTTGTTATGGGACTAATACCTGCATTACCGGCGAATTCCTTCCGGTTACCTTCTTTCGATCCTATGTCGAGGACTGAGGAAATTCTGCCTCCATACCTGCTGGGTATTCCTCCTTTATATAAAGTGGCATCTTTAATAATATCAGTATTTACGGCTGAAAAAAAGCCAAAGAAATGAGAAGAGTTATAGACGGGCGCTCCATAGAGGAGAATGAGGTTCTGATCAGCAGAACCGCCTCTTACATTAAAACCTGCAGATCCTTCACCAACAGACTGTACACCCGGAATCAGAAGAACACTTTTAATGATATCCGATTCTCCCATTGAAGTTGGCAGAAGCTTAAACGAAGTTATATTTATTTTTTCTGCACCTACCTCAAATCGTCGCAAGGTTATACTTTTCTGTGCTGATATAACAGTCTCCTTTAAAGGGATGAGTACATCGATCATATCAACATTGAGGTCACCTGCTCCATATAGATTCAGACCAACAATTTTTTCCTTCATGCCAACGAACGAGTATTGTAACAAATGAACACCCCTTGGAAGAGTTAAAGTATAAAAACCGTACTCATTTGAAATTGTTCCTGCCGAAAGTTTCTGAATGAACACTGTTACACCTGAAACAGGTTCCTTTGTAACTTTATTTGTGATATAACCCGTTATTACTACATTCCCCGGTTTATTTTTTTCGGCTGGATTTCCAATTTCCACAGTTGTATTTGCTTCAATCCGCTGGTTCTCAACTGAACCAGAATATTCAGTCGGGGGAAGGTATTTGTTGTCGGATTCAGACGGGTTAGCATTTACTTTAACAGCGTAATTATTGGTAATTACTACATTCCCAGAATTATCTATGTAATAATAGAGGCTTGTGCCCTTGAAGAGATTGTCCATAATACAGGTAAGTGAAGTGCAGTCGGCATAATCACCCAATTTCATATCCTTTACCCATTCATCCAGATAAAAGAATTTTACGGGAAGTGCACTTTCAACTGCTGAGACAAAATCATCAAAAGGAACACCTTTATAATTAGTTGATATTCTGTATTTTTCCTGCGCCCCAAGATTCACTGAGATAGACAGTATTAAATAGAAAAGGAATTGGGTTTTAAATTTCATAAACAGGTCTATTTGCTTATGCTATCATAATACCTGATGACAGGAATAAAACTTTCGGGCACCTTTCTTGAAATCTTTACCCTGTTTTTTTTTATGAAAGCCTTTAATGAGGCTTTTTCTTCGGGGAAAGATTTTAATAAATCACTTTTATTGCTAACCTGAACCACCGTTGAGCCTTTAACCAGATAGATTTTATGTGTTTGAAAAAATAAATCGTATTTATCGTCGACTGCCAGGATATCAAGTTCCTTTTTGTATTTGAGATAGAGAGCGGACTTCCCATTATACAAGATATTTACAAATCCCTTGATTCCGGGAAGACTATCGGCTTGCGTATTTCTGAATGAATATGTCTTAAATTCATACACCAGGGTAAAACTATCCACCATCTCTTTATTCAATTGCAGTATAGTTCCGTCATTTTTCGGAATCATTACCTCATCATTATAAATATCAAAATTGATATTCAGATTTTTATAGGTTTTCCCGGAAATTGTCAATGATCCTGGCAAATAGCTTTTTGAAAAAAGAAATTGATCTCCTTTTACATTGGTATACAGATTACTCCACAATTTGCCATTGTAAAGAATCTGATTTTCCCTGACAGGATCCTTCTGAATTTGCACCGGATTGAAAAACTCTCCAAAGACAGGGGAATATTCAACTCCAAGCCCTGTGAGAAGGGCAAAGAGTAATAAAAGCAGGTGGTATTTTCTGTTCATTAACATTTCAAAAACTTACTTTAGCAGACCACTGACCTTAAATACATATGCAATCTGATTACCGTCAGGAGTAAGTAAAGGGGCAGTAATATACAGATTTCCACCTGATTCTTTTACAGAAGGCAATTTGTCTGTACCGAGAAGAGCGATCTTTAAGTTACTGACAGGAGTAACTCCTTTCAGAACAATTTCTTTTGCCGGCCAGTTAAGACAAATTATATAAATCTCCTTGTTCTTCCGTGTAAAAAAGATTGATTTATTTGTTTCTCCGTTGATTTCCTCGCTCTTTTTAGTTTTTATAAAAGCCCGGGTATCATAAATTGCTTCTCCATTTATCTTTAACCACTTGCCTAGCTCCAGGAGCCTCTGCTGCATAATAACAGGTATGGTACCATCTGCTGCAGGACCAATATCAAGAAGCAGATTCCCGCCTGCAGCAACAGTCGAAACCAGCAGTCTAATGAGTTGAGTTGCAGTAGAATAATCAGAAAGGCCCTCAGTCCTGTTTAAGCCGAATGAAGTCCCGATTCCCCGGCATTCTTCCCATGGGTGCATAACAGCATTAACATTCCCTTCTTTATCACCTACAAGACCATATTCTGTAGTAAAAATCCCTCCGTGTTTGCTCCGGGTTTCACTGCCCCATCTGTCGTTTACCACCACATTATCTCTGACAGGTGATTCATTGTAAAGCCAAGAAAGGAATTCCTCACTTTTCCAGTCTTTACTTGGCCTATCCCACTCCCCGTCTGTCCAGAGGATGTCGGGGGTGTACTTGGTTACCAGATCTTTCATCTGGGGGATCATATGTTCATTAACATAAGCCGGGAAATCAGTCAGGTAGGTAGGATTGTACCATTCATATAACGAATAGTAAAATCCCATGTGAAGGCCTTTATTTTTAACAGCCTTTGACAAGTCGCCGCAAAGATCACGGTGAGGACCGACATCCACGCTGTTCCAGTTCCAGCTCTGAGCACTGGGCCATAATGCAAACCCTTCATGATGTTTGGAAGTCAGAACTACATATTTTGCACCGGATTCCTTAAAAAGATCAGCCCACTTAGCCGGATCAAAAAGCTCCGCCTTAAACATCGGTGCAAAATCCTGATATCTGAAATTTGGTCCATAGGTTTTCGTATGATAATCTTTAAAATATTTCTGAACTTTACCCGGCTCAATCATTTTTCGCCAATACCATTCAGCATATCTGTCATATACAGCTATGCTGTCTCCTGTAGGTCCCCAGGCTGGTACTGAATAGACTCCCCAGTGAATAAAGATTCCGAACTTGGAATCCTGAAACCAACCTGGGACTGGTCTTGCATCGAGTGATTCCCAATTCGGTTTGTAATTCTGAGCGTTCAGGGTCAATGCCAAAAATAAAAAGATGATAGATGGAAAGTTCTTCATAATAATTTAATTTCTTTAATCTGTGAGGCCAAGTTTTCTTAATCTTATATTCCGAATTGCTGCGGTTGTTGTCCATGAAGCTATTCCGAATGGCCGGGACAACTCAACTTCCGGACGTATGGAGAGTTTTTTATTTCCTAAAGTAAAATCAACAACCTTAACACTATCGATCCATGACTTTATAAACTTATCCGTAACCATCAACCGGATATGATACCACCTGTCTTTTTCAAAATTCATGATCTTTGTTGTTTCGTTTTCCGCCGCATCCCTGCCATCAATGCTGGAAAGACCGACTGTTGCACCTCCCCATCCACCAACAATCAGAGTACATGGACTTTTTCCGACAGGGAATGTTATCCCGCAGAAGAAATCATTACCGGCAACACGCCTTGCATCAAGAGAAACTTCGTATCCAGTTCGGGGGAAAGCTCTCTTCCAGGTTATCCCTGTACATCCATCTCCCATTCCAAGAATGATATCACTTCCTGAAACATAGACTGGTCCCTGCGGACCAAAATTTGTAACTTCCCAACCTTCCAGCGATTTTCCGTCAAAAAGAACGGATGTGTCACGGGTCTCCTGAATAACAACCGTTTCTTTTTTTGGCGCATTCTTCCGCTCTGAACATCCGGGCTGGATTATCAGACAAAACAGTATAGCTGCAATTGAATAACCTGATGCATATCTTCCTGATTCAGTCATATAATTATTCTTCGGATTTCTTAAGTTCACGAACAGGCTTATCTATTATCTCGAAATCGGGTAATATGTTTTTATTATCCGTAGCCTTCAATTGTTCAAGTTTCCTTCCTGAAGGTAAGACTCTGCTTTCCCATGACCCGATTGCATCATTATACCCTTTAAGCGCCGTTTTTAAACCGCCGCCCATTTTGTCAAGATGATCGGCAAAAACATTCACCCTTCCGTAAAAATCCATGGCAGCTTCCATAATCTCTAAAGCATTCTCAGTAATATTATGCTGCTGCCATGACATTGCAACCGATTTAAGTACTACTATTAGTGTTGTAGGTGTAGTTAAAATTATTTTATTATTCATAGCATCCTGCAGCAGAGTTTTATCGGTCATCAGAGCCACATTCAATGCTGATTCAACTTCCATATATAAAACAACAAAATCAGGGGTATTCTGGAACTGGGACCAATACTGCTTTTTACTCAGACGGTTCACATGGTCGCGAAGGTCTTTTGCATGTTTAGCAAAAAGGAGATTCCTTGAAATCTCATCATCGGTTTCCAGGGCCTGTAAATAAGCATCCAGTGGTAATTTGGAATCAACAACCACATGGCTGTTTCCCGGCAGGTTAATTATCATATCTGGTTTTAGAACCGAATCCTCGCCCTCGGTATAAACCTGTTCAACAAAATCACAATGGGCCGATAATCCTGAAAATTCGACCACCCGTTTTAAACCAATCTCTCCCCATTTGCCCCTTACCCTTGGATTTCTGAGTGCATTGACAAGAGCTCCAGTTTCCTTTTGTAAACTTGCATTTGTTATCTGAATATTTGACAACATCTCGGTAACCTGACCAAAAGTTTTCTCAGAACCTTTTTCAAGCTCCTCAATCCTTTTCTTATAACTGTCGATAGATTCTTTTACAGGTTTAAGCATCTCAGCAATTGCAGATTTGCGTTCATCCAAATTTCCTTCAGCATCCTTCACATGAGTCTCTAACTGAGATTTTGCAAGATCCATAAACTGTTTATTATTTTGAGTCAAAGCGTCGGATGCTGCAGATTTAAAAGTATCCACCATCGCTTTTCGCACTTCATCCAGACTATTTGCCTGTGCCTCAACCTTAGCCTGCAGAACGCTGTTTTGTCGACTGAGAATAATATTCTCATCTGCCTTAAGAAGCAATTCCTTCTGATGCAAAGTAATTAAACTTGTTCTGGTGGCCAGGTAGCCAATCAAAGCACCTGTAACCAGTCCGATTAAAATATATAGCACAATTCCCATGATTCCCGATCTTTTTAGTTCTTCAAATTTAAAGGTTTTAACGGGAAAAGCCCTGATTAAAATTTCATTTTACCATTTTTGCTATATTCGCATAACCTAATATTATGAAATGAAAAGAACAATCTTAATTTTAACCACGTTACTGACCTTTCTTTTAATTTGGTCGTGTATTTCTAACCAGGAAAAAATGGAGAACAGGATGAAATCGTTTATTTCTGTTTACGAGGTAAAAGCTATTCCACTTTATAAGGAATCTGCTCTTGCATCGTGGAATGCAAGTATTACTGGCACCACTGAAGACTATTCAAAAAGTGAAAAGGCTTCATTTGATTATGCAAAGATTTTTACTGACAAAAATGCCTTTTCAGAACTTAGGATGATAAAAGAATCTAAGTCTATGAAAGATCCCCTGCTCATTCGTCAGCTTGAATTATTATATGACTCATATCTGGGTGGACAGGTGGATACATCACTCATTGCCGAACAGATCAGGATGGAGACTGACATCAGTAAGAAATATTCAAATTTCAGAGCAACCGTAAATGGGAAACAGGTTTCAGACAATGAAGTCGAAAAGATTCTGAAGAACTCGACTAACAGTGCTGATCTGAAGACAGCATGGGAAGGATCAAAGATGATCGGCCCTGTTGTAGCAAGTGATATAATTAAACTGGTTAAACAACGCAATTCCATTGCCACAAAAATCGGATTCAGCAATTATCATGAAATGAGCCTGAAACTATCCGGACAGGATCCGGCAGAAGTTACTAAACTGTTTGATGAACTTGACAGCCTGACAAGAGATAATTTTGCCCTGCTGAAGGGCGATATTGATTCATTTTATTCGAGACGCTATAAAATAAAGGTCTCGGATATTCGTCCATGGCATTACCAGGACAGATATTTCCAGGAAAGTCCTGAAATATACCCGGTTGATCTGGATAAATATTATGCAAAACAGGATCCTGTCAAACTTGCCGCAGCATTTTATGACGGAATCGGTTTGAATGTTGAGCCTATTCTGGCAAAGAGTGATTTGTATGAAAAACCTGGAAAAAACCAGCATGCATTCAGTACTGACATTGACCGTGCAGGTGATGTACGCACGCTTAATAATATCCGCCCTGATTTAAATTGGATGAGTACAATATTGCATGAGCTTGGACATGGAGTATATGCATATTATAATGATAGAACCCTCCCTTTTACACTTAGGGATGCAGCTCACATATTTACTACAGAAGCTATCGCCGAGTTTTTTGGCAGGCTGGCTAAGGATCCGCAGTGGATGCTGAGCATGGGTATTATAGAAAAAAACGAATCTGATTTAATATCATCAGATTGCCAGAAATCCCTTCGTCTTCAAATGCTGGTTTTCAGCCGCTGGGCACAGGTAATGTACCGGTTCGAGAAATCAATGTATGAAAATCCTAATCAGAATCTGAATGATCTCTGGTGGAAAATGGTTGAAAAATACCAGATGGTAACCAAACCTGAAGGCCGAAATATGCCAGACTGGGCTACTAAAATTCATATAGCACTCTATCCGTGTTATTACCACAACTATCTCCTGGGAGAATTAATGGCATCACAATTGTATTATTATATCACAGCCAATATCACTAAAGGACAAACCCTGGCGGGCAATAAGGCTGTAGGAGACTATCTCAGGGAAAAGATATTCATACCGGGTGCCAGATATTACTGGAATGATATGATCGAGAAAGCAACCGGAGAGAAGCTTACCGCTAAATACTACGCAAAACAATTCGTACAGTAAATCCTTAAATATTTGCCCCCACCCCGCTAAGGGGGTTGGGGGCAGAAATTATTTCAGAAATACCTCAAGCACCGGAATTTCTGAAGGTGGTTTCAGCATCGGCAACGAGAGCGTCAGATCATTTTTTGACGCATTCTCACCTGAGCTGAACCTGATTTCAGATGCGTCATGCAGAAACTGTATATATTTTACCTTATCAGCCATGTTTGTCAGGGTAAGACTTCCCAACGGATATGCCAGTAAATGAATATATAATCTCTTTGCAACAGGATTATAGGTAAAAAGCGAATTGGCAGGTGCAGTAAATCCTGCAGGAGCTTCAGTACATCCGTAAATAGACCGGTTATTGTATTTCATCCACTCTCCCATCGCCTTTAACCGGTCCTGAGCCCTGTAATCAAATACTCCACGGGCCGTTGGCCCAACGTTTAAAAGCAGGTTGCCGCCTTTGCTGACAGATTCGATAAGAAGCTCCAGCAATTGCGCAGGGCTTTTCCAGGATGTTTCATCTCTGTAATAGCCCCATGAACCTGAGAATGTCTGACATGTTTCCCATGGTACTTTTTTACCATTCACTTCGGGCCATTTTGAAACCTGAACCTGTTCAGGAGTAGTAAAGTCCCATCCGCCTTCAATATTGTCAAGGTCAAGACGGTCGTCGACAATAATGCCTGGCTGAAGTGAACGGGCCATCTTTAACAGGTTTTCAGAATCCCAGTCATCATGACTCTTACCATGCTTACCTGGGAAAGAAAAATCAAACCAGATAATACTGATCTCTCCATAGTTAGTCAGGAGCTCACGAACCTGATTTTTTATGTACTCCCTGTATTTACTCATATCCCTGCCTTTATTCAGACGTGCATACGCGCTGTCTGATGTCTGCCGTAGCGGATGATTACTGTCAATAGTATAATCGGGATGATGCCAGTCAATAAGAGAATAATAGAAACCCACCTTTAGTCCCTCCGCTCTGAAAGCCTCAACATATTCTTTGATCAGGTCTTTGCCATATGGCGTATTAGTTGCCTTATAATCAGTAAATTTGGAATCAAACAAACAAAAGCCCTCATGATGTTTTGCCGTCAGTACAACATACTTCATTCCGGCAGCTTTTGCCATCTTTGCCCATTCATGAGGATCCCACATGTCGGGGTTGAACACTTCGAAATATTTCTGATACTGTTCGTTTGTCATTCTCTCGGCATTTTTAACCCATTCATGCCTGGCTGGTAAAGCATACAAGCCCCAATGAATAAACATTCCAAACCTTGAATCTGTCCACCATTTCAATCGTTCTGCTTTATGAGCTTCTGTTTCTTTTGGAAGCTGGGCTAAAGAGAACTGAGAGATCAACAACATGGACCCTAATAAGAGAACTGTGACCAAGCTTTTTGTTTTCATAGGATTAATTTATTATTCTTTTGATAAATAATAACGATAAGCAATTTTAAAGTCGTTTAAGAAGAATCTTAGCTAAATCTTCTGCATCTAATTTAACAGGATTATTTTTAATGTCGGTATTTTTACAGATTAATTCCAGATCTTTTTCTTCAATTCCATACCTTTTAAAACCCGGCAAATTAAGTTCATCCGTCAGCTTATAAAGAAATTGAATGAAACCATCTATCAGATAATCATCTGTCCTTCCTTTTTCATCCAGGAACAATTCACCCAGGTTTGCGTACTTTTTCAAAGCAACAGGATTGACTTTCGTCCTTCTTAATTCCCTGACATTAATCTCATTTGCAGAGGCCATAAGCGTACCACATATCAATCCATGAGGTATATTAAACATACCTCCTATTGATGATGCAAAACCATGAACAGCACCAAGCCCTGCGTTTGCAAGACAGATCCCTGAAGTAAGTGCAGCGAATGACATTCCTGATCTGGCAACAATATCATCACCCGTTGTATAACATCTTAATAATGAAGTCTTTATTTCTCTAAGACCTGTTAAAGCCAGAGCATCTGAATATTCACTGGAATTACCGGACAGATAAGCTTCTGTTAACTGGGTAAAGCAATCCATTCCGCTGGCTGCTGTAATATCTGGCGGACAGGGTAAAGTCAGTTCCGGGTCAACCAGGGCGATATCAGGTACAAAATTATCATGACGAAGGGATTTTTTGAATCCGTTTTTCCCGATCTCTGAAATAACTGCATTTTTGGTTGCTTCACTGCCGGTTCCTGAGGTAGTCGGAATAGCAATATAAGGCACCTTGGTGCCGGGATGTTCTCTTAGACCCACTCCTTCAAGAAACTCAGTTACTGATTCCGGCCTGTTCATCATGGCGGAAATGGCTTTTCCCGCATCGAGTACACTGCCTCCGCCGATACCAATAATTACGTCAATCCTTTCACCTTGTAGATTTCTGACAGTGTTATCAATTATTTCCGGAGATGGTTCCCCTGGGATTGATATAATCCGGTATATAATTCCTTTCACCTGAAAACCACTAAGAAGCTTTTCCGATTTGCCCGATTGAAGGAATGAATATTTGCCGGTAACCAGTACAATTCTTTTTCCGAACCTCTCAATCATTGAGGGTAATTCAGCGATCGCCCCGTTTTTGAAAAATATTTTTGGTAATCTTGAAAATTGAAAAGGCCTTACCATTCTGATCTGTTGTTAGGTTCGATGATATTATACCTTACCCCATGCCTTGGTTCAGCCATAAAACCTTCTGCCGTATCGCGCCATTTCAAATAATGACCGGTAGTCTTGTGATTGGCCGCAGCAATCTCAGAATCATAAGCTTCGTATAACATGAACCAGTTTGGATCATTTGCCTGCTGAATAACATCAAATCTAAGATTACCCGGTTCTTTTACAGTTTCAAGATGATTTGCTCTTGTGGCTTCAATAAAACTCCCGACTTTATCGGGATTAACATGAATGTAAACACAATTTACTATCATAGCTTTATCATTTTTTAGTAAAGTTAGATGATAATAGGCTAAGTTCAAATATCTTCTTTCACCGGGATTATAACCGCAATTTTAGGAATAGAAAGCAGGTAGGCTAAGAAACAGGGATTGCTCATTATATGGAAATTGGCTGATTTATAATGACTCTCAAAAATTAAAATACCTTTTATTAGGTTAAAAAAGCCAATTACTTGTTTTATCTTTGAGAAATAATTTCCCGAATTGATGTTACTTTGAACAATTAAAATGCAAATACGTTTAAATTGAGGACTTAGAACGTTGAAGTTATTACGTTTTTAATTGGACTAAATGAACTTAAAATCTAACAGACAAGTCAGCGGAAGAGTATTTCTTGTATTTATTCTTGTTTTTTCTTTTTGCATTGCAGAGGGACAACAAACTCCATTAAATCCGATCTCTTACTGGGTTTTTACCCCATATATTTATAACCCCGCTATGGTAGGCAGCAAGGACTTCCTTTCTTTTGGTCTAAATGCTGCATTCCAGGGAGAGGCTAACTCACAGCTAATCAGTGGAAATTCAAGAATTTCAAAAACGAAATCTGGTTATTTTTCTTCTCCTGATATTATGGAATTTAAGAATCTTGGTGTAGGCGGTTCTGTTTTCAGGGATATTAATGGTTTATCCAAAAATATCGGAATAAGTGCATCAGGGTCATTTCAGATTCCGCTGAATACACGTAACCTTTCATTTCTCTCCTTTGGTGCTTCAGTTAAAGGAATATACAATACACTAACTGATTCTGTAGGACCGCCAAGTTCTTATAAAAAAACTTTTTATCCTGATTTCGATCTTGGTATTTATTATTATGGTACCAGCTTTTTTGCAGGACTTTCCTCTACTAATATACTGGGAAATCCATTTAAATCTGATAGTCTTGAAATTTTCAAGATTCCGGTTCAGAGACAATATTTTTTCACTGCAGGGGTGAAGATCCTGCTAAGTAAAGCTTTAAATATTGTTCTGGAACCATCTGCCCTGATAATTGTAAATGACTCTACAATTCGGAAAATAACCAATAATATAAATCCGATTATTAAACTCTATTTAGATAATTTTTGTTTCGGGTCAACTTTCAATAGTAATGGTAAAATCTCATTTTTTTCACAATTCAGGTATCCAAAGTTTTATGTAGGAGCCTATTATGAATTGGCGAAAAAAACAGCCTACTTTAAGAAAACGCCAATAGTGGAATTCACATTGGGTATGAATATTCAACCTGATAAATCAAGGCTTGCAAGTCATAGCCACTGGTAACCAAATGAATATAACTTTGCTATGAAACGACTTTCTGATATTATATTTTTCTCGATCATTTCACTGGTGTTGACATCATCCGGTGCGTTTGGCAGCTGTTCAATGAATGAGCCTGATTTAAAGTCTGCTTTTTCAGCAGAAGTTGATACAGCTGTGTCCTTAAACCTTCTGAAAATAGACACATTTAAACTCGCAATTGTTCCTCCGTCTTCAGGTGTTCAGTTTTATAAAGACAGAATTGTTTTCCTCTCCATGTCAAAGAATGAAAATAAAATGTCTCCTAATCAGATTTCGTTCGGGACTATTGAAGCATATTATGCATCTGTTGAGGATTCGGCTGTTGGCAAACATAAGATTTTCTCCCCGCTCTCATCCTTTTCATATCCTTGCGAGGCAATGACATTCAGCCATGATTATAATACAGTTTATTTTACAAAGATTCCAAAGAAGGATAAAAAGGAAAAGATCTTTATGGCAAAATTCACATCCAACATTAAAAACCAGACAGACCTGGTAATCGAGAATAATCCCCTTGATTTTTGTTCAGAAAATGCCAACTATTCCCACCCTACTCTATCCTCTGATGGTAATATGATGATTTTTGCTTCAGATAAAACAGGTTCATTTGGCGGGATGGATTTGTATATCTCACGAAAAGTTGGTGAAAAATGGTCCTCTCCTCAAAATCTAGGGAAATCAATAAATACAAGCGGTAATGAATTCTTTCCTTTTCTTGATTCGGAAAACAATTTATTCTTCTCTTCTGACGGGCTTCCTGGTTATGGTGGATACGATATTTTTACCTGTAAATTTAACGGAGCCGATTGGGACAAACCTATAAATCTAACCAAACGTATAAACTCTGTTAATGATGATATAGCATTTACTATTGACAGATTAGATGGAAAGATAGCATTCTTCTCCAGAAGATTAAAATCAGGAAGTGGTGAAATGCAACTCCTCAGGATTAAATTAAAACAGGAAGCTGCATACCAGAATCAGTTAACTCTTGCGGAAATATTTAATGGGAAACCGGGTTCAAATGCCGGTCTGACTGCTTCCCTTCCTCCTGAGAATGAAAAACCAGTTGAAGCAGAAGTTGTTAAAACCGAACCTGAAACCGAAGTTGTGAAAAAAGAGGAGACAAAAATACCGGATACACATATAACTCCTAAAAAATTGACTGATAAAGAGCCGGATACCAGACGCAATTCTGCAAACAGTTCTCCTGTGGATATACCTGTATCAAAACCAGTAGCGGAAGAACAGCAAGAGGGTATAATTTACAGGGTGCAAGTTGTTCCGGAGTCCGAGTCAGATAAAAGCAGATGAGCTGGTTCTGAACGGCACCACATACAAAATATACTCGTACATCATATCTCGGGGCAGTTCGCTATTCAATTGGAGAATTCAGCACGCCTGCACAGGCATCAGCTCTTCAAAGAATCTGCAAACAAGCGGGTAATACCGGGGCTTTTGTGGCGGCTTTTAAAAACGGAACCAGATCAATGGATCCGAATTTATATAAATAAATCCTTTTTGAATTAAGCGTTAAATGCAACGGGACAGAGGGAGATTAAAATGATCAGATAAAAACTAATTTATCCTTAATAATNNTTCATTTCATCAAATTCATCAACAGGCAGATACAAGTGAAAAATCAGAACGTAGTCAGGTTTATTAATCCTTACAAGCACTTTAAATATTTTAGCGAGCCATAACGATGATGAAGTGTTAAAATACTCCAGCTTAAGCCTGAGGTTTGTAGTAGGTCTTGCATTAGGAATATATTCCGTTACCCAATTTAGAACAGGTTCATATACTTTAGCTGCATTTTCAGGTATGGATCTTCCTGAAAAGATAAAGTCACCTGTCAACGGATTCAGTTCAACATGCGGAGTTTTAGCCGAAGGTTCAATTATTAAACTCTGAAAGTCTTTCATTATATTTGATTTGATACCCTTAAAATAGTGCGAATTATTCTTACAACTCCCACATGACAAATTTATGACTAACTTTTGCAAATTGTTATATCTTAATCAAAATATGAACACCAGTCATCAATTAATATAACCTCTTTATAAATAAATTTATCAAAGTCCTCTTCCTTGATGTAATTTCCACATATATTCAAATCTTCAGATCATCTATTCATCTGTTAAAGATTTCCAGACTCTCCATTCCGGAATTAAGAAATTTTAACATTTTTTAAGAATCTCAGGGAAAAAGTACTGTTTTTTCACCGCCGGAAAATGTAAAATCGGTTGAAAAAACCGTATATTTTGTAAATAATGCAAATATTCATCCAAATTTTGCCATCATTGGTCAAAAAGCCACTTATTGAGTTTTAGTACAAAATCAGATCAGAACAAGGATCTATCTTCCTGATTATTTGTATTTTAATTATCGTCAATGTATAAATGTTATGAATTGTTCTCAAATCATTTATAAATTTCAATGGGTTTTGACAAAATCATCTCTTTCGGCTATGAATAACCATATTTTATTGACGAACAAAAACTAATTATTGATCAACGAAAAATCAGAAATTGACAGTTTTTGCTTGCCACTATCTCAATCTATTGACTGGGGTTATCCTATTGTTTAATTTTATTTTCTGAAGATAAAGATATTTTAATGAGAAACAGTATTGGCATAGAGGGATCGGATTTTATTAATAACCAAAGATTAGATATTCTGGCTAAATTAGGTGCCAATATCGATTTAGTCAGGGCCAATTCTGTCAATAAAGTTCTCGATACTGAAGAAGCTCAAAATTTTGTCAGATACATCGGTCAGCTAAACATTGAAATGGATTCAAATCTGATCGTTCTTTCTTCTTCGCATCATTATTATTATGATGCTGAAGAGATGATCAATGTTCAAACCATAGTTAATTTAGCAGAACTGAACCAGATAAAACAGTTAAAGGAATTTCTTCACTCAATCTTCCATATACTGCCACCAAAGTGTACATTTATCGGTTGTTTTGTCAACAATAAAAAGCAAGACGGTTTTGTCTTGAGCTCAAGTCCTAATGATTCATATTATAAAAGGAATTCAGATGCAATTGAAAACGGGATAGCATCAAGCAGTCCACTTCTGAATATGATTTACAGCATGATTGATTCAAGGACAAATAAATATCTTTCTGAACGCAGTGTGCACCTCCTCCTGGGCGAACATGGTTTTAAAGTCACTGACATGACAGAAATTGATGGATTAACATATTTCTGTGCACAAAGTCTTAGGTCTGCCGATAATTGATTATATTTCCACTTGCTTTTTATGAGTTTTTAACTGACTAATCAGGACTAATTTTCAATGAAGTTTTGCTGATTATGGATTTTATTAATTACCTCAACCGTCATAAGTTAACTCCAATATTAAAAAAGTGGAAACTTTTAAGTATTTTATTGGGGTCAATTGATATTGTTGCAATTGCACTTGCTTTCCAGATTGCTTTTTATTTAAATTATCACTGGATGGCACCTTTCTTTTTCCTTAAAAGCCGAACGCTCAAGCTGTTCATCCTGATATTGCCCGTATGGCTTGCGATACTTTATCTGATCCAGGTAGCGGAGATCCCAAGAACTAAACGTTACCGCGTTCTGCTGTATCAATATTTTCAATCTACAATACTTATAATTACCCTTTTATTAGTCTTCTATTTCGTTTTTAAACTCTATATGATTTCCAGACTCTTCCTTATAGAGTTTGCCGTTTTTGGACTTTTATTTCTTTTTCTCGCCAGGTCATTGGAATATAAGGTATTCAGAATATACAGGGCAAAAGGATATAATTATATAAATGTTGTTCTGATTGCTGACGATTCGTCGATCCCTTTTATTGAAAGCCTCATCTCAAACAAGGAATGGGGATACAGGATAATTGCAATATTTACTGGATCAGATAAGATTAAAGAAAAATATGAAAAAGCAATAATATTGCTGCCTGATGAATATTTGTCGGTGCTTAATGACCTTATGGAAGTTGATATTATTGATGAAGTAATATATTTCAAAACAAAAGTGATCCCTGCCGAAGTGAGGAATACTGTCCGGTCCTGTGAAGAACTCGGGGTTGTATTCAGCCTTATTTATACGGATCAGAACAACAAATTAACAAATGCTATAAAGACCGTAATCGGGAACCAGAAGTTCCTTACCTTTATTAATATACCTCATAATTCATTTGCACTGGCAATCAAGAAAATTATGGATATTTCAATATCCCTGTTCCTCATAGTATGCTTATCTCCGGCTCTGCTGCTTATTTCAGTTCTGATAAAAATGACTTCTAAAGGGCCAATTGTGTTTCAACAGGCCCGCGTTGGATTAAGAGGCCGTCAATTCAACCTCTATAAATTCAGAACCATGATTGTCAATGCAGAAAATCTTAAGAAAGACCTGGAGGCTGAAAATGAAATGGACGGACCCGTATTTAAAATAAAGGATGATCCTCGTGTAACAAATATCGGTTCATTCCTGAGAAAAACAGGGCTGGACGAATTACCCCAGCTCTTTAACGTCCTGAAAGGCGAAATGTCATTAATTGGTCCCCGACCACCGCTTCCAACAGAGACTCTTCAGTACAAACGGTGGCAATTACGACGTCTTTCCGTAAAACCCGGTTTATCTTGTTTCTGGCAGATAAAACCTGACAGGAACAATATTAAATTCGAAAAATGGATGGAGTTGGATTTAGCCTATATTGATAATTGGTCTCTCCGTCTTGATTTCATCATACTCTTGAAAACAATCAAAACAGTCTTCTTAAGGACAGGAGCTTGATGTCATTTTGATTTTAACCCGGTTTCAGGCAGGTTGCTTTTTAATAAACTTAAAGATTTTTACTCCAAGAGATAATTGATTGCTGCCAAATGTATTCAACATTACATTGGTATTTAAATCATGTGAATAATTAATCAATATTCCGTCATAGACTTCACCTCCGAATCCTAATCCAAATATACCGCCTGTTCTGAAGAGCATTGTCCCCCAAAAACGTTTATTCCAGGTGAAATCAGATGCAATTTCCATCTGAACCGGGATATTCTGTCCACCTCTAAAAATAATAGTAGGTTTGGCACTCCACCGATTATCAAGATTAAACAGGTAAGAAGCATGTAAAAGATAGTTTTTCAATGGTTTATATGACATGTCCGCAATGTGATATCTTACTGTGCCGAACATCAGATTTGAGAAGAGAATTCCAGCTTCTACCTGGTTGAATCTGTATAAGGCGCTTATATCTGTGGCAAACTTAAGTTTCGATTTATTCCGGCCATAAATTAGCGCATTATCGAGAACATAAGTAGGGTCGTTGAAATACTTTGCCAGATCTATCGAATTCTTATAGAATCCGACTGATAAACCAAAATTAACACTGTGTTCCTTAGCAATATGTACCTCATAAGTGTACGTTCCCAAAATCAGTGTCTGTTTAAAGATATCTGTCTTGTCATAGATAAACCTTCCTCCGAGACCAACTCTTTCCTTGAATTTGTCATTATAACTAAGCTGATAAGTTATCGGCCCTCCTGAAATGCCTGACCAGTCGGACCGGTAATCCATAAACAGAGTTTTACTGTTATGTATACCGGCATAAGCAGGAGATAAGCTGAATGTATTAACGCTATATCCTTCCATGAATGGAAACTGTTGTGAATAAACAGCCAGTGAAACCAGTAATTCAATAAATATGATTATAATCTTTCTCATTTCTTCTTTTTCCTGGGTTTACCGAACAATATTTACTACTCCTTTGAGATATCCTTTCGTCGAAGATTTAATTATATAATAGTATGATGCTTCAGGAAGAGGATTACCATTCCATGTACCATCCCAGTCATTTTTATAACTGTCAGAATGATAAACAGGTTGTCCATATCTGTTGTATACTGTCACCTTCATTATTCCAAAAGCTTCCAGGTCAGGAAAATACCAGTAATCGTTCATCCCGTCATTGTTTGGAGTAAAAAGTGATGAGATGTTATCAAATGTTGGAAGTGTTACAATTGATTTACTTACTTCAGTTGCAGGATTCCAGTTTTGATCACCTTCCTGATTCGCAGTCACTATCAGTTTGCCATCCCTTTTCACTGTAAGTATATTTGAGTTAACATCTCCAATACCCGGGTCTGATAGAGAAAAACTCACATCCAGACCGCTGGAGGCAGAAGCATTAAGCTTGATTTCCTGAGTCATTCTTAATCCATCAGGCAGATCATCAAAGGTAATATGCTGATCTGCTTTATTTATAGTAAGAATTCCCTTGTTATATATCATATTGTAATTTGCGGCCGCTGCACCTGAAACAATAATATCGTAAATCCCGGCATCAGAATTTGCAGTGGCTTCAGTTTCTATAATAGGAAGTTTACTAAAAACGCTGAGATCCTGACCAAGTACAAACCC
Source organism: Bacteroidales bacterium (assembly GCA_003157075.1). GTDB lineage: Bacteria > Bacteroidota > Bacteroidia > Bacteroidales > VadinHA17 > LD21. Next base: position 15,234 of record PMIL01000079.1, on the reverse strand, counting down.
GTTATACGCGATAGTTAGCGGGGGATTCTCCTCCCTGAAAATTTTGGTTTTATCATCAGCAGTTATAATCAATGGAGCTTTTTGAATTTCAAGTATCCCGTTTAAGAGTGACAATTCATAGTTGGAATCACTGCCTCCTGAAAGAGTTATAGGATATGTTCCTAAACTACTCGAATTCAGTGCATTTGTAAAGACAGTCGGAAGTACATCCAGAACAGAGGGATCATCATTATTTTTAAAACCTGAATAGGTAATAGTTAATGCAGGAATATTATAGCCATAGTATTTTGTTTTGTTGTCTGCGGAAGCAACAAGCACTGCTTTTATTACAGACAGTACTCCATTCACATAACTGTAAGTGTAATTACTGTCTGTTCCATTGGTAACAGATATCACATAGGTTCCAACAGAAACTGATGCAGATACTCCCGGACTGGTAATTGTGACTCCAGGTAATGGATCGTTAGCAACAAGACCTGTAATGGTGATTTCATTGCCTGCAAAAGTTAATGAAGTTCCATATGGCTTTGTTAAATTATTTGCCCTGATAATCAATGATTTAGGAGATATGTCTGCACTGAGTGACGGCTGCTTCAGAGTATAATTAGCAGCGCCCGGTCCTGTTATTGAAAAACCTGATGTCGTGATGGGCTTGGCTTTGCCGACATTCTTATCAGAAAAGGTGCCGGTTGATCCTATTGAAACTAAGTTTACTATATCTGTACCGATAACACCATTCAATACTGCAGCTCCCGCATTTAAAACAGTTGACGTCGTTCCGTTATAAATTAAATTTTTAGCTATTACTCCTGATACAGTCAGAACAGCCTGTGTAATAGATGCAGTTGAAGTTGGCTGAATAAAAGTATAATTTCCTGCATCGCTCCCACCCAGGACAATACCTGAAATTGTAACCATTTTATTCTGACCTGCATTCTTGTCTGCAAAGGTTCCGTTTGCAGCTGTTGTGACCAGGTTAACTATATCCGAACCAATTACGCCGGCAACAGACGCATTCGAGGTATTCAGGGTCACAGTCGTTGTTCCGTCATAAACTTTATCGCTGGATATGACTCCATGGACTGTCAGGAGAGATGAAGTGATATTTGCCGTGGCTGTAGGTTGAATCAGAATGTATTTCCATGCATCAGCGCCTGTTAGAGTAAGTCCGCTTATAGAAACTACTTTCCCATTCCCGACATTTTTATTAGCAAAGGTTCCGCTTGCTCCGGTCGAGATAAGACTAACAACATCCGATCCCACAACACCCACCAAAACAGAACTTCCTAAATTTACCACTGCGTTGGTGGTTCCATTATATGCCCTGCTGCTTGCCGTGATTCCTGTGACTGTCAGTCCTGATAAAGATATAGTTGCCGTTGCGGTTGGAGCGCCGGCCAGCGATAAAGTATAATTCGGTGCATCAATACCCGCCAGAGTTGAACCGGTAAGATTGACTATTTTACCTGTGCCAACATCTTTATTAACAAAAACTGCCACGGCATTTAAGGTGACATCATCAATTCCTTCTTTATTAATCAGTGTAAGACTGTTTGTTGTGATAATTGCTGAGGTAGATCCGTCATAAACCTTATTATTAGCGTTGAATGATCCTCCAATAGTCAACTCTTTTGTGGTGATATTAGCGGTTAAAGTGGGTTGTGTTAATAAATAATTACCGGCATCAGTCCCTCCCAGCGTAAATCCTGATGTTGAGATGGATTTCCCAATACCTGCATTCTTGCTTGCAAAAGTTCCGGTAGCTCCTGTTGTTATCAGATTGACAGCATCACCTCCCAAAACACCGGTCAGCAAAGCACTGCCGGTATTTATAGTTGCAGATGTTATGCCATTGTATACTCTATTATTGGCTGTTACTCCGCTTATTGTCAGTACAAGGCCGGTTATATTAGCAGTTGCTGCCGGCTGAGTTAATGTATAGTTGGCAGCATCAGTTCCTCCTATGGCAAATCCGGATGTAGAGACAGTCTTGGCAGTACCTGCACTCTTGTTTGCAAAGGTTCCTGTAGCGCCAGTTGAAATCAGACTAACAACATCCGATCCCAGCACGCCTGTCAGTACTGCACTTCCTGTATTCAGTGTTGCCGATGTTGTGCCATTATAAACTTTATTGCTGGCCGTAACTCCAGATACTATAAGAGCTGCAGTTGTGATATCAGCAGTAGCAGATGGTTGTATCAGAGTATAATTGCCGGAATCAGTCCCTCCTAATGTTAACCCCGATATTGTCACAATTTTGTTGGTTCCGACATTCTTATTGGAGAAAGCTCCTATGGCTCCTGCTGAGATCAGATTTACTGCATCTCCTCCCAGAACACCTGACAGTGATGCACTACCGGTACTTAATGTTGCTGCAGCAGTTCCGCTATATACTTTATTATTAGCGGTTAAGCCGTTTACTGTAATGCCCAGACTGTTAATGTTAGCAGTTAAATTTGGTTGTATAAGCGTATAATTTCCTGCATCGGTTCCACTAAGAGTAAAACCTGAAGCAGTGACGGCTTTTGATGTTCCTGCATTTTTGTTTGCAAAGACCGCTGATGCACCCGTTGTAACCAGGTTTACCACATCACCTCCGGCAATACCGGTAAGCGATGCTCCGCTTGTGTTCATGGTGGCTGTTGTTGTTCCGTCATAAACTTTATTATTGGCTGCTAAGCCTGATATAGAAAGGCTCGCAGTCGTAATATTTGCTGTTGTTGATGGTTGAGTTAAAGTATAGTTGCCTGAATCAGAGCCCGTAATTGTAAAACCTGAAGTTGTGACTGTTATATTATTGCCGGCATTCTTGGTGACAAAAGTTCCGGAAGCTCCCGTTGTTACAAGGTTAACGGCATCGCCTCCAATCACACCAGACAGAGAAGAAGTTCCTGTATTAAGAGAGGCAGTTGTTGTGCCATTATATACCTTATTATTGGCAGTTAGGCCCGTGACCGTTATACTGGCCTGAGTAATATTTGCAGTTGCAGTTGGTTGTGTCAGAGTATATTTAACTGCATCCGCTCCACTTAAAGTAAACCCGGTTGTTGTTACCGTTTTGGAGGTACCGGCATTCTTATTTATAAAGGTACCTGCAGCCCCCGTAGAAACAAGGCTGACTGCATCGCCGCCAGAGACACCCACAAGTATTGCGCTCCCTGTATTTAATGTTGCAGAAGTCGTTCCGTTATAAACTTTATTGTTAGCTGTTACTCCTGCTATTGTCAATGCAATCCCTGTAATATTCGCAGTAGTTACCGGTTGTGTCAATGAATAATTAGCTGCATCAGCTCCTCCCAGTGCAAAACCTGACGTGGAGACAACAATTGCGGTTCCGATATTCGGACTGGCAAAGGTACCTGTTGCTCCTGTGGTAATAAGGTTAACCCCATCTCCTCCAAAAACACCTGACAGGGAAGAACCACCTGTATTAAGAGTTGCCACTGTTGTCCCGTCATATGCTTTATTATTGGCTGTTACTCCCGTTATGGTCAGGTTAGCTGTAGTGATATTGGCAGTTGATGTTGGTTGTGTAAGAGTATAATTGCCTGAATCAGTTCCGCTGATTGTAAAACCCGACATAGTAACTGTTTTATTGTTGCCGGCATTCTTGTTATTAAAAGTCCCGACAGCGGCTGTTGTGATAAGATTAACCANNGCAGTCACTCCTGTTATACTCAGGGTGGCCTGGCTGATATTGGCAGTTGTTGTTGGTTGAGTCAATGTATACTTACCGGCATCGGTTCCCCCTAAAGTAAAACCTGAGGTAGTTACTGTTTTTAAGGTACCAGTATTCTTATTAACAAAAGCTCCGGTAGCTGAAGTTGTGATCAAATTAACGTGATCCCCACCCTGAACTCCTGAAAGGGCGGCACTACCGGTGTTAAGAGTTGCTGATGTTGTCCCGTCATAAACCTTATTGTTCGCTAAAACCCCTGTAATTGTTAAAACTATCGGAGTAAATGACGTAGTAACACTCAACACATTGCTTGGAGATGATGTGTTTCCTGCAGCATCTTTCGCTCTTACTGTCATGGAATATGAAGTTCCTGCACTCAGTCCTGAAATATTTGCAGAGGTACCTGAAACAGTTGTAACCAATGTTCCATTCTGATAAACCATATATGCGGTAACACCAATATTATCAGTGGAAGCTGCCCAGGTTAAAGTAAAATTGGTTTGAGTTATATTACTGGCTGAAAGACCGGAAGGAACGGTAGGTGCCTGGGCATCCAGATCATATTCGCCTATGTGCCATGTCAGCAAACTATCATATACGACCAATTTGGCAGCGTTTCTTATTGCCGCGGCATCAGAGGTACTTAATGTGGAATTATAAGTTATGCCTGAAGGATCTTTTCTGAAAATAGCTGTATAAAAAGAACAAGCTGCAGCATATGAGCCAGCTACGTTTGGATGACTTTTGTCAGCAATGTATAATTCAATTGAGGGATTGTTAAGCCGCAGGTAACGCCAGACTGCACCTACCGGAGAAACAATGGCATGATTATCCTGAGCCATTATCATGTATCGTTGACGGGTCAGGTCGTCCATTCCAATATAGGTACAGACTTCAGGTTCCACTGCACATCGGGTTTCATCACCGTCTCTTCTTCCCCAGGTCATATAAAAAATTGTTTCCGCACCAGGATTATAAGTGTTTATCTCATTATCAAGAAACGTTGCATAAGGATATGTATTCTGTTGAACAAAGGAAAGTGGTTGTGAAGGCCATTGGCTATATTCCTGCAGTGACACAAAATCCCATCCGCCCTGATGTATTAAATTCAAAGTAGCAGGTTCGGTTGAATGTTGCTGAAGAGTATAGTTGCTTATAGTTGATGCATCCCAAATAAGATTATCTCCAGTAGAAGTCGCCATATCACTGACCATCTGAGGCATACTATTACTATAGGTATAACTGTTCCCGATAAATAATACATGCTTCGTCTGGCCTTGAAGCAGAATTTCAGAAAATATAAATATTAAGATCAGAAGTTTTTTCATCGTAAAGTAATAAGTTCAAGATCAGGTCTAAAGAACATTATTAAAGTATATTAAAACTGTTATCTCTTTTCTGGATAAACTTTAGCAGCAATAAATAATTCACCATTGTCCTAAATATTTGGTCAACCAGGAATTCAACTTATTAAACAGGCAACTTTTTCAGTTCTCATATATAAATTACTGTGCTAAACAACGAACCAGGTTATTAAGATAAAATGACTAAAATTATCGTTGATTGAGATTGCCATCTGAATCAACTTCAGGAAGTAAAATACTTTAATATTTCCTTCTCTAAAACTATGGGTTCTTTACGATCGATGTACTTCACTTAATCAAAAAATGTCAGTGAGTAGTCAAATATTTCAGTACGTCTGCCTAAACTGAAGGATTTTCAGCCCTTATTTTGATTCTTAATATAACTTTTGTATAATTTTGAATAGTTTTTATATTGCCAGAGATATTCACACTTATGTATGTCCTGAAACTTTGAAATTTTAATTAAGAAACATGAAAATTAATTTTCAGACTCTGTGATCTGGTAAATTATCCTTCAGACTAATAAAGACCTGACTTATGATTCAGAAAAATGCTCATGGAATATCTATTTCTTATTATCTATTGAATAATTTGATTAATGACTAGTTTGTGATGACTTATCATGACATAATTGGGGCAAACAACTAATTTATTTGATTCAAAATAAATTGTTTTCTATCTTTTTACGTCTCACCGCCTTAAGACAATTTGTGGCATTCATTATATTTTATATTTTTGTCTAATGGAATGCAATGGTTTTTATCAGAGTTAACAGGGATTTTTTATTTATTATATATAGTAATATGCAAAACAGACTAAATTTTACTCACAAAAGTTTAATTATTGTTTTCATGATAATTTTCTGCACTTCATGTGTGCCTACAAAAGAATTAAGCTATTTCAATGATCTTAATGATCTTGAAGACCCAGGAGTAAATCCCAAGACCCAGAAGCTGATAATGCCGTTTGACAAACTTTATATTAAAGTCTATAGTACGGATCCGGCTACAAGTCAAATATTTAACACTTCTTCCGAAATCGGATATGGTACAAGCAATAACCTGATCGGCTACCTTGTAGATGAGGCAGGTAATGTAAATTTCCCGTTCGTAGGAAACATAAATGTCGGTTCACTTACTACTGCTCAGGCTTCTCAGAAAATTCAGAAGGCTTTAAGCGATTACGTTGCAAGCACTTCAGTTATCGTTAAATATGTTGACAATAAAGTAACTATTATGGGTGAAGTTAATAACCAGGGTGTCTTTACTTTTACTCAGGATAAACTCAATATTTATGAAGCGTTAAGCCTTGGCAGCGGACTTACCAGGTATGGCAACAGAAAAAATATTATCCTTATAAGAAATGTTGGAGAAAAGATAATTCATTACAGGCTTAATCTGTCTGATTCAAAGATTTCAGGAAAGGATACATATTATATTCTTCCCAATGATGTAATTGTAGTTGAGCCGTTAAAGGCAGTTTCAGCAAGCTACTCAAATATTACTTATACCACTATACTAACATCAATTACAACTCTTATTGCAGTAATGCTTTTCACAGGACTTAAATTTTGACCAAAATATTTTAGTAAATGATAAATCAAAATGATTCAACCTCCGAGGCCTTTAATATAAAGGACTTCATTCTAACTGTTTTTTCCTTTAAGTATCTATATATTGCCTGTATATTGCTAAGTCTGGGTGCGGCTTTTTTGATTAACTTGTTCGCACCAACAGTATATGAAGTGAATTCTGTTATCGGACCTATTGAGGATAAACGTTCTTCATTATTGTCTTCAAATAATCTTTTTACAGGAATTGAAGCATTTAACAGGGACAGGAACCTTGAAAACGATATAAACAGTCTTAATTCATTTAGCCTTGTCGCGTCAACCATAAAAAAGCTAAACCTGGAGATTGGGTATTTCGAGGAAGAGAAAAGTATTTTCAAGAAAACTTATGATATTTACCAGGATGCTCCATACACAGTAAATATTGACAAATCCCATACTCAGCCAATTAATACAAAAATGTACATTGAGATCCTGGACGATAAGTCCTTCAGACTCAAATGTACAGAAGCGGATGCTGCATTCTATAATTATGTTGATAACAAGATTGTCAGCCAGCATAATGCAGTGAAAATAGACACAATATGCAAATTTAATGAAACTATAAGTAACAGGAATGTTAAGTTGTCCATCTCGCTCACTGATGAATTCTTTACAATCAGGCCAAAAAGCAAGAATCTGTTTTACTTTGAGTTTTACCATCTCGATCAGTTAACGTATAACTATCTCTCAAGATTGAAAATAGCTCCTGCGAGTATAAAATCATCATTAATAAAAGTCTTTCTCAGAGGAGGCAATATTAGTATGACTATAGATTTCCTAAATAAATTCCTTCAAACTTACCTTGATGAGAACCTGATAAAAAAGAATAAGATTTCAGACAATACAATTCGGTTTATTGATGCACAGATCTCTCAAACTTCTGATTCTCTGACTATCTCTGAATCTAAACTCAAAGATTACCGATCAACCAACCAGGTTATGGACCTGAGTTATCAGGGGCAGCAGGCCATACAGCAGATGACAGCTATTGATGCGGAGCGATCATCACTTCAGGCTCAGGAAAGGTATTATAATTATGTGCTTGAATTATTCAATAAGGATCAGGATATGGCCGGATTGGCTCCTCCTTCATCGGCCAATGTCAATGATCCGATCATGAACACTCTTGTCCTTGACCTTATTTCACTGAATTCTCAGCGATCAACCATTCTAAGTAATAATACGGAAAAAAACCTTTTTCTTGGTCAGATTGAAAATAAGATAAAATTATCAAAGCGATCGATTATTGAGAATGTGACGAATAACCTCAACACTTTGCATCTTACACAGAACGAGCTGAATTACAGGGCTGATAAGCTCTCAAAAGAGATCACAAAGTTACCAAGAACTGAACTAAACATGGTAGGTATGCAACGTAAGTTCAGTCTCACCAACACAATCCTTACCTATCTCCTTCAGAAGCGATCAGAAGCACAAATTACAATGGCATCTAATGTGCCTGATTATGAGATCCTCGAACCGGCAAGGGATATAACCAAGACTGTCATCTCTCCAAAAAAACTATTCAATTTACTCATAGCATTTTTTATAGGTCTCATGATACCTACTGTTTTTGTCATATTAAAAAGTTTCTTCAGTGAAAAAATCTCAAGAGTTTATGATATTGAACATATATTAGGCAGACCAATACTAAGTGTAATTTATAGTAATCTGTACAAGAGCGAGGCAGTAGTATATGACTCACCAGGTTCGTCAATTGCTGAATCTTTCAGAATATTGCGCAGTAGTTTATTCCTGAGATTCAAGTCAGAACCAATGAAGGTTATTCTTGTCACATCATCGCAGCCACAGGATGGTAAAAGCTTTGTCTCCTTTAACCTTGCTACTTCCATTGCTTCTGTGGGATACAAAACAATTATTCTGGACTGTGATCTCAGAAGACCTACAATGCATTTAAAATTCAAGGAGGAAAACGATTTCGGTCTTTCGAACTATATGATGGACCATACTTCAAAGGAAGATATTATCCGCAGTTCGTTTATTAAAAATCTTTCATTTATTCCTGCCGGTCCTGTGTTGCCTAATTCTTCAGAACTTATTGAATCCGGGGCTCTTGACGAACTCATGATCTATCTTAAGAAAAATTACGAATATATTATAATTGACACAACTCCATCAGGTTTAATTGCTGATGCCTCTTTGATGTTCAAATATGCTAACATAAATCTTTTAGTATGCAGAAATAACTATACACGTAAGGATGTGTTTAGCGACGTTGTAAACCTTTTAAAATCAAACAAAGTTGAAAATTTTGATGTTGTCTTCAATGACCTCAATATAAAGGAAAGCAGGTATGGCCGTTATAATAGTTATTACACCAAAGCCTGATTGGTAAGTTAATAATCCAGAGAAATTTAAAAAAAAATATATGACACATGATCCGATAATTATTAAGGAAAAAGTTAAAAATTATGTTCTGCAGGCAGTATATGCTGAAAAAGAAAAAATTAAGGATAATTCCCTGATTTTTAAAGAAGGATACTTTGATTCAATGGGATTTATGGTACTTATTTCCTATCTGGAAGAAGAGTTTGGAATTAAAACAAATGATGCAGACCTCTTAGAGGAAAACTTTGAATCAATAAACGCTATCAGTGAGTTTGTAATTCGAAAAATTCAATAATCGATAATGTGCGGTATCGCTGGAATAATTGATTACTATGGCCGGGAAAACAGCCGTGGCAATATTGAAGCTATGCTTCAGTCAATCAGTTACCGTGGTCCCGATGAGAGCGGAATCTATCTTTCCGCACAGGCCGCTATAGGTAATGTCCGTCTAAGTATTATAGATATTGAAGGAGGACAGCAACCTTTATCGGACCCTACCGGGAGATTCTGGATAGTCTTTAATGGTGAGATATTCAACTATAAGGAGCTTCGGACTGATCTGGAAAAGAAGGGAAATACATTCAATACAAAATCTGATACTGAAGTTCTGGTTCAGCTGTACTCAGTTTACGGCAGTAAGTGTCTGAGCTTATTAAACGGTCAATTCTCTTTTGCTATATGGGATAAACAAAAAGAAGAACTTTTCGTTGCAAGAGACAGAGTTGGCATACGTCCATTCTTTTATAATATCAGGGATGGCGTATTTTCATTTGCTTCTGAAATAAAATCCTTGTTTCAACAAAAGAATATCTCAAGGGAATTTCTGCGTGAAAGCATGTCCCAGGTTTATACATTCTGGACGGCAATTAGTCCAAATACTGTGTTTAAAGGTATTTATGAATTACCTCCCGGACATTTTGCAACTTTTAGCCGGAAAGGCTTTGCAATTGAAAGATTCTGGGAACTGAGTTTCAATAAACCGGAATCGACACTTTCATTTCTGGATTCAGTAGATCGTTTTCATGAATTATTTTCTGATGCTGTCAGAATCAGGCTCAGAGCTGATGTTGAAGTTGCTGCATATTTAAGCGGTGGAATTGACTCAAGTGCAACTGTTGCCTATATAAAAGATATCGAACCCGGAATTCTTAATACATTTTCCATAGGGTTTGAAGAGAAAGATTTTGACGAGAGTGTCTATCAGAATGAAGCATCGAAATACTTTGGTACGACTCATAAATCAATGATCTGTACCTCAAAAGACATCTCTGATTCATTTCCAAAGGTAATATGGCATTCAGAAACCCCTATTCTTCGTACAGCCCCTGCCCCCATGCTTCTCTTATCTGAACTTGTCAGAAAAAATAATATCAAAGTTGTGGTGACTGGTGAAGGATCAGATGAAATCCTGGCTGGTTATGATATTTTTAAAGAGGCAAAAATAAAAAGATTCTGGGCTTCTCAGCCCGAGTCAAAGATAAGACCTCTCCTTCTGAAAAAATTATATCCGTATCTGAGCCAGATGAAAGACGTAAATCCAAAACTTCTCCGATCATTTTATGGATATAAGCTCGAGGATATAAACAATCCATTCTATTCACATCTCTTAAGATGGAATAATTCAAATCATATTAAAAAACATTTTTCAGAGAGGACAAAACAAACTCTTAAGGATTATTCTGTTTTAGATGAACTGGAAAAGAAACTGCCGTCTAACTTTGACTCGTGGGATCAACTGGCAAAATCGGAATGGCTTGAGACAACAATATTTATGTCAGGTTATCTGCTTTCTTCACAAGGTGACAGGATGGGAATGGCAAACTCAATAGAGGGAAGATATCCTTTTTTAGATTACCGGGTAATAGAATTTTGTTCCTCATTGCCTGCGGATTATAAATTGAAAGGGCTTAATGAGAAATACCTGCTGAAAAGACTCCTTAAAAACAGAATTCCTGAAAGCATAATTAAAAGATCAAAACAGGCTTACAGGGCACCTATAAAAAGTGTTTTTTTATCTGATAAATCAGCAGATTATGTGAAAGAGATGCTATCCGAATCTTATTTCAGGAAAGCAGATATTTTTAATTTTGATTCAGTTTCAGGTCTGATTTCGAAGATTGAAAAAACAGGAGTTTCCTCTGAGATTGAGAATATGGTTCTTAGTTCTGTTATTTCAACTCATTTGCTTTATTATCAGTTTATTGAAGATCAAAATAAAGAGTTTAACAGAGGTGTTTTAAGAAATCTTAAGATAGTTAATGATTTCTAGTTTTAGATAATACATCTTTAAATAAAGTTGCGTTGTCTTAACATATTTGATTTATTAATGTAGAATTAAAATGACTATGAGTACAAAAAGACCATTTACAAAAGATATTATTCTGTTAGATAACGTAGAAGAGGTAACGAATAAAATCATTCAGAAACTTCAACAGGATGTATTGCACAATTTAAAGCGCCTTGGTGCTGTTGTCGGCACAAGCGGAGGCATTGACTCATCTGTCTGTCTGGCACTGACAGCAAAGGCTTTTGGTCCTGAAAAGGTACTGGGAATTATAATGCCGGAAAAAGATTCCAATCAGGACAGTGAAATGCTGGCAAAAGAACTTGCAGCTACATTTAAGGTCAGGACCATTAAAGAAGATATTACTTCAGCCCTCGCAGGTTTCAGATGCTATGAGAGAAGGGATGATGCGGTAAGACGAGTTTTCCCTGAGTATGATCCCATGACCTATAAAATGAAAATTGGTATAAAACAGACCGGTTTGTCGAATAACCTTCCTCCTGTTTTCTCACTTACAATCATTGACAATAAAGGCAATCAGGAAGATAAAATACTTCCTGTAAAAGAGTATCTTGCAATAGTTGCCGCTTCAAATTTCAAACAAAGATCGAGAATGTCTATGTTGTATTTCCATGCAGAAGCACTTCATTATGCTGTAGTCGGAACTCCGAATAAACACGAGCAGGAACAAGGTTTCTTTGTAAAATATGGTGATGGAGGCGCAGATGTAATGCCTATCGGTAACCTGTATAAGACACAGGTATATCAACTTGCTAAATACCTGGGGGTACCAAAAGGTATAATCGAAAGGACTCCCACAACCGATACTTATTCAGCTGAACAAACTCAGGAAGAATTTTTCTTTCAATTACCTTATGGACTCATGGACATATACTGGTATGGTTTTGAGAATGGCTATTCCGCTGAGGAAGTAGCAGGAGTTATGGAAGAATCCACTGATCAGGTAAAAGCATTGTTTAGCAATTTTGAAAGGAAAAAAAGGACAACAGATTATCTGAGGATGTCTCCCGTCAGAGATTATTATGGTAGTTAGACAGAGACTGTCAGGAAAATGTAAAGTCCAATTTTGAAGAATTGACTGTTCATTAGATAACTAAGCTGCTGCAATATGAATGCATTTGATTATTTTTTTGAAAAGACCGCAGACCTTGACAAGCCATTTCTCGTTGGAAAAGAAGAAATCAATTATAAGAATTTATATACCGATTGCGTGAATCTGGCATCCCGTATCGAAGAGGAAGTTGGCCGGAATAATCACATAATTCTGCTATCGGTAAATAATCTGTTTTTTATTACATCATATCTGGCAATTATCAAGTCAGGGAATATTTGTATCCCTTTAGATCCGAGTATTGAAAAGGAGAATTTCAGGTATATAAATGAATTGACCAATCCGGTTCTGGTATTCACCACAAAAGAAAATGAACAACGACTTGGTCTTAAAGCTGATAGTTGTATATTACCTGATGCTCTGGATAATTTTCAACCACAAGTAATAAAACCAGTTGAAAAGGATTTTAACAAAGAAAACTGCGCAGAAATAATTTTCACCTCGGGTTCAACAGGAAAGCCAAAAGGTGTAATGATCTCCCATAAAAATCTTATCGCAAATACCCAATCAATAATCGAGTACCTGAATTTGTCTCAGAACGACAGGATGCTCGTTGTTTTACCCTTTTACTATTGTTATGGACTTTCTCTTTTGCACACTCACTTAAAGGTTGGAGGTTCTATTGTACTGAATAATTCCTTCATCTTTCTGGGTAGTATTATCAGAGATCTTAAGATGCATAACTGCAGCGGTTTTGCGGGTGTTCCAAGTCATTTTCAGATACTTCTCAGAAAATCAGATTCTTTTAAGGAAACCGTATTCACCGACTTAAAGTACGTTACACAAGCAGGAGGTAAGTTGGCAACAATATTTATCGACGAATTTCGTGAAAGTTTCCCTGATGTAAAATTCATCGTTATGTATGGGCAGACTGAGGCAACAGCCAGACTATCCTATCTGCCGCCTGATTTATATGATAAGAAAAAGGGTTCAATGGGCAAAGGAATACCTGGCGTTGAACTTAAAGTAATAAATGAAAAAGGCGAAAAGATAAAACCCGGTGAAACAGGTGAAGTAATAGCTCATGGAGATAATATTATGATTGGTTACTTTTCTGATGAGGAAGGGACCAGGAATACCATAAAGAATGGATGGCTCTATACTGGCGATCTCGGAACAGTGGATAAAGATGGATACATCTACCTTACTGCCAGAAAGAAGGAAATAATTAAAGTGCGTGGGAAAAGAATCAGCCCAAAAGAAATAGAGGCAGTAATACTGGAGCTTAAGGAAGTTATAGATTGTTCAATAGAAGGAATAGAGGATGATATTGAAGGAGAACAACTTAAAGCTACAGTTATAGTCAGAAAAGATGCTTTGAATACCATAACAAAAGAGTCCATAATGCAGCATTGCTCAAAACACCTGGCATTATACAAGATTCCTCACATCTATGAACTAAAGCAAGAATTGACTATAAGTGCAACAGGAAAAAAGATCAAAAAATAGAATCTCTATTAAACGAGGATTCCTTCTCTCTTTCTCTAAAAACAGAAGTTCATCATCAGTTTTTTGTAGTTGATCAAAAAAAAATGGTATTTACAATAAAATATTCTTATTTTGTTCGTTATACTATATCTGCAAACATATAACAGAATACTTTGTTTTAATCCTTATTTCAGTTCATTAAATAAAAGATAAACGTCAAATTCAACAATCATTAATAAGAGTAATTATGAATAAAAGAGTAGGTATTTTAGTATTGGTCTGTCTGATTTCAGGATTTTTTATAATTAACAGTTGTAAAAAAGATCCTGTACTGCCAACCTTAACTACCAGTTCAATAACTAGTATTACCATAAACTCCGCTATCAGTGGTGGAAATATAACATCATCCGGTGGCGCTGACATAACAGCCAGAGGAGTATGTTATGGTACTGGCAGTGGGCCAAGTATCAGCGGGCCCTCAACAACTGACGGAAGCGGAGCAGGAAGCTTTGCCAGTAATATAACCAGCCTCACTCCGAATACTATGTACTACGTTAGGGCATATGCTACCAATAAAGTGGGTACAGCATACGGAACAGAAGTTTCATTTACAACTGCAGCGATTGTAGTGCCTACTCTTACAACAACTGATGTCACATCAATTACTTTATCAACGGCTGTTTCAGGTGGAAATATTACCGCCAATGGTGGTGCTGATGTAATAGGAAAAGGTGTTTGTTGGGCAACAACAACAGGCCCTACACTCAGCAATTCATTTACGGAAGACGGCACAGGAACCGGAAGCTTCGTTAGCAGCCTTTCAGGATTACATCCTTCTACAACCTATTATCTGCGGGCGTACGCTAAGAATAGTGCCGGTACTGCTTACGGAAATGAAGTTACATTTACAACTCTGGGAATTGTTGTTCCGACCCTTACAACCACAGCTGTTACTTCAGTTACTCTCACATCAGCAATTTCAGGTGGTAATATCACAGCTGATGGAGGTGGAACAGTAACTGCAAGAGGTACCTGCTGGGGTACACAACTAAACCCGACTATTGCAAATTCAAAAACTTCGGATCAAACAGGTATAGGAAGCTTCATAAGTAACATTTCAGGCTTACTGCCTGCTACAACTTACCATATTCGTGCATATGCCACAAACTCAGCAGGCACTGCATATGGAAATGATATTTCATTCTTAACAGGCGCGATTGCTGTTCCTACTCTTACAACTACTGCAATTACAGGAATTACAATGACATCAGCCATCTCTGGTGGAAATATTACCAGCAATGGTGGCGGTGCAGTAACAGTCAGCGGTATCTGCTGGGCAACAACTACCGGCCCGACAGTAACCAGTTTCAAAACAACTGACGGAAC
>PMIL01000043.1 GCA_003157075.1 Bacteroidales bacterium | reverse complement strand
TATCAGCTGCTGAGCTATCGGTTTGCTGACCCCCCATCCCCACTAAAGGGGGGCTAATTCTCAAATTATCAGGAGAGTCGCTGACATTACGAGGACAAATCCCGCCTAAGCGGGAGCAGGGGGGTAATACAACAGGAAGTTCAATCCTCCTTCTTCGCCTCTTCCCAAATCACATTCATCTCATCCAGACTCATATCATGAAGTGAAATACCTTTTTTAAGTGTCTCTTTTTCAAGGTAATTAAACCTCTTAATGAATTTTCTGTTGGTCTTTTCAAGCGCTGCTTCCGGGTCAATACCATAAAGTCGTGACGCATTTATAATTGAAAAAAGTACATCACCAAGTTCAGATTCGATTGATTCCGTACTATGGTTTTCAATTTCTTCTTTCAATTCTGAGATTTCTTCCTGGACTTTGTCCCAAATCTGTTCCCGCTTCTCCCAGTCAAATCCGACACCTCTTACTTTTTCCTGGATGCGGTTAGCTTTTATTATTGCCGGTAATGACGATGGTACTCCTGACAGCACAGGTTTGTAACCTTTATCTTCCCTTATTTTGAGTTGTTCCCAGTTCTCTTCTACCTCTGATGCTCCAGAGACTTTTACATCTCCAAATACGTGCGGATGCCTGTAGATGAGTTTATTGTTTATTCCTTCGAGCACGTCGGCCATCGTAAATAATCCCTTCTCAGAACCAATTTTTGCATAAAAAACAATATGAAGCATGATATCGCCAAGCTCGTTTTTTATCCCGGCATCATTACCGGAGGAAATGGATTCTGCCAGTTCATAGGTCTCTTCAATTGTGAGTTTTCTCAGACTATCATTAGTCTGTTTCATATCCCATGGGCACTTTACCCGAAGTTCATCTATAATATCAAGAAGCCTGTTAAATTCTTCAAGGCTTTTTTCCCTGTCATTCATAAGTTAAAGATTTAAAATAATCGGTTTGGCGACGCGGTCTTATTAGCCAGATCGATCCGTAAAACAGATCCTATTGACAGGCTCAGTAATTCGGATACATCAGCCCCGTTAATAGATATTTCAAGCAGGTCAAGCTGGTTGAACCTGGCAAGCATCTCGCCAACAGGTACATCGCTGTACTTTTGAGAGATCTGATCTGTATAGTTTTTATTACTCTGAATAAGAATTCTGTATCCTTTATTTTCAAAAACCCTGTAAAAAACCTCTCTTGTAATATTTGAGATGGCGTTTCCATAAGAGTCTATGAAAATAATACTCCCAATTATCACATCCTTATCGATTGTTGCCCTTAGCGGAACCTTTTCAACGAGAGTTTTAACAACTTCTCCCAGATCCGAAGGCTTTTTTCCTGCTATCAGATCTGATGCGGCTTTTGCAAATACTTCAAGTTCGTCAGTTGTTTCCTGAGGATCTATCTTAATTATTTCATCAGGCTCGGAATTCAGAATGAGGTTAAAAATCCCGTTATCAGTACCTACGAAAAAGTGGTCCCGTGCTTTGACTATCAGATGATCCTGATGATTATGTGCTTCAGAGTGCACACATATAATATGCACCGATCCTTTCGGATAATTGCCAAAGGTATTTCTTATAATAAATGAAGCATGTGAGATATTCAGGGAAGGGATGTTCCCTGCGTTATCAATAATAATTGTTCCGGGAGACTTACTGCTAAGTTTTCCTTTAATGATCCCATAATAGATATCATCNNCCAGATTAGTTTGGTTATTGGTAAATTTGTCCATTAATTTTTGTTAGGTTTAATGACAGAGATAAACATTTTTCTTGAGGATATTGACCCTGTAGTCTTTTTTGGCACAAACAATTCGCTGCTTGATAAAATCCGTAGTTTCTTTCCTAAAATTAAGATCATGGCCAGAGGCAATGAGATTAAATGCATGGGAGAAGAGACGGAAATAATGATTTTTGCAGAAAAGTTTAATGAACTGATTGAGTATTACAGAAAATATAACCGGCTTGACGAACAGGACATAGAAAAATATCTTTTTGATGCCGAACATATGAAGTCGGCTTCAAATGGTGAATTTGAACAGGTAATTGTTTTCGGGACAAGCGGAAAACCGGTACGGGCACGAACCGTAAACCAGTCTCTTCTTGTCAATGATTATAAGTTCAATGATCTTATAATTGCTGAGGGACCTGCAGGAACTGGAAAAACTTATACATCTATTGCACTTGCTGTAAAAGCCCTGAAAGATCGGGAGGTGAAAAAAATCATTCTCACCAGNNCATGATATGTTACCATTCAAAAAGCTTGAAACATGGATTGAGGATGGTACTGTACAAATTGCCCCACTGGCATTTATGCGAGGGAGAACTCTGGAGAATGCATTTGTCATACTCGATGAGGCTCAAAACGCTACTATAAGTCAGATTAAGATGTTCCTGACAAGAATGGGAGTAAGTTCAAAATTTATTATGACGGGTGACACTACACAGATCGACCTTCCAAGAAAGAATGATTCCGGACTTCTTATGGCAATGCGTATTCTTGCCAATATTGAAGGCATTTCAATAATCAAATTTGATGAAAGGGATATCGTCAGNNCCCTTCCCTTAAGCAATAAGGGAAGGGAGGGTTTCCAGGATTGGATTTCCGCCCCTTCCCTTAAAAAGTAAGGGAAAGGGATGGGGGATGGGTTCAAAAAATGACAGAGGATCCACAGAGGATCACAGAGAAGAAACAAACTGTAATTCGCTAACAATATGATAAATACAATTTTAAGCTCAAACTACAATTTCCCTGGTCAGAAGAGCATCTACAAAGGGAAAGTAAGGGACGTTTATAATATAGACGACAAGTACCTCCTGATGATAGTTTCAGACAGGATTTCAGCTTTTGATGTTGTCCTTCCCAGAGGCATTCCATATAAAGGACAGGTACTTAACCAGATAGCCGCTAAATTTCTGGATGAGACAAGCGATATTGTTCCAAACTGGAAAATTGCCACGCCTGACCCAATGGTGACATTTGGTCATAAATGTGAACCGTTTCCGGTAGAAATGATTGTAAGAGCTTATCTTACAGGAAGTTCATGGAGGACATATAAATCAGGTGCAAGAGAGATCTGTGGTATTAAAATACCCGATGGAATGAAAGAGCATGAGCGTTTTAAGACGCCAATATTAACGCCTACAACAAAAGCAGAACAGGGCAGGCATGATGAGGACATTTCACGTTCTGAAATTATCCATAGCGGCCTGATATCTGGGGAGGATTACAGTATTATAGAAAAATACACTATGGAAGTATTTAAAAGAGGCTCAGATATTGCTATGCAGCATGGGTTGATTCTTGTTGATACCAAATATGAATTTGGCAAGAAGGATGGCAAGATATATCTGATTGATGAGATCAATACCCCTGATTCTTCGCGTTATTTTTATGCAGACACGTACGAGGATAATTTCAGAAAAGATATGCCTCAGAAACAACTATCAAAGGAATTTGTAAGGGAATGGCTCATGGATAATGGCTTCCAGGGCCAGCAGGGGCAGAAAGTGCCCGAAATGACAGATGAGTATGTAAATCAGGTATCAGACAGGTATATTGAACTTTATGAGAATATTACAGGAGAAAAATTTAAACGGGCTGATATCAGCAATGTATCTGAACGAATTGAGGGAAACTGCAGAAAGTTCCTTAAATCATTGTAACACCTGAAAGCTTAATAAAAGAAAATAATGAGAATCATCATACGGATAAAAACCCTGCCGGTAATATTATCTATCCTGATCTGTACAAATACTGTTTTTTCTCAGGTTATTGTAGAAAGATCAAAAGACAAAGTAATTATTTCAGGAGTAGCCTATTATGTGCATCAGGTCAAAAAAGGAGAGACATCGTATTCGATTTCAAAGGCTTATGGAATTACTGTTGAAGATCTTGACAAGGAGAACCCGCCTGCTGTTTACGGAATAAATGTTGGACAGACACTGAGGATTCCCGTCAAATTGGTCACTGATTCAAAAGCAGAGGAATCGCCACAAGTTAAACGTCAATATGATGATACAAAATTTCTCTATCACAATCTGAAACCAGGCGAAACGGTCTACTCGCTTTCAAAATCATATGGTGTATCCGAAGATGAAATAATTCAGAGCAATCCCGGAATCGATATAAATAAACTATCCGTAAACACTGAAATTGCTATTCCTAAGAGGGAGTTCATGACCAGTCAGCAAAAATTTGACGATCAGGAAAATAAATATATTTACCATAAAGTACTTATGGGTGAAACAATGTCTTCCATAGCCAGACAGTATGGTATGACTGTTCATAAGTTACGAAAGGAAAACAGAGACTTAAGGTTTCCGCAGGTTGGCGATTTCGTAAGAGTTCCGGCTGGTAAAAGAACTGAAGCTGAGGAGGTTGCACAGATTAAGGCTGACACGGCTGCTGCTATTGTTGAAGAACCACCTGTAAAAATTGAAAGACCTGCAGGATATACAGTTGTGAAGGACCTCAAAGGATCACTGGATGTGGCTGTATTGCTCCCATTTTATCTCCCTGAGAACGCACATCGGATAGATATTGATTCTTCTGTAATTGTAAAGGGTAAAAAAACTTATAAAATGAACCAGGTATCTGATGACTGGATCTATCCAGGCAGCATGGATTTTCTGGAAATGTATGAAGGCATTTTACTCGCTTCAGATTCCTTACGCTCCCTCGGATTAAATATTAATTTGCATACCTATGATATTGATAGCAATAAGGTTGAAATTACAGAACTTATAAATTCAGGTAAATTAGCTGACATGGATCTGATTATCGGCCCTGTCTATTCCAGTAATCTCGTAATTGTTTCTGAATATGCGAAAGGTTTAGGTATTCCCGTGGTATCACCAGTACCTCTCAAGAATAATTCAGCGCTGATTAAAAATCCTTATCTCTTCATGGCCAATGCATCACTTGAAGTTGCCCAGAAAGCCCTTTCAAAAAAAATTGGCGAGTATTATGATAATAACATTGTGTTTATTCATGCGGATACCCTCAGTGTTGATGAAGATGTTAAGAGGTTTAAAAATCTGATATTTACTGAATTGAGTTATAAGTTGCCATATGAGGATATAAAATTTAAGGAATTTGTTTTCTACAGCAGATCAATGTTCAATAATGACTCAATAAACAGGTTGAGCCATGCTCTTTCAGAACAATCAAAGAATGTAATTATTATAGCTTCGGAAGACCCTCCTGTAATCAGTGAGGTCATAGATAATGTGAGCGGTCTCTCTAGAAGATTCAATATAAAACTTTTTGGCTATCCGGTTATCAGGGATCTTGACAGACTTGACCAAAAAGAACTCTTTGACATGGATATTCTGGTATATTCTCCCTACTGGATTGATTATGCTAAAAAGAATGTAATACAGTTCAATTCGCATTTCAGGGAAAAATTCCATACACAACCGGTCGAGAAAAGTTATGCATGGCAGGGATTTGATATAGCATATTATTTTTTGAGCGGATTGTCGATGAATGGGAAAAATTTTATTTCTCATCCGGAAATTCACTATCCCGACTTGTTACAAAGTGATTACGACTTCAAACGAAAAAGTCCAGCAGATGGTTTTGAAAATCAGAAACTTTTTATGGTC
>PMIL01000161.1:337-2715 GCA_003157075.1 Bacteroidales bacterium | reverse complement strand
AAGAACAAAAAGAAAGAGGTGAATACAAAATAGGTGAGGGGATTATCGGTGATGTCGTAAAAACAGGAAAACCGGTAATCATACCTCATATCTCTGATGAACCGCGTTATCTGAATAAGACACAATCGACAAGTAAAACGGATGACGAAGATTGTTTTATCTGCGTTCCCATCAGGGCAAAAAATGAAATTATTGGTACCCTCAGCGTAAAACTGAAATATTCTACCGGCCTCTCTTATCAGGCTGAAATGAAATTGCTTACCATTATGGCGGCAATGTTTGCCCGGCTTGTAAGATCGAGGCAGGACAAAATTGAAGAACTTGAAAAACTTCATTATCAGAGGCTCAGGGAACAGGGCCTTTACAGTTTTAATGACCGTATCACATCATTAGTGGGCGAATCGGGAAAGATGCAGGAGGTCTATGACCTTATTTCAAAAGTAGCCATGACAAATGCTACAATATTGATACGAGGCGAAAGCGGCGTTGGTAAGGAACTGGTTGCCAGAGCTATTCATGACCAGAGTCCACGCAGTAAAATGCAGATGATCAGTATAAACTGCTCAGCGATACCTGAAATGCTTATTGAAAGTGAGTTATTCGGATATGAAAGAGGTGCATTTACCGGAGCAGATAAGCTTCACAAAGGCCGTTTCGAACTGGCAGAAAAAAGCACAATATTCCTTGATGAGATCGGCGACCTCTCACCTAACCTTCAGGTGAAACTTCTCAGGGTGTTGCAGGAGAGAGAATTTCAAAGACTTGGAGGGACAGAAACGTTGCAGGCTGACGTAAGAATTATAACAGCAACAAATCGTGACCTCGAAGAACTGATGCTTAAAAATGAATTCCGGGAAGATTTATACTACAGGTTAAATGTTTTTCCTCTTTTCATACCCCCGTTAAGAGAAAGACGGGCAGACATTCCTTTACTGGTGAATCATTTCATTGAAAAATATAACAAGATACATGGCCTTGAAATTAAAAGGATCAGCTCGACAGCTATTGACCTGTTAATGACTTACCACTGGCCGGGGAATATCAGGGAACTGGAAAACTGTATCGAACGTGCGGGTATTCTGAGCACCGACAAAGTGATCCGTTCTCATAATCTTCCGCCAACGCTTCAGAGTGCTGCATCGACGCATTCCCGCGTTGACGGTGGTCTTGAAGCCATTCTTGAAAATGTCGAGAAACAAATGTTGATCGATGCACTGAACCTTTCAAAAGGAAATATCTCAAAAGCTGCTGAACAGCTTAAACTTACCGAACGGATGATGGGACTCAGGATTAAAAAATATCAGATCGATCCTGTTGTCTTCAAAAAATATAAAAGGAAATCAAGTTAAATGGCATTCGTAGGGACATTGCATGCAATGTCCCTACCAATTATTTATCAGTTTTAATGTGAATCCTACAATTATGTAGGATTTTTTGTTGCATCTTACTGGAACGTAGTCTTTTCGTTCTTCTAAAAAAGCTTCAGTTTTTTATTTGTACTTCCTTTCTGCCTGTAAATTAATTGTTTACAGTGTCTCATTTCATCTTCAATACTTTCGTTTTCAAAAAATGGCATGCATTTGGCCTATATGTATTTCATATATAATAAAAGACATCATTGTATCTTTTTGCCATCTGAAAAATATTAAGAAAAACAAATACTAACTAAAAAATCAAATTGTATGAAGAAAATTGAAGCTATTATCAGGACATCAAAATTTGAAGATGTCAAAGCCCAGCTCAAGGAGATAGGCATTGACTTCTTTTCCTACTGGGACGCATCAGGGGTTGGAAATGAACATATGCGTGGACATCACAGCTACCGTGGAACAGTATACGATACACAGTACATTCCGAGGATATTTTTATCCCTCGTGCTTCGTGATATTAACGTTCAAAAAACAATTGACTGCATTGAGAAAGCTGCATTCACTGGTGAGATAGGCGACGGCATGATATTCAGTTATAATATTGAAGAATCGGTAAGGATCAGCAATAGTGCTAGGGGAGAAGCCTCAACAGCTGGACCTGGTGATGAGAAACTAACTAAATAAAAATTTAAAACTTATAAAAATGACTAAAAAACTTATATTACTCGTCGCTGCTTTAATTCTTGTGATTGGACCAATATGTTACGCGGATGGGCCAAAAAGTACTGATCCTACGGGTGCGAACACCGGTACTGCAACTGAAATAACTTCAGCAACACCAGGGTCACCTACAATTCTGGAAGTAGCTAATCAGGTAGGACATAACAAAGTTGCACTCAATATTATGTGGACTTTAATCACTGGGTTTCTTGTTATGTTCATGCAGGCTGGGTTTGCAATGGTCGAAACAGGATTGACCCGTGCAAAAAACGTTGCTCATACAATGGC
>PMIL01000161.1:0-331 GCA_003157075.1 Bacteroidales bacterium | reverse complement strand
ATAGGCTCGAAAGGATTTTTTCTTAGCGGGACTTATGATGTTGCCGTCTTTTCATTGTTCCTGTTCCAGATGGTATTTATGGATACCACAGCTACGATTCCGACAGGAGCCATGGCTGAAAGATGGAAATTCTCAGCGTTTGTATTATATGGGATAGCTGTAGGAACGATTATATACCCTGTTTATGGTAACTGGGTTTGGGGAGGAGGCTGGTTAACTACTTTAGGTAAGGAATTCGGTCTGGGCCATGGTCATGTGGATTTTGCCGGCTCCTCAGTGGTGCACATGACCGGGGGAATCACGGCGTTGGCCGGTGCGATGGTGCTGGGCC
>PMIL01000306.1 GCA_003157075.1 Bacteroidales bacterium | reverse complement strand
AAACCAACTGAGCTAACAACCCGTAAATATGCATAAAAAACAAGTTTTGTCTCTTACTAAACTCCTATAAATCAGCACACATGTGCGTTTCGGTGATTTTGATAAAAAGGTACATAATTTTACAAAAGGTACATTTGTAACAAAAATAGTGTTACATTTATTCGGCATTTCAAACAACCACCGAACCTGTGTACCTTTTTATAATTTTCTGAGAACCAATGAAATCAAAGACCGAGTTAATCAGTGCCCGTTTACGAGTCTACGGCAAAAATAGCACAAAAATTTCTGATAATTGTCAAGTGCAGTTAGAAATTCGCAACTTCACTGATAAGCCTTTAAGAATCAGTGCCAAGGATGGTAATTTAAGATTATTGTTTCTGAAACCCCAGCACATGAGTAAAGGAGTATGTGTTGGCAGGGCAGACGCAAATTTAATCAATGCTCGGCTGAATAAACTGAAAGAACAGTTGCGCTATGTTATGCAATTTCTGCAATACAGCAAAATACCAATTAACAAACCAACAGTTGAAGATTTCCTATACCGAAGGTACTCCGATGTATTCTCGTTTTTTACTGAAGTAACGGATGGAGAAGATGCAGAACAGTTTTTTAAGTATCTGAACCAAAGTCTGGAAGAAAACCAACAGGAAGCACTTGAAAATCACAAATTTTTAGCAAGCATCGGTGAATATAAGGCAACGGGATTCATGGAAGGACTGAACCTGCATAACATCGAAACATGCAGGAAGGAAACTATCATTCCCAATTTTACAAAGTGGTGTAAGTCCATTGGTGTTCCTGATTACCCGATTGTAAAATTTGATAAAAAAGCATTCGACAGTTTCACAAGATTCATGATTGACCAACCAAGAAAACGTAACAAAGCAGGAGAAGAAAAAACCTATTCAGTTAAAACCATTGATAACATGACTAAGGAAGTGCGAATATACCTGAAAGCACTGAAAGACCTTGATTATAGTATTAATGAAACGGCACTACAGTTTAAATTAGTGAAGGGTAATAGGAGAAATGCACACATAAAATTTATCAATAATGAGAAACAGAATGTGTTCAGCATAACTGCTGCGGAACTGCAAAAAGTGCGTACTGCTGTTAATGATAACAAATTAGAGAAAAAATTAAGACGTGCCGCAACTCTTTTTACGTTACAGACCCTTCTTGGTGGATTACGTGTTTCTGAATTGAACCTGATTACAAAGGATTCTTTTATGCTGGTAAATGACAGGTATTATTGTTTCATAACAACAAAGAAAACGAAGAAAATGATTGATTCTCCGCTACATTCAGAACTCCTGCCAATTCTTGAAAAAATAGACTTTAATATAGATTCCCTGAAATTCCGAACAGATATCGATTATAATACTGCACTGCGGGAATTGGCGGTGAAACTTGAATTCAACCGTGATATCGTGCAATTAGATAGTAGAGCAAACGCAGATACTCAGGGAATAACAACAGAAAAACTTTATAACCTCTTCACCACAAAACTTGCTCGTAAAGCCGCAATTACTTTGTTATTTGCAACTGGGGATTATTCTCTTGAGCAGATAGCAATTATGACTAAGCACAGTTTAACGGCAATACAATATTATGTCGCTGTTCTGACCGATGAGAAGGCTAAAATGATGGGTAGATTATAGTGCTATCCTTTAACGCTTTGCTATCTTAGTAAAATGAAATAAAACTAACCTATATAATACAACACACATAATTACAATAACATAAGATTTATTTTTCTCATGAGCGAAGACCAGAAACGACAACTCAACCAACAACTGTGGAATATTGCCAACACTCTGCGTGGTAAAATGGATGCGGATGAGTTCCGTGATTACATATTAGGCTTTATTTTCTACAAGTATCTTTCCGAGAAGATGGAGATATACGCAAATGATATGCTGAAGAGAGACAAGATGAATTATCTTGATATTTCTGAAAACACCAGTAAAGGGAAAGAGTATCTGGAAGCCATAAGAGAAGAATCACTGGAAAAACTTGGATATTTTCTGTTACCGTCTGAACTGTTCAAACAAGTGGCTAAACGTGGCAATGGCAACGGAAAAGAAGAAAGCACGTTCATCATTGCTGACGTGCAAAAAATTCTTATAAACATCCAGAATAGTACAATGGGTACTGATAGCGAAGATGACTTTGACCATCTGTTCGAGGATATGGATTTGAACAGCACAAAATTAGGCAAGACAGCAGAACAAAGAAATGAAGTTATTGCTAAAGTACTTTCACACCTTGATAGGATTGATTTCAAACTGGAACAACACGAAATTGATGTTTTGGGAGATGCATATGAGTATTTAATTGGTCAATTTGCGAGTGGTGCTGGGAAAAAGGCAGGAGAATTCTACACACCTCTGCAAGCATCAAAAGTTCTTGCACGGATTGTCACTCTTGGCAAGCAACGAATTAAATCTGCTTATGACCCAACAGTAGGTTCTGGTTCATTAATTTTAAGATTGGGGAAATTCTGTGATGTGTTAAAGTTTTATGGTCAAGAACGTAACAGAACAACTTACAATCTCTGTCGGATGAACATGATTCTTCATGGCATGCATTATACGAAATTTGACATCCGACTGGAAGATACTCTTGAACATCCACAGCACCAAAAACTCGAAGCCGAGGCAGTTGTAGCAAATCCGCCATTCTCAGCAAAGTGGAGTGCCAGTTCGTTGTTTATGACAGATGATAGGTTTTCAGAATACGGAAAACTTGCACCGTCATCCAAGGCTGACTACGCTTTTATTCAGCATATGTTATACAATTTAGCAGAAAATGGTGTTATGGCAGTTGTAATGCCCCACGGAGTTCTATTCAGGAGTGCTGCAGAAGGGCATATACGGAAATATATAATTGAAGAGAAAAATTATTTGGATGCTATCATTGGACTTCCTGAAAATATATTCTTTGGAACGTCAATAGCAACATGTATTTTGGTATTTAAAAAATGTCGTGAACATCCCGATAACCTCTTGTTTATTGATGCCAGCCAACATTATGAAAAAGTCAAAACACAGAATATTTTACATGATGAGGATGTTGACCGCATTGTCGATACCTATAGTAACCGAACCACAACAGATAAGTACAGTTATGTTGCCAGTCTGGATGAAATTCGGGATAACGACTATAACTTAAATATTTCACGGTATGTTGCCACATTTGAAGAAGAAGAATCCGTTGATATCAAAATCATTGCAAGCGAACTAAGAGTGCTTGACGATGAAATGAAAACCACAGATGAAACCATCGCTGGATTTTGTAAAGAGTTAAAAATCCAAGCACCATTTTAATTAATTAATATTACTATGGATAAATTTAATCCAGATTTTATACCCCAAAATTGCAACCTCTTTTATATATCACAACGATGGGCAATTTGAATAAACCACAAATTTATTTCCCAGAATTTACGGAGGAATGGGTAAGTAACACATTGGGAGATATCGCAAGGTTTTCAAAGGGTAAGGGATTACCCAAAAGTGATATTTCTGAAAATGGAGTGAGGGATTGCGTGAGGTACGGGGAACTGTACACAATCTACAATGAAACAATTGACTCTGTGTTTTCCAAAACAAATATTAATTCTGGCGATTTAGTTTTAAGCGAGGCAAATGATATAATAATTCCTGCATCAGGTGAGACACAGATTGATATTGCAAAAGCATCCTGTTTGTTAAAATCAGGTGTTGTAATTGGTGGCGATTTAAACATCATAAAAACGTCGAACAATGGAGTCTTCCTTTCATACTATTTAAACAGCAAAAAGAAAAATGATATTGCTCAATTAGCACAAGGGATTTCAATTGTTCATTTATATTCTGGACAATTATCCAAATTGCAATTAAATCTCCCCTCTCTCACTGAGCAACATAAATTAGCGTCATTTTTCACCGCAATTGATAAGAAAATATCTCAACTCAAACGAAAGAAAATCCTTCTGGAACAATACAAGAAGGGAACATTACAGGAATTATTTTCTCAGAAAATCAGATTCAGGGATGCTAATGGACATGTGTACCCAAAGTGGGAAAAGAAGAAGTTATCAGAGGTATTGTATGAGCATCTTGAAATTAATGATGGTAACAAATATTCAGAAGTCTTTTCTGTTGCTAAACAGAAGGGGGTAATTAATCAGATTGAACATTTGGGCAGGTCATACTCTGCAAAAGATATTGCTCATTACAAAATAATTCGCCCATATGATATAGTTTATACAAAGAGTCCAACATCTGAATTTCCCTTCGGAATTATTAAACAAAATATGACAGGAAGAACAGGTGTAGTTTCACCGCTATATGGTGTCTTTAATCCACAGACCATTGCTTTGGGATTTTTAATTCATAATTACTTTCTATATTGGAAGAATGCCTTTAATTATTTGCACCCTTTGGTTCAAAAAGGTGCTAAAAACACAATGAATATCAATAATAATACTTTTTTAAACGGTGCTAAAATTAACCTTCCAGTATCGGAAGCAGAGCAAACCAAAATCGCTGGTTTTTTTACCGCCATTGATGATAAAATCTATCATGTCCAGAAACAGATAGAAAAGGCTGCCATATGGAAACAGGGAGTGCTACAACAAATGCTTTGCTAAAATGGATAATGATGACAACATAGATAATTGGATTAAATTTCTTGACCCAGAGAACCTGAAGGGAAATCTTATGTTTTCTTCACTTTACATTGCCACATTCGAAGCATTCAAAGATTATGTGATTGAAGAAGTAAAGTTTTTCTTCAACACTGGTTTTCGGGATGGTCAATACACGTTCAACCCTAAGTATAACACCCATGTCGTATCTAAAGATAAAAGTATTGTTAAAGCAACTCTGCTTTGGCTGAAGGACATGGAAGCCATTGATGCAAAAGATATTGAAACGTATGATGTCCTTAGACAATATCGAAATAAACTGTCCCACGAATTAATGACATTACTTTTTGAAGGTCTTCCTGAAGAATTACCAGAAAAGTTTGCTCAACTTATTCAACTCAGAGTAAAGGTTGAAAAATGGTGGATACTAAATATTGAAATGCCAACCAACCCTGATTTTGATTCGGACAAAAAAATCAACGAAGATGACATTGTCACATCGTCCCAGATGTTTAATAAACTCTTCATGGATATGCTTTCAGGAGAGGAAGAAACTGCATCCTACTATAAAAATGAGTTCAAAAAGAAATTCAACCGTTAAATGTCAAAACAACCCGAACAGATACTGGAAGAACAACTGATTACAAAACTGCATGAACTGGGTTATGCAGGAGTGCAAATCAGTAATGAAGATGAACTTGTCAGTAATCTTAAATCTCAGTTGGAGAAGCACAACAATATCGTGTTCTCGGACAAGGAATTTGAAAAGGTGTTAAATACACTCAGTAAAGGTTCGGTCTTCGAGAAAGCAAAAACACTAAGGGAAAAACAGCATATCGTTAAGGATAACGGGGATAACCTGTATTTCGAATTCATAAACACTGAACACTGGTGTCAGAACGAATATCAGGTTACGCATCAGATTGCTATGGAAGGCAAGTATAAAAACCGATATGATGTAACACTGCTGATAAATGGTCTGCCATTGGTTCAGATAGAACTAAAACGCAGAGGGTTGGAACTTAAAGAAGCGTTCAATCAGGTAAACCGATATCAGCGTCACTCCTTCGTTGGAAATTCTGGCTTATTCCAGTACATACAGATATTTGTTATCAGTAACGGAGTTAATACAAAATATTATGCCAATAATCGCTACCAGTCATTTAAACAAACATTCTACTGGACTGATAAGGAAAACCAACGACTCACCAACATACTTAACGGTTTTGCATCAGGATTCTTGGAGAAATGTCAGATTTCGAAGATAATCTGCAAATACATCGTGCTGAACGAAACTTCAAAGTGCTTAATGGTGCTTCGTCCATACCAGTATTATGCAGTTGAGGCACTTGTCGACAGGGTTATGCACAGTCATAAAAATGGTTATGTGTGGCACACTACGGGTTCAGGAAAGACTCTGACATCATTTAAAGCAAGCCAGATTCTGACCTACCTACCCAAAATTAAGAAGGTGGTTTTTGTAGTCGACCGCAAGGATTTGGATTACCAGACTACCAAAGAATTTAATAGTTTCAGCAAAGGCAGCGTTGACGGCACTGATAACACAACACAACTGGTCAGGCAATTCACCGATGATACAAAATTGATTGTTACCACCATTCAGAAACTTAATACCGCTATCAGTAAAAAGCATTTTCAGGAGCGCATGGAAGCACTTCGTGACGAACGAATTGTATTTATTTTCGATGAATGCCACCGCAGCCAATTCGGGGAAACACATCAGCGTATCGTCAGTTTCTTTCGGAAAATACAGATGTTTGGATTTACAGGAACGCCAATATTTGCTGAGAATGCTGTTAAGAATGAACTGGGCACAAAAACCACCAAGGAACTGTTCGGTGAGTGTCTGCACAAATACGTGATTACGGATGCCATACGTGACGATAATGTTTTGAAATTTTCAGTGGAATATGTCGGCAAGTATAAAAACAAAGACAGTGCCAAAGAGATTGATATACAGGTTGAGGATATCGATATCGAGGAACTGATGGAGTCCGATACACGGTTGGATAAAATAGTTGACTATGTCCTTGCTTACCATAACACCAAGACCCACAACAGGGAGTTTACGGCATTATTTTGCGTTAGCAGTATTCCTTCACTGATTAAATACTACGAATTGTTTCAACGTAAGAAAATGAGTGGGAAGCACAATCTGAAGATTGCCACCATATTCAGTTTTATTGCCAATGAAAATGATGCAGACGCAAACGGTTTAATTCCTGAAGAGATACTTTTTGCAGCCGAGCCTGATGTGGCATATTCAAGCAATTCTCACACCCGTGAGAAACTTGACGAATACATATGTCACTATAACCAGATGTTCGGGACAGCCTTTACTTCAAAGGATAACCACAGTTTCTACAACTATTACAATGATATAAGCAAGAAGGTACGTGAGCGAAAGATTGACATTCTGTTGGTGGTGAATATGTACCTGACTGGGTTCGACAGTCCGTCACTTAACACCTTGTACGTTGATAAGAACTTGCGTTATCACGGTTTGATTCAGGCATACTCCAGAACGAACCGAATCCTGAATGAACTTAAATCGCAGGGAAATATAGTAGTATTCCGCAACCTGAAGGATGCCACCGATGAGGCAATAACACTTTTCAGCAACAAAGAGGCTATCGAAGAAATCATAATGAAGCCGTATGATGAGTATGTAAAATCATTCAATGATGGATTCACAGTACTGCTTAAAATCACGCCTACGGTTGACAGTGTGAATAATCTTCAGACAGAAGACGATGAACTTGAGTTTATAAAAGCATTCCGAGACCTTATGCGGGTGAAGAACGTCCTGACATCATTTTCCGACTTCAAATGGTCAGATTTGTCGATGACCGAGCAGCAATTCGAAGATTATAAGAGCAAATACCTTGACCTTTACGATAAAGTAAAGAGTGACCATTCCAAAGAGAAGGTCTCGATTCTGGATGACGTGGACTTCGAACTGGAACTTATTCACCGAGACGAAATCAACGTGACGTATATCATCCACCTGTTGATTAAACTTAAAGCAAATCTGAAAAAAGATGCTGAACAGATTGAAAAGGAAATTTTCAACCTGTTGAATACCGAAACACAACTGAGAAGTAAAAAGGAACTGATAGAGAAGTTTATCAAGGAGAACATGCCGATAATTCTCGACACCGATGACATCCCGCAGGAGTTCGAAAAATTCTGGACTGTGGAGCAGGAGAATGCCTTCCTGCGACTCGTCACTGATGAGAAACTCTCAGCAGAAAGAACCCAGGCATTGATAGAACGCTTTCTGTATTCCGAGCAAGAACCAATGCGTGACGAAATACTCGAACTTCTCAATGAAGAAAAACCAACACTTTTACAACGCAAAAAGACAGGCGACAGAATACTGAGCAAGATTATTGGGTTCGTTGAGACATTCATTAATGGGATAACGGGATAAAACACTGTGAAGCGTTACTTTACATAACATCAATAACATTCATACATACAATATGTTATATATTATTGTCAAATATCATGTCTGCCAGACCAAAAATTACCTTCTGTGTGACCAAGTCTCAGATTCTTAAAATCATACTGAAGTAGTATAACAATAGTTTAAATTACTGTATAACATATTGTTATGGTGTGTCTTGGTCGTGAAATTGATGAGTGTTGGCTACAAACGTGGGTATCTTAATTTGTTTGTTGATTATTGATTGAAAGGCTATGAGTAAATCAAGGTTTAATTTTGAATATCTTCCAAGGAAGGTTGCTGATGTTATTAAGAAAATAACTGAATCAGACAGAGAATACCGAACTAAAAATAATTATCTGACAATTGTTGGCTTGGTGTATTTTCATCAGATGTCTGATGAAGCATCTTGTTATGACTACTCGCCTCTTGCCCGTGAGTATTGGCGAACGGTAGTGGGGTCAAATTATCCCAAGTATGTTGACCGTCTTGTTGAAGAACACGTAGTTCAACGTGAGTGGGTTCAGTATGTCTCTGATTATGGGGATGAATCTCGTGTGATGGGTTACCGTATCAATCCTTTGTTTCTTACC
>PMIL01000012.1 GCA_003157075.1 Bacteroidales bacterium | reverse complement strand
CCTGTTTCTGATCCCCTGATTATAGCGATTTGCCTGTTTATTCGAATTAACAACAATAATTGTTCCTTCCATTCCGCACTGCCCATAGGCGGTGGAGATTTCATCGATAAGATCATCACCCCCTATTCTGATAGTATCTTTGTAGTTTATACAATCAATTGAAGGATGAATGAGGTTGCTTTCTGCAACCTGCAAACGAACCCTTGTAGCATTCATCAGGACNNATCATCAAGCAGTCTTCCGCTTCCAAATAATGAAGAGTCGCCAGAGCTATTCGAAACCATGGAAGCCTCATCGACGATAAAAAATGTGTCCTTGAGAAGATTCCTATCAAGGGAGAAACTGCCAAATCCGTCTTTGGATGATTTTTGCCGGTAAATCTTTTTATGGATTGTAAAGGCCAGCCGGCCCGAATATGATGCAAGAACTTTTGCTGCTCTTCCGGTTGGTGCCAGAAGCACTGATCTCATCCTGAGGAGATCAAGAGTTTTGACGATTGAACTGATTACACTTGTTTTACCTGTTCCTGCATATCCGGTCATCAGAAAAATCACATCATTATTATTATCGCATATATATGATGCAATTTTCTTAAGTGCAGCAGACTGATCATCGGTAGGTATGTTTCCAAGGTTCTTACATAACTGATTATATATAATGGTATCGCGCATTACTAAATTGCTAAAACTTAATTTGCAGGATGGTTTATTTTTATAATTTTGTATGTAAACTTAGTCAAACTTATTATCATTTTAAAAAAGGAATAGTATAACAATCAATGTATTATTCTTTATATAAACTCTGTGTAACATTGTGCTCCTCCGTGCAACTCTGTGTAAGCTTTTATTTTTCAGGTATGCAGAGTCCCGATAGCTATCGGGACACAGAGAATCACAGAGAGCCAAAGAGAATTATTTAGTATTTTTATACAAAATATTTTAGTATGCCTTTTCAGGAACTATTTGATGAGACACTCGACATAAACTCTACTGAGAATTATGAGTTATCCATCCAGGTAAGCCCCGATGGCCTGTCTTTTTGTCTTCTCGACTCGATTAGAAATAAGTATGTCATGCTGAGATCTTTCGGAGCCGAAGAGAACAAGTATTTTAATGCCGATCAGATCAGTGAATTGTTGCGTAATGATGATTTTCTTATTAAGCGATTTAAGAGGATAAACTGCGTCATGCCTTCATCGAAATTTACTCTTGTTCCGACTGCCCTGTACGATCCGGGAAAAAAGGATGAGTATTTCGGTTTCAATCACAATCTTGAAGCGGATAATATTATTCTGGCAGACAAAACGCACGATCCTGATGCATTTCTGGTATTCTCTATATCAAGATCCATTAGTGATTTGATTCGGAGCATCTATCCGAAAGTACATCCGCACCATCACATCAAGGTGTTGCTTGAACACACTTCCTTTATAAGAAAAAGTGTTAACGGATACTATATTCATGCTCATATCGAGAGAGATTTTTTTAATCTTTTTATTTTCAATAATAATAATCTGAAGTTTTGTAATTCATTTGCATATCGTAACATATCTGACATACTTTACTATGTTATGAATGTGTTTAATAATCTTGGCATCAAACAGGAAGAAACGATTCATTTCAGCGGGATGACTGAAAAATATGATGACCTTTCCTCCGGATTTTCATTNNATAGGAGGCAGATTCAAAGGAAGGAGGATTAATCCGCCTTCAGATTTCAAGGCAAGGCCAACTACAGACTTTGCCAGGGAGGGATTATTTAATATACTGAATAACAGGGTGGATTTTGAAAGTATTAATGTATTGGATCTTTTCTCCGGAACCGGAAGCATGAGTTATGAATTCGCATCACGTGGGGCGTTATCGGTTCATCTTGTTGAAAAAGACACGAGATATATCCTTGGAATCAGAAAAATACTCAGGGAGCTGGATCTTGACACTGTAAAGCCGATACACATTGATGTAAAGGCATATCTGAAAACATGTTCTGTTAAGTATGATATTGTTTTTGCAGATCCGCCTTATGAACTTTCGTGGCTTAATGAGCTGCCAGACCTTGTTACTCAGGCAGGGGTAATAAAAGAAGATGGGTTTTTCATTCTTGAACACCCCAGGGATTTAAGTTTTGGTGGTCATAAATTATTTTTTGAACACAGGAACTATGGTGGTGTGAATTTTAGTTTTTTCAAACCATTATTAGCCTGATAAATAATGTATTACAAAACTTTATCAAAATTAGCTCTTAGAAAAAAAGAGATAATATTTTTTATAAAATAATTGGTGAAGTAAAAAATTAGCTTAATTTTGCAACTCGTTTTACAATTGGTGCGGTAGTTCAGTTGGTTAGAATAACGGCCTGTCACGCCGTGGGTCGCGGGTTCGAGTCCCGTCCGCACCGCTGGAAAAACAAAAAAGCCATCAGAAAGGGTGGCTTTAATATTTTAAAACAGTAGCGTTGATCCCGCTTTTACGGGAGCAAAAGCGGATGGTTTAAAATACGTCAA
>PMIL01000183.1 GCA_003157075.1 Bacteroidales bacterium | reverse complement strand
GATAAGCAACACCCGTGAAACCGAGGGGCAGGAAGAAAAACGAAATCCTTATGACTTTGCTCTATGGAAAAAGGCCAGTCCTGAACATCTTATGAGATGGCCTTCACCCTGGAGTGTTGGTTTTCCGGGGTGGCACCTGGAGTGTTCCGCCATGAGCATTAAATATCTTGGCGAAGAGTTTGATATTCACGGTGGAGGAATGGATCTCAAGTTTCCTCATCATGAGTGCGAGATAGCGCAGTCAACAGCTGCTCTTGGTAAGGAATCTGTTCACCTCTGGATGCACAATAATATGATTACAATAAACGGGCAGAAAATGGCCCGCTCACTAAATAACTTTATTACTCTTGATCAGCTTTTTAGTGGTGATCATCCCCTGCTAGATCAGGCCTATTCCCCGATGACAGTCAGGTTTTTTATACTCCAGGCCCAATACAGAAGCACTATTGATTTCTCTAATGAAGCTCTGAAAAGCGCTGAAACAGGATATCAGAAACTGATGAAAGCTGTTGAGTCTCTGAGTAAACTCAAAGTATCCGAAAGTTCAACCATCGATGTAAATAAGCTGAAGGAAAAATGTTATGAGGCACTAAACGATGATCTGAACAGCCCTGTTGTTTTGTCTTATCTTTTTGAAGCAGTAAGATTCGTTAATTCGGTGCTTGACGGAAGCGGGAAAATCAATTCAGAGGACCTTGAATCACTAAAAACTCTTTTCAACACATTTGTATTTGAAATTCTTGGCTTGAAAGATGAATCAGCAGGTATTGGGGATGAGAAAATGACCGGGGAGCTGATGAAAATAATTATCGATTTAAGACAGACAGCTAAAAGCAATAAAGACTGGTCAGCTTCTGATAAAATAAGAAATGAGCTAAAGAATGCCGGAATTGTTATAAAAGATCTTAAGGAAGGCGCTGAATGGGAAAGAGAGTAATCTGTCCATATAGACTCATATAATGCATATATAATGACAATGGAGAAGATCTCAACTCCCTATGTTTCCTCTGTGGTTACAATCGGTATAATACCCCTTGGAGGTGAGTGGCCAATACGCATCCAGTCAATGACAAACACAGATACTCTCGACACAAAGGCATCTGTCGCGCAATGTATAAGGATCATCGAGGCGGGAGCCGATTATGTGCGACTGACGGCGCAGGGCATCAGAGAAGCGGAAAACCTTGCTGTTATAAAAAAAGAACTTCGCAAAGCCAGATTTTCTACACCCCTGATAGCCGATATTCATTTTAATCCCATAGCTGCTGAAACAGCAGCCCGCCTTGTGGAAAAGGTGAGAATCAACCCGGGAAACTATGCAGACAAACGGGCATCCTTTGAAAAACAGGATTTTACTGATAAGGAATATGATGAGGAGCTTGAACGGATCCATACAAAACTTCTTCCCCTGATAAATATCTGCCGTGAAAATAAAACAGTAATACGAATAGGCATTAATCATGGTTCGCTTTCTGACAGGATAATGACCCGATTCGGCAACACGCCTAAAGGGATGGTTATTTCTGCCCTCGAGTTTATTAAAATTTTCAGGAATGAGAATTTTTCCGATCTCGTTCTTTCAATGAAATCGTCAGATACTTCTATAATGATCGAATCCACACGGATGCTGGTATCTATGATGCAGAGTGAGGGATTATCATTCCCTCTTCATCTGGGTGTAACAGAAGCAGGTGAGGGTGAAGACGGCAGAATAAGGTCCTCCGCCGGAATCGGAGCTCTTCTGGCTGAAGGCATAGGAGATACAATCAGAGTTTCTCTCTCTGAGGATCCGGAAAAAGAGATCCCTATAGCCAGAAATCTTGCCGGCTGGTATCCAAGGGGAGTTTCACAGGGCGCTCCTGACGCACCAGTCAGTTATAATAAACCGATAGCCCGACCTGAAATTCTCAAGAGGATCAATGGTCCGGTAGTAGTATCCAATTTGACTTCTTACGGAGACTTAAATGCCGAAGTGTTTAAAAAAGCCGGATATATCATAGATCCTGATAACGGTGAGATTAAAAAGACAGATGGCTCCTCTGATCTGCTGATAACACGAAATTGTCCTGAAAAAATTCCTCCGGATGTTTCACTTCTTGTCCCTTTCAGGGTGTGGTATGAAAAAAGGGAAAGTGCAGGATTATATCCATTATTCTCCCCTGAAACATTTAATGAAAGCTTATATAAATCACAGAAGCTAAATGTTTTGCTAACGGGTTCTAATTTTAATATTGAATATCTTAAAAAACCCGGGCCGGAAACCACACTCGTTATATTCACATTTAATCCTGACAAGGAGAAGTACGCTGCTGACTTTTTTCTGAATGCCCTTGAAGAGAACAAACTTTCCCATAATATAGTGTTGAATCCTGTTTTCACCGAAAATGAGATTGAGATTCTTCAGTTAAAAGCTTCTTCTCTTCTCGGCCGGTATCTTATTGACAAACGAATTACAGGGATTTCGATCACTAATTCCGGAGAAATTGATTTAAAAGACGTCACTGCTCTGTCATTTTCAATACTTCAATGTACTGAGACCCGAATTACAAGGACAATGTATCTTTCGTGTCCGACCTGTGGCCGTACCAAATTCAATCTTCAGGAATCAGTGAAAAAGGTAAAAGAGGCAACCGGTCACTTAAAGGGATTAAAAATTGCTGTAATGGGCTGCATTGTTAATGGCCCCGGAGAAATGGCCGGGGCTGATTATGGATATGTCGGTGCGGCTGAAGGCAAGGTTCACATTTACAGGGGCACAAGCCCTATCCTCAAAAATGTTCCTGAGGAAGATGCTGTAAAAGAACTTCTGAAGGTCATNNGATTATTTACCAGCCTGTAATCAAGCTGCTTCTTCTGAAGATCGGCCTTCACAACTTCTATATTGACACGGTCACCAAGTGTATATACTTTGCCGGTTGACCGACCTTTTATGCAGTAGTTCTCCTCATCATATTCATAGTAATCATCAGCAAGCTCGCGTATATGTATCATCCCTTCACACTGGTTCTCAACTATTTCTACATAAATACCCCATTCTGTCACCCCGGAAATTACTCCTTCAAATACCTGCCCTGTCTTATCACTCATATACTCAACCTGTTTGTACTTAACAGATGCCCGTTCTGCTTCAGCTGCCAGTCTTTCCATTTTTGACGAGTGGTCACAGAGTTTTTCGTACTTGTCTTTGCTGCCTGGATTTTCTTCGGAAAGATAAGCTGACAACAACCTGTGAACCATCATGTCGGGATAACGCCGGATCGGCGATGTAAAATGAGTATAATATTTGAAAGAAAGACCGTAATGACCAATGTTATCCGTTGAATAAATAGCTTTTGCCATAGATCTGAGAGCGAGGGTCTCAATGATATTCTGTTCTTTTTTCCCGGCAACTGAATGCAATAATTTATTCATCGCTTTTGGCAGGGATGTCTTATCATCTTCAATCAGTTTATAGCCAAACCGGGTAATAAAATGACCGAAATTACTGATCTTCTCAGGATCTGGTTTATCATGAATACGATAAACAAAAGTTTTCCCTTTTAGCTTTTTCCCGACATATTCAGCTACCCTTTTATTTGCAAGGAGCATGAATTCCTCAATGAGCTGGTTTGCTGTGCCCATCTCACGGAATTTAATACCGAGCGGTTTCCCAGCCTCATCAAGATCAAACTTTACTTCGATCTTTTCAAAAGCGAAAGCCCCTGAAGCAAATCGTTTTGTCCTGAGCTGCTGGGCCAGACGATGAAGCAGGGTGACCTGCTCTTTCATGTCTCCCTCACCAGTATCAATCACAAGTTGGGCTTCACCATACGAGAATCTTTTATCAGAATTGATAATGGTTCTTCCAAACCACTCATTTATTACTTCAGAATTATCATTGAGTTCGAATACAGCTGAGTAGGTAAGCTTATCCTCAGCAGGATTGAGTGAGCATATATGATTGGACAGTCTTTCAGGCAGCATTGGCACTACCCTGTCGACGAGATAGATTGATGTGGCTCTCTGTTTTGCCTCCTCTTCAACCAGAGAATTCATTTTAACATAGTGTGTCACATCGGCAATATGTACTCCAACCTCCCAGTTTCCATTTTCAAGCTGTTTGAGAGAAAGAGCATCATCAAAATCCTTCGCATCGGCCGGATCAATTGTAAATGTCGGGATGTTGCGGAAATCGTGACGTTCCTTTATATCGTTTCCGGTGATCTCCCCGGGAATCTTATCTGCATCTGATTCAACCTCTTCTGTGAAAGTGTATGGAAGTTCAAACTCCGCGAGAATTGCATGCATCTCTGTTTCGTGAACCCCGGGATAACCAAGAACATTAATAATCTCTGCTACCGGATTTTTTGATTTAGGATCCCAGTCAACCACTTTTGCCACTGCTTTCTGTCCCTGTTTTGCACCATTTAGTTTTGATGTAGGGATGAAAAGATCGAATGGCATATTTTTATTATCAGGAATAAGAAATGCAAAATTGGGCATGATCTCTACTGTGCCTACAAATGAAGTTCTCCATCTCTCAATGATTTCCACCACTTCACCTTCCGGTCTTGCCCCTTTCCTCTTTGCATAAAGCCATACTTTAACTTTGTCGCCATGAAGTGCAGTCTTTAGGTTTTTAGCAGAGACAAATACATCATCTTCAAGATCATCGGTCGAAATGAAGCCGTATCCCATCCTTGTCATGTCAACAGTTCCTGTTATATAACCACGACTAACTTTTGCCTTGTATTTACCATGAACAATCTCCTGTACACTTCCCTGTTTTGTGAGTTCCCTTAATATGTCCGAAATCATT
The DNA here is from genome assembly GCA_003157075.1 of Bacteroidales bacterium. Lineage (GTDB taxonomy): Bacteria > Bacteroidota > Bacteroidia > Bacteroidales > VadinHA17 > LD21. Next base: position 14,273 of record PMIL01000183.1, on the reverse strand, counting down.
TGTCTTCCGGGAGCATCCTCAATATTCAGACGTTTGGAGATCTGTTTATAATTAAACCCCTGTTCGGGGCTTTTGCTCAATGTTGCAAGTATTTGTCCGGCAAGCAATTCCTTTGTGCTTCCCGTCTCTGTAATACCCTTTCGCCTCTTACTCATAATTCTGTTTTTGCGAAGTTACAAAAAGGAACCATAAATTTTAATACATTTGGGTGATAAAAGGATTTCGATGACTGGTTTAAAATCAATACTTTCCCATTCTAAATCAATTGTTACGCGGAAAACCGGTAATGAATATATTTTAGTTCCCATAACTAACAACATTGCAGACATGAACAGTGTTTATACACTGAATGAAACAGGTGCATTCATCTGGGATAGGATAAACGGGGCCAGAAATGTGGAAGAGATAATTGCAGCTTTAACAGAGGAGTATGATATAGACTCGCAAAGTGCAGAAAAAGATGTGTTTTCTTTTATTGAAAACATGAGTAAATATCTTATTATCCAATAATTATGTAATTTTGTATTATTAAAATCTATGTCACCAAGGCTCAAAGATCACAAGTAACACCAGGTTATGAATAAAGAAGTTTCAGAGAAAGAGGATATGAGTAGTAAAGAAATAATTAAAGCTGCTTTTCATGTTCATAAACAACTTGGGGCTGGATTAAGGAATAAGAAACATGAGGAATTATAATCTAAATATTGCTGGGTATAATATCGGGTTTGAAGCTTCGGCAAATGGTCCTGAACTTAAACCATCTGTAAAATTCCTAAAAAATATTAGTCAGGATAAAGGATCTGATATACTTATTCGTGTTCATTCTGAACCATTTGAACTTCCAAAGGGTGCAGAAAGGGTTTTCAGGGCTCCTTATGTTGAAGAGATAAATGGTATTCAGTTCAATAATGAAACGAACTTCTGGAGCGTCTGGAAATATTATTCAGGGCTATATATCTGGACAATATTCCCATTATCTTCTACAGAAAAAAATGCAGTACTGAAATTTTCTCTCACCTCAATGGAATGGGATCTATGGATTTATGGAGCCCAGGATGAGACAGATCCTTTTGAGTATCCGCTGGATAGTCTTATTCTCTATTATCTTACTGTTATAAATGGAGATATTATGATCCATGCTTCAGGAGTTAACATTTCAGGTCATGGATATTTATTCAGCGGTGTATCAGGAAAAGGGAAGTCAACTATGGCAAGGCTCTGGGATGAAGCCGGAGCCAGGGTTATCCATGATGACAGGCTTATTTTAAGAAATACAGGCGGAGTATACAAGATGTTTAACACTCCGGTTTACAATAACGATGAACCCCGTGAATCAATTCTTGACAAGATTTACATAATTGAACATGGTGCTGAAAACATGATGGTTCAATTAAAAGGTGCCAATGCTGTAACACAGATAATGGCAAATTGCATACAGCATAATTGGGGAGCTGACATAATTGCCCGGCTTCTTGGCTCAATTTCTATTATGTGCGGAACCGTCCCTACCGCTAAGCTTTTCTTCAAACCCGACAGAAGTATAATAGACCTTATACGCGAACATGAATAACTTGCGGAATAATCGTGCGATACTAAAAGATACAGGACTAACACTTCTCTCAGAAGGGAAAACCATAAGAATAAAAGCTCACGGTTATAGTATGTATCCATCCATAAAGCCAGGTTCCATGATACTGATCGAACCTTTAACCATCAAAGGATTGCCGCGTCCCGGTGAAATAATTGCGATCCGGCGGGAACAGGGACTCATAGTACATCGTCTTTCTAAAATAATAAACAGTAACGGGATTATATCTTATATCGGAAGAGGTGATAGCAATGCAATTGCCGACAATCCCGTAAATATAGATTTGATAGCAGGCAGGATAGTGCGATCAGAAGCCACCGGAGAAAACCCTGTTCCGGCAGATATAAGAATAAATACCAGACCAAATTATCTTATCAACAGAATAAGAGTGATAGTATTACTTTTGTTTAAAAAGATCCATAGCTAAAACTTCGTGATCCCTGCCTGCCGGCAGGCAGGTTTGCGATTAATTGTATTAAATATTTGATGAGAGAAAAACTAAAACTATTCAGGGAGTCATTAAAACTTGTCTGGAACAGTTCCGCCGGATGGACCTCCATGAACATAATAATGTCAGTGCTAAGGAGTATATTCCCGCTCGCACTTATCTGGCTCCTGAAGGTTGTTATCGATGTTATAACAAAAGCGGCGGATTCAGCTTCACCAACTCATAACATTAATTTGTTATGGCCGGTAATAGCATTAGCAGCTGTTTGGTTTCTTGATGAAGCCTCTTCTGATTTCAGCTCTTATGTCAGGAAAAAACAATCTTTAAAACTTGAGGTCTACATGTATGGGTTATTACACTCCAAAGCCATAAAACTCGACCTTATCAATTTTGAACGTCCCGAGTATTTCGATTGTTTGTCCCGGGCAGCGAGAGAAGCACCCTGGCGTCCCAATAGCATTCTGAATAACATGGTTTCTCTTATCAGAGGGATTCTTTCTCTGATGCTAATGGCCGGTCTGATATTAACTCTTCACTGGACCCTTGCTGTCCTTCTTCTGGTTGCAAATATACCCGGTATATGGCTACGGCTTTATTACGCTGATATACTGTATAATTTCCAGAGGCAACAAACACCAGAAGCAAGAAAATCTGCATATTTCAACTGGCTTATTACAGGCGACAGGCCCTCAAGGGAACTCAGACTTTTCGGACTCGGTAATTATTTCAAAGACCTTTTCAGGAAGTCTTTTCTTAAACAGAAAGAAGAAGAGATTAATATCATCAGAAGAAGGACACTCATCGAATTCATATCCAACCTGTTTAAGGCTTCAGCCCTTCTGATAACACTCTTGTTTATCGCACACCAAACGATAAGCGGTAAAATCTCACTTGGTCAGATGGCTATGTTCCTGCTAGCCTTCCGACAGGGTATGATATATATAAAAGATCTGTTCGGATCTTTGGCAGGGCTTTATGAAGATGGTCTTTTTATTGGTGACACGTTTGAATTTCTTAATCTAAAGGAGAATGTAGTTGCTGAAGAACCCGTTATTTCTCCATCCAGACTAAAGAAAAAAATAGAAGTAGATAAACTCTCTTTTACCTATCCGGGGAATACTTACANNAAATATGATGGCAGCGAAATCAGAAACATGGATCCTGAAGAGTACAGAAAACACTTTTCAGTAATTTTTCAGGACTTTATGTTGTATAATCTAACAGCAGGAGAAAACATCCGCATGGGAGATATAGATGAAAAAAATCCTGAAAAAAGAATCCCGGCTTCTGCCTCGACAACAGGCATTCATGAATTAATCAGTAAATTACCATCTGGCTATGAGACCGTAATTGGAAACCTGTTTGACGATAGCCGTGAACTAAGTTGGGGGGAATGGCAAAAGATAGCTCTGGCGAGAGCACTTTTCCGGGATGCGCCGATACTTATACTTGATGAACCCTCAAGTTCTCTTGACGCTGATACGGAACATGATATTTTTAGCCGTTTCAGGGAAATAGTTAAAGGCCGCACGTCGATTCTAATCAGTCACAGATTTACAAATGTCAGTCTTGCTGACAGAATAATCGTCCTCGATAAAGGATCCGTTGCAGAAACAGGCACACATGATGAGCTTATGAAGAGAGGCGGATTATATTTCTCAATGTTTACAAAACAGAGCAGCAGGTTTTTAAAATGAGCAGTGTAGTGAAGATACGGACTGAAGAGAAGCTGTTGTTGGGTTTGTGCCGGCTTGAGTTCATTGATGAAAATCTTGAAAAGATAAAATCTCTTATTGCTGAAGTCGATGACTGGGATTATTTCAAAAACCTTGCAAATCTTCACGGAGTAGCTGCTCTCATCTGGTTTAATCTTGAAAAACAAGGTCTTCTTTCCGGAATACCTGATGCCGTTGCAACATATCTGAAGAGTACCCTGATGATAAACCTTAGGCGTAACACCTTTATTACCGAAGCAATGGGTGAAGTCCTCCATCTTCTTAATTACAGCAAGATCAAAACTGTAATTCTGAAAGGGCTTGCACTTGAAAATTCTGTTTATGGCAATTCAGGACTCCGGCAGATGTCTGATGTTGACATTCTTATAGACCGGGATCAATGCATTATTGCAAGAGATATTCTCATCAGCAATGGGTTTGTGTCACTTCCCGTAAAATCTTTTTATCATAAGTTTATTCTTGCCTATTCCGGCAAGCATCTCCCCTCGCTCGTTAAAAATGGTATCTCAGTTGAGATTCACCACGAACTATTTGGAGTCAGGAATAAGAACCTGACCAGATTTCTGTNNGAGCTTAATAATGAATCCCAACTAAGACTGTATACCGATCTGATTGTACTGATTGAAAAACATTTTGAGGAGATAGTAAATTATAACCTGATTAAATTAGCTTCAGAGGCAGGTATGTCAGAGATTTTAGCCAGTCATCTGAAACCGTTAAGGGATATGTGGGGGATCTCCTTCCCGGATTGGACCAATTCTTTTATAGATAAATTTTCTGACGAAGAATCCATTAAGAATTTTGTTTTCTTTCTCGAGAGTCCTAAGAATAATCTGCCTGTTGAAAAACCAAAGCTTTATCGTCATATTATTAACGATATTCCCGGTTTTCATCGTAAGTTTCTGTACGTTTTAGGAGATATATTCCCTTCGTTAAGTTTTATGAAGAAGCGTTACAAATGTAAAAATACCTGGCAGGTGCTAGGATATTATCCGCTCCGGTTAGGAAAGATCCTGTGGTTGATCAGAAAATAAGCGATTTTTCATATTCAATTGGCTTTGCCGGACAAAAAACAAATCACGGTAAACAAATCTACTGCAGTTATTTGACGTCTTTTGTGATTCGTTTCTTGACGATCAAAAATATAACGGCTAAATATTTCAAATAATCCTAAAAATAATTCTAAAAACCTTGGGATTTTTTCCTCTTTTTGTTTAATTTTATATTCAAAGTCAACTGCAAGACTATTAAATCGGGTAATAATGAACAATTTTCAGAAAGAGACTCTAAAAAAGAGAATACTCAAACTTGCTATGCTTAAAAGTACTGGTGCACCTGCTGATCTGGCTGTTAGATTTGAGATCAGTGAACGTAGTGTGAAGAGGATTGTGAGAGAAATCAGGGAAGCGGGAACAGAGCTCAGGTATAGTAAAACAAGGAGATCGTACGTGACAGATAAAGAATATCAATAATATGTTGTATAACATATCAATGATCCATTTTTCTGTCCCTGTCATTTTTTAAAATTGTATAATAAAGTCTTTGTCATTCGGTTTATTATGACTATCAATTTAGGAAATATGAGCCTCAGGATGTGGACCAGATTCAGGAGTTTTAGAAATTCTGCTTATGTAACCCATTTCAGGCTAAAAAGTTTTGTCTCGTTGTTTTTTTCGTGCTTCTAGTCTCGAATGGTCAACCTGACCGAGACCCCGCCCCGGAAGATTGCTGATTCTCTTCCGGGGCTTTTTTTTTAAGAGATTGAATATGATACTCTTTATAAGGTCATCTTATAGTAAAAAGTAAAACAGCAGTAGAATTAAATGAATCACTTGTTTAGATATCCATGCAATATGATACCGGCGCCAAAAGTATTCATAATACAATGGATAATGATACCAATAATAAAACCCTTCTTATAGTATACTCTGGTAAAAGACAATACGAAACCCATCCCCAGTTGAGGGAAGACCAGAATTAAAGTTAACAGATACTGTGTTATACCAGTGCACTTATAATTGCTCATATGGACAAGGCCAAATAACAAAGACAGAGAATAAAAGATGAATTTGAAATTTTTGCTCCAGAATGAGATCATCCTTTGTTTATAAGTTGTAGCCAATTTATATATCAGGATGAATACCAGAAAAAAGGATACAATTGAAATCAGGTGATAGGAAAGCCTGTTTATTATAAGCGATACAAGTGTAGAAACTGAAAGTGAAATATTAAGAGGTTTAAAAACAAGCGATAATCTGAAAATCACTTCCTCCAGAAATGGAGCAATAATGGCGACCAGCAGGAAAAAAAACCATAGATGTTCTTTCCATCTTTCCGATACAACAAGTGTTTCATCAACCGGAAGTACAAAAAAAACATGAAGGATGATTATATTCATTGAATTAATCAGTCCAAGAATAATGAGTAACAGCAAATAGATTTTGATAGCTGTCGGAATAACACTGGTCTCTTTCGCTTCGATAAACTGATATTGTGGCTTTTTAAGAAACTGAAAGAATTCTGAAGGTTCAAACATTGAGGAGACTTTTACATAAAATTTTGATTGATTTTTAAATATAACAATAGAATTCTAGGTAGAACTCTTTAAGAATAGAGTATTATTTGTTCCAGATATATTGACATTATCATAACTAGTTTTACAAATTAAAAACTATCCAGATTCTTTTATCACTAATAGTCAAATTTTATATTAAATAATTGTTTATAGGTTCACAAATTTATCTAAATCCAGTATTAATGGACTCTAATAATAGAAATTTATCTTCGATAAATTTCTATTATTAATTGTAAAACTTTTAAAAAATGGAAACAAGAAAATTAAGTTTTGAAGAGATGGAAAATCTCAATGGTGGATCTTGGAGATCAATTCTACTATGTTCTGGGATCGGAGCAATGTATGCTCTAGCTAATCCATTTGCAGGACTAGCTGCAGCAATAATTTGTGGTTTTTCTGCAGAACATGAGGAATAGTAAAATCGGCTATGGTGGAATAATTACTTCGTTGTACTTTGAAACAATGCAACTATTTTTCAGAAATAGTTGCATTGTTGTTAACAAGGATATAATTTTAGTCATCTATAATCTATTTTTTAGAAGATTAATGAGGTTATTGATATTTTGATTGATATGTTTTGGACATAGAAAAGGAAAAGATGAAAATGAAAGGCATTTACTATATCGTTACCATTTATTAGTCTATTTATCAAGATAATATTCAACTAATCATTTTTAAAATGAGTAAGTTTAAGATTTACCGGGCAGAATCCTCTGATCCCAAAGAAATTGGTCGAAGAAATAAAAAACTATACATCGTATATACAATTGTTTTCTTCCTATTGTTACTGACTATTAACCTTTACTATAAATTCAAGGATGAACGTAATTCTTTAATTCTGTACTTTTCAATTCTAATCGTAATTATTTGTATTACCGCTTTTGTAATCTTTAAAATGAGAAAGCAGGTGAATAATTTAAAAACCATCGGCACACTTGAGTTCACAAGAACTTGTATAAAAAAAGAAATTGGTGATCTTTCTTCAATATATTACTATGATGGAATGCATCAAATTGTGGTCGAAAAATACTTGAGAGATCTCTCAATTTCTAGTAATAAATTTGGATCTACTATCTACATTCTCAAGATTACAAATAAAAACTCTTCACAGGATAATTTCATTGTTTCCAATATGTCAATAGATTCCAGACAAAAGATTGGGATCATTGATACTTTGAATACAGTCAAATCGATGACTGGGTTAAACGTGATTTTAAATAATAACTAATGCAGACATTTTATATTCCGGTGCGCTGCACCTTCTAGAATGAAACAATAGCGGCAGAGCCGCCGAATATTTGTAGAAATGAAAATAATAGAATGAGAAGAAAGGTGCAGCGCACCGTAATATTTTTTCCTATTCCTGACAATTATTAAAAAATTCAAAAAGATATTCATTCCCATATATTATCTCATTCTTCTCTAGCATCTCTAAATATTCATCTTTGAACACTTTATCTAAAAGCATAAAGCATATCAAATTAAAACATGAAGAGTCTATTAATGCCGGACTCTCCAAAAAATATTAATAAAAATCATCCCAAAATTTTCTATATAAATTATCAGACTTAATAAGTTCATCATGGGTCCCTTCATTTGTGATACCCTTACCTTCAATGACATATATATAGTCACTTAAATGCCTTATCATGTTTATCCTGTGGGAAATCAACAAAATCCCCATGTCAGATTTGAGTCTGTTAATAAGGTTCATTATCATGCTTTCAGTACCACGATCCATATTTGAAGTACCTTCATCAATTACAAGGATATCAGGTTTAGTAATCAGGACCCTGATAAAGGCAAGCAATTGTTTTTGACCGCCTGAAAGATTAATCCCCTCCTCTCCGACAATAGTCATTAAACCTGAGGGAAATCCATCAATGAAACCACCTAACCCAAATCCTGAAATTGTTGAGATCATCTCATTAATTTTGCTTTCAGTAAGTTCCGTTAGTAAGTTTTGCAGAATTGTACCATTAAATATATGAATTTCCTGTGGAATTATGCCAATTTTAGACCTCCATTTTTTCAGATCAAGTTCATCTGAAGATTTGCAGTTGTTAATACTTATTTTACCAGATTCAGGCAAATAAAACCTCAGCATAATATTTGCCAGGGTACTCTTGCCGCATCCACTTTCACCAACTAGAGAAATGACCTTTCCCTTTTCAATACTTAAACAAATGTTTTCTAACAATAATTTTTGTCCTGGGAATCTGAAAGAAAGATTTTCAAATGATAATTTCTGGATTTCCAAATTTTCATTATTGGCAGCTGACACTCTTTCTTCAGGCTCTATTTGTGTAAATTCAAACATCCTGTTCAATGCAACTTTTGCTTCGTTAAAAGGAATACCTATCAGCGCAAGATTAAGTACTGACGGAAGTAATGTGGAACTTAAAGAGAGTACTGCCATCAGCTCTCCCTGCGTCATCATGGAAGTCATAACCTGACTTGAGGAATATAAAAGAATGATCATGATATAAAAAGTACCTGCCAGCCCGCTAAGCAGGCTTAGTTTCACTTTTATCTTCCCCAGATAAAAAGCTCTTTCCTGGAATTCAGAATAGATTGATTTATTTTTTAATGTAAAATCGTTCTGCCAGTTTAAACTTTTTATTTCTCCAATCCCTTTAAGTGAATCAATAAAATTACTGTCACTAAGTGCATACCCCGTCATAACATCATGTTGTGCAGAAATAATTCTTTTGTCCCACCTGAATACTAACAAGTAAAATAACGGCATTAAAAAAAGAGAAATTATTGCGGCGATTCTCGAATAAAAAAACAAAGCAATGATGGTAACAAGAAGGATTAATATGTCAATAATGTAAACACCTGCAATTTCAGCTATAACTCTTTGAATCCTCATCGTATCATTTAACCTTGCTACAAAATCGCCGGTCTTCCTGGTATCAAAAAATGTCTTTGGAAGAAAAAGAAGTGCATTAAAAAACTCATCAACAATTCTTATATTAAATGTCTTACCTTGTAGCAACAAGAAATATTGCCTTATAGCTGAGAGAACTATCCGTGTTGCCAGGAGTATAAAAACTAAACATGATGATATTAGAAGCACTTTCATCTCCCTGGTAGGCAGTATCTGGTCTATAAGCTTTTGTGTAAAGATGGCCATTACAAGTCCCAATCCCGATATCAAAATACCAGTTGTAACGCTGATTAACAAAAGATCTTTTTCAGGTTTGATTGCTTCCAGTACCCACTTCTTTTTTCCTCTATTATTCTCCTTTTCTAGCTTAAATGTACTTGCCGGTAACAATCCAAGACACTTTTTACTTAACCATATCTTTTCCAGTCTATCTTTTGACATATTTGTCAGTCCTTTTGCCGGATCCCAAATAATAAATCTGTCATCAACAAAACCAAAACTTACAATATAATGTTGCTGTCTTTCTTCCGGATTAATGTGAAGAATAAGTACGTTACTATATTCTATTATATCCTTTACAGAAGATTCATAACCAGTTGGTTCCAGGCCACTTTGAGTTGCTGCCTGGTATAGCCCTAGCATACTAGTTCCATACTGGGAAGTTCCGCTGAGTTTTCTTATTTTTTCGATTGTTGAATTTCCTCCAAAGTATTTAATGACTGACACAAGACAGGCAGCTCCGCAATCTGAAGAATCATGCTGAAGTACAGAGTTTTTTCTTATTTTTCCTACGTTATTCACTTCTCCTGAAGGTATTTAAGAATAGTTTCGGTCTTCACCTCCCCCTGCAGCACTTTTACAAGTGTCAAATTTCGATTATATATGTAGGTTGAAGGGATTGTTCCTCTTCCGAAAATTTCTTCAAATTTGTATGAAGTATCCAAAAGAGGAATCACTGTCGAATAATCTTTGACATTGAGATTTGAAAGAAAGCTTTTAATCGAATCAGGATGAGCACTTGAAACCAGGATTACACTTGAAAACACGAATGGAATTTTACTTTTCAGTATTTCAGAAATCTCATACTGGCAGTGATCGCATTCAGGGTGATAATGAACAATAAGTACAGGTCCATTTTTTGTGTCTGTTGAATTATAGATTCTTTTGTTCAGCGTCATTAAAGAAAAAGCCGGAAGCTTTGCAATTTTTTCTGCAACTAATTTGTGGTCACGCAATTTTTTGTTTATTCCTATTACCAGGGACGAAACAAATAAAACCATAATTAGGATTACAATACTTAAAATGATTTTTTTCACGATACAAAATCAATTGTTAAAAACATCATTAATACTATCCATAAGACGAGTGCTGGTAAATATGATAATAATACAATCCTCTCTGAATCAGGTTTATTTACAAAACATACTTTGTTAAGACCATATGAAATACATATAATATAAATAAGTTGAAATAAATTAATGGTCTGCAAAGGGAAAATCCAGATTCTGCTAATTTCTCCCCGATTAAATAGATTAAGTAAGGATAATGGATAGAAGAAAGCCAGATCATTCAGGTCATAGTTCCCTGCAAAAAGATAAAACCAAAAAAATTTGATAAAACCCACTGTAACAAAAATTATCTCGCTAGCTATAACAACCTTAAAAACAGAACCCAGAGATATCTTGGTCTCAATATTTGAAAGAACAATCCCTATATATATTACTAAACTTATTAATGAAAACTTTATAAGAAGAATTATTGGGCTAAATGCATAATTCATCCATGAAAGCTTTTTTAGATCTTCAAATAATATGAGAGAACGTTCATAAGTCAGCTGCTCACTAAAGGCATTAAAAAAGACAACCTCATTTATTAACACGGTTTTAGACAACCAGATCAGCAGCAAATTTGCAAGTACAACTCCAATGAAAAGATGGAAGCCCTTTAGATTATAATACCGGTCCAGTAAATTCATAGCACGAGAAATTTACTTCTGACCGAATTTATATTAAGTGAGTCCGATAATACCGGACTAGCGCATAAAATAATAAATTATTGGCTAAAGCCCGGAATGAATTTATACCTCACCTCCTGACATCAGCAACTCTATCCTAATCAGTAGTTTCTGAGAAGATGTTTTCCAGCTTTATTCTTATCCTGCGATTATCAGCATAAAAATAGGATTGCCTGTAACAGGAATATTTTATATCAACTCCCATTTCACGCATTTCCTGCAGAGATAAGAAAAGGGTGCTCCGCCTGATCCCAAGTTTTTCAGCAAATTCCTCAGGAGTCCCGGTCGCTTTCATGGATATCAATGAATCCATACGTCGCAATCTCTCGATGTACTTTATCAATGACATTAATTCACAGGTTAGAAACGCAGCTACCCAAATTTACTAAATATTTCAAATATGAAGTAAAAAACAATCAATTATTTATACGATATGTGTTGAAATATACTGGCATAACTATAAAAAAAGTTCGTCTCTCAACGAACTTTTTGTTATCTGTTCCTGCCGGGTTAACCGCTATATTCCTGTTATCTTCAGCGACATCTGGTAACCATTGACTTCAACAACCGGCATACCATCCTTCTCAGTGCCTTTAACAGCATCATATTCGAGCTGGGAACCATCACTTATCTTTGTCCTAGTAACAAATTTTGATTCATCAATGTCAAGGTTTGGATAAGTTATTTTTGCCTTGAACTTGTAGTCAAGAGTCTTTGGCAGACTGAGAGAGATATCCACATATTTGCCAGCAATAGTCATTTTACTGAATTCCTGACCGGTCTTTAGTATATTGATCTTATCCTCGTAACCCTCATTCTCTACAATAGAATTTGCAAGTTCTTCTATCCTGAACGAACAGTACTTGGAGTCAATTATTCTTATTGCAGTCATTTTTATGGCAGACAGCTTATCGTTGTATGATGACTCTATGGAAACATTATCAACCTTGCCAAACTGAAAATCGGCATACTTTGAGGTAATCTTTATATCCCGGGCTTCCTCAATAATTACAGTTCCTTCATAACAGTCGAGGCTGGTCATACCTGAAGTTTCCGTTTTCAGATCAGAGTATTTAGCAACAAATGAGATGTCGCCGGTTCTAGTGATATTGTACTTATCATTATAACCATTAACTGTCAGAATCCCTGAACTCAGTGCAGTGACTTTTGAGTATTTTGATTCTATATTCAGGTTCCCGGTATTTCCTGCTTCAAGCTTGGAATTGTAAAGATCTGCCTTCAGATCCTTCATCTCTTTGAATTCAATTGTACTGTACTTATCTTCAATCGAGGTTTTACCTGTTACATTTGATCCATAAAAATTATCATTATAAAGGTCAAGGGTAAGCTGACCCGAAAAGTCTTCCATCTTAACCTCAGAGTATTTTGAATTTAATCCGAACCTGCATCCTGAAGGGATCCAGAGNNGGCTGCGTCTTCATCAGATTTGGTTTTAGCATCAATAACTAAATGAAATTCTGTCTCACCTTTATCCCACGTATGGATCGTAACATTACATTCATAATTTTCAAGCGCCACGCTCCCGTCTTTATTTATATTGTATTTCCAGGTATAGGTTTTCTGGAGATCAGATCCTGATGCCGACTCTGCAGAAACCAACACTGTGAATATAATGAGTACCAGTGTCCTAAAGAATAATTTTGCTGTTGCTTTCATGGCTGTTAATTTTATTTGTTTCAAGTATTATTAATTCCAGCAGTCGTATTTTCTGCTCATATGTATTGAAGATCGTGTTTATCACCCTTTGATTGGGACCAAGCTCTTTAAGATCCTTCATTGACTGATCATATACTGCATCAAGTTTTTTAATCTCGTCAAAAAGCTGTTTTATGATCACATCATCCGAACCGCTGAATGACTTAACCTCCTCCGTTTTTAAACTGACAAGTGTCATATACTCCTTCTCACGTCTGCCTAGTGCATTGTTAATTGAGGACAAGGATATTTTGCGTCCCGCGATTCTTCCATTAATTATATCATTGGCAATATATCCAAGCGAAAAGAGAATTATAACCACCGCAGCAATATTCCTGAACCTTATTATCATCGTCTTGCTGATCAGGTGTTTAACAGACTGTTTCTCTGTGTCCAAATTCTTTTGAATTCCTGCCCAGATAACATTATCATCGGGCGTTTCAACATCCAGATTTTCTCTTTGTCCGGATAGATATTTTTCAAGTCTGACTGACATATATTCTCCCTTTTAGTTGAATGAACAACAGGTCCAAGGCCCGCTTATATTGTGATTTACTTGTTGATTCGGAGATCCCGAGCATCTCCGATATCTCCCTGTGCTTGTATCCTTCCAGAGCGTGAAGAATAAGTACTGTTCTTCCCTGTGGCGGAAGCTCTCTGATAGCATAATGAACCTGTGAGGGATCAATGCTTATATCCTGGTCCGCATCATCAGAATATTCTTCGGAAGCATAATTGTCAATATCCTCGAACTCAAACCTGCCTTTCCTCAGATGAGAGATGCAATTATTTATAACAATCCTCTTCAGCCAGCTTCCGAATGCATTAAAATTTGAAAGTTCTCCGAGCTTCTCAAATGCCGTTAGAAAAGATTCCTGAAGAATGTCTTCTGCATCCATCTTATTGTTCAGAAACCTTATTGCAACATTGTACATAGCTTTAGAGTATTGTTTATAAAGTATAAACTGCGCTTTAACCTCACCGTTTTTGCATCGTGCGAGGATTTCTTTATTGATATTTATTCCGCCGGAGTTCATATTCTCGCACTAAAGACGCAAACAATTGAAAATAGTTGGAATTATTGAAGAAATATTTTCACTTGCCGGCCGCCGAGAAATAAATGAATTCTGATTTGATACGAAACCAGCCCTAAAGCCACGCTGTTCTTTTCTTTTATTGCCCCCTGCCCATTAAGCTATACTATATACACATCTTGTCATTTTGACTTTTTGTACTCACCCCCAACCCCATAGCCGTCAACTTAAGCTTTGGAGATGACTGAGAAACTGCATAAAAAAGTTTC
>PMIL01000136.1 GCA_003157075.1 Bacteroidales bacterium | reverse complement strand
GCTGACTTCGACGGTGACCAGATGGCTGTTCACCTTCCTCTGGGCAATGGCGCCGTGCTTGAGGCTCAGATGCTCATGCTTGCTTCACATAATATTCTTAACCCTGCAAATGGTGCTCCTATAACCGTTCCGTCACAGGACATGGTTCTTGGTCTCTATTATATTACAAAGGGAAGAAAGAGTACTGAAACAGAAAAAGTGAGGGGTGAGGGTCTGATCTTCTATTCACCTGAGGAGGTAAATATAGCATACAATGAAGGCGTTATTGACCTTCACGCTTATATAAAAGTTAAAGCCAATGACAGGAAAGATGGTGAATTAATAAACCACCTTATTGAGACTACTGTGGGCAGGGTCATATTCAATCAGTTTGTGCCTGTTGAAGTAGGCTATATCAATGAAATCCTTACAAAAAAATCTTTAAGGGATATTATCGGAAGAGTTCTGAAACTTGCCGGTACTGCTAAAACTGCTGATTTCCTTGATGCAATTAAAAACCTTGGGTTCTATTCAGCATTTAAAGGAGGATTGTCCTTCAATCTCGACGATGTAATCATTCCTGAAGAAAAAACAAAATTCGTTAACGAAGGATACGAGCAGGTTGAAGAAGTGCTGAATAACTATAGCATGGGATTCATTACAAATAACGAACGTTACAATCAGATAATTGACATCTGGACACATGTTAATGCAAGGCTTACACAGACACTGATGAAACAGCTGTCGACTGACAAGCAGGGATTCAATTCAGTGTATATGATGCTTGACTCAGGTGCCAGGGGTTCAAAGGAACAGATACGTCAGCTTTCAGGTATGAGGGGTCTTATGGCCAAACCTCAGAAATCAGGCGCAACAGGTTCGGAGATTATCGAAAACCCTATCCTCTCGAACTTTAAAGAGGGACTTTCGGTTCTTGAGTATTTCATTTCTACCCATGGTGCCCGTAAAGGTCTTGCAGATACTGCTCTTAAAACAGCTGATGCAGGTTATCTTACCCGCCGTCTTGTAGACGTTTCACAGGATGTTATTATAAATGAAGAAGACTGCGGAACCCTTCGTGGTCTGATAGCTACTGCAATTAAGAAAAACGAAGAAGTAGTTGAATCTTTATACGAAAGAGTTCTTGGCCGTACAACAGTTCATAATATTTACAATCCGCTGACCGGAGAACTTATTGTTGAATCTGGACAGGAACTTACCGAAGACCTGGCCAAGAAAATCGAAGATTCTCCGATTGAACAGGTTGAGATCCGTTCGGTTCTTACATGCGAATCCAAAAAAGGAGTTTGTGCAAAATGCTATGGACGTAACCTGGCAAACGGAAGAATGGTACAGAAGGGTGAAGCTGTTGGCGTAATTGCCGCACAGAGTATCGGGGAACCAGGAACTCAGCTGACACTCCGTACATTCCACGTTGGAGGTACTGCTTCAAATATCACCACCGAATCGAGGCTTATTGCACGATATGGTGGTATTGCAGAGATCGAAGAGATCAGGACAGTTCCTAAAAAAGATGTTGAAAAAGGCGATATTGATATTGTAATCGGAAGGCTTGCAGAATTAAGAATTGTTGACAAGAAAACAGGTATTGCCCTGACAACTCATACAATTCCTTATGGTTCAAAGCTTTACATTAAGCCTGGACAGGAAATTGAAAAAGGAAAACTGATTTGCGAATGGGATCCTTTCAATGCCGTAATTATTTCTGAAATGGCAGGAAAGATCGGATATGACTTCCTTATTGAAGGTATAACATTCCGTGAAGAATCTGACGAACAGACAGGTTTTAAAGAAAAAGTTATTATAGAGAGCAGAGATAAAACCAAGAACCCGGCTATTAAAATCTTAAATCCAAAGGGTGAAGAACTCAGGGTATATAACCTTCCTGTCGGATCTCACCTTGTTGTTGATACGAATAAAATGGTTGAAGCAGGTGAAGTACTTGCCAAAATACCGCGTGCAGTTGGAAAATCTGGTGATATAACCGGTGGTCTTCCTCGTGTTACTGAACTTTTTGAAGCACGTAACCCGTCTAACCCGGCTATTGTGTCGGAGATCGACGGTGAAGTAACTTTCGGAAAGATAAAAAGAGGAAACAGGGAGATCTCCATCAAATCGAAGACAGATGAGACTAAGAAATATCTTGTTCCTCTGTCAAAACAGATACTTGTTCAGGAAAATGATTATGTAAAAGCTGGTATCCCACTTTCCGACGGAGCTATCACCCCTTCCGATATCCTCGCGATCAAAGGACCCACAAAGGTTCAGGAATACATTGTGAATGAGATACAGGAAGTATATCGTTTACAGGGTGTTAAAATCAATGATAAACATTTTGAGATCATTGTCCGTCAGATGATGCGCAAGGTTGAGATAGTTGATCCTGGCGACACAAAATTTCTTGAACGGCAGGTAGTTGATAAACTTGAGTTCATGGATGAGAATGACTGGATTTACGGTAAGAAAGTAATTATAGATGGCGGTGATTCTCAAACACTTCGCCCGGGTATGATAATTTCCGCCCGTAAGCTGAGAGATGATAATTCTGTACTTAAACGCCGTGACCTTAAAGTTGTTGATGCAAGAGATGCAATACCCGCTACATCAAGTCAGGTTTTGCAGGGAATAACAAGAGCTTCGCTTCAGACAAAGAGCTTCTTCTCAGCCGCCTCCTTCCAGGAGACTACAAAAGTGTTGAATGAGGCAGCAATATTGGGCAAGATAGACAGACTTGAAGGACTCAAGGAGAACGTGATTGTTGGTCATCTGATACCTGCCGGTACAGGCCAGAGACAATACAACGGAATTATAGTTGGCTCGCTCGAGGAGTATGAAAATCTGGTTGGTGTGGAGCAGGAAACTGAAGCTGAACAAGTCAAATAAAAATAATAATAACAGCTATGACAGATCCCAAGAACCCTTCCCAGATCAGTATCGAACTGAATGAAGAAGTTGCACAGGGAACTTATTCGAACCTTGCAGTAATAACTCATTCAGCTTCTGAATTTGTAATAGATTTCGTTCGGATCATGCCTGGTATACCCAAAGCTCAGGTAAAATCGAGGATTATTCTTACACCTGAGCATGCTAAAAGACTTGTCGCAGCTCTTCAGGATAACATCGCCAAATATGAATCAGTCCATGGGACAATAAAAGAAGTCAAAGGATCAGGGCCGATTATTCCTTTAAGTTTTGGAGGACCAACAGCACAGGCTTAATTTGCACATAACTCTATATTCAGGCCGTCAAATTTTTTTTTTTGACGGCCTGTTTTTTTGTAATGATTGAAATAAAGGCTTACTTTGTCCGTTGATTATTAATAATAGAAAAAGATTGATCTGAAATGAGAGGAAACATTATAAGAAAAATAGTTATTTCGTTGATCATATTAGCACCCGTTTTCTCCTATACAGGTTGCAAGAAACAGGCAAAATGTGGTTGCGGAAAAGATATCCTGTACAGTCTTACCAATCAATCAGCCTATGTTTATTGGACATCAAGTAGTAGTATATCTTTCATGGTGGTCGGAGACTTGTACTCTCAATATACATTCTGCAATCCATCAGAGATGTATGGTAACCTGACAGATGCGAAGTCTGGTGATGTGTTGTTAGTATCAGGCCATGTCTACTGGGATTGTAATTATGTCATGCAATCAAGTAATTCATCATATCAGAATCCATATAAAGTCTATAATGTTCAGGTAACAGGTCTTACTCAGAATTTATATGGCAAGGATAAGCCTGCCTCTTCTGCCCCGCTTAATTCTCCAGATACTAAGAATTAGGTCAGAATCTTCCCTGCTTACGGGTTATCTGAAGTTCAGGTAATTTTGTATATTTCTGAAAAAATTGATAATGTATCAGTATAACATTTCTTTTGCAGGAGCAGGTAAGGTAGCCGGGTCTTTGTGCAGGGAGTTGTTTCATACAGGCTTCAGGATAGATAAGATTGTTTCGGAATCTGAATCAGGCGGTAAATTTCTGGCTGGTGCTTGTAATGCAGTATGGTCGGATAACCTTATTTTTCCTGATTCTACCAGTGTAATAATTGTTGCTGTTCCTGACCATAGGTTAAAAAAAGTTCTAAGAGATATCAGATGCAGCTCTGGAGCTTTGGTGGTTCATACAGCAGGTAGTATGGGCTTGGACATTTTTCCGGAAAATATCATACATAAGGGCATTTTCTATCCGCTCCAGACTTTCTCCAAAAACAGGATAGTAAATTTCACCGGGCTCCCCTTTCTTCTGGAATCTTCCGATGAAGAGTCTTCTCTTATTCTAAACACCCTGGTAGAATCGGTTTCGGGAAAAGCCTATTCTGTTGATACTGACCATAGAAGAATGCTTCATCTTGCTGCGGTTTTTGTTAGTAATTTTATCAATCACATGCTGACAGTAGGAAAGGATGTGGTTTTGAAAGCAGGATTCCCTTTTGAAATTATGGCACCGTTAATAAATGAGACGATTTCAAAAGCCCTTGATGCCGGGCCGGAGAACTCACAGACCGGACCTGCTGTACGGAATGATCAGAATACAATTGAAAAACATCTGGAGTTATTATCTTTCTCACCGGAACTACAGAAGATTTATAGTGATATGACTCAGGCAATAATTGAATACTATAATAATAAAGATAAAAGACAAAAGTAAAAAGACAAAAGTAAAAAGACAGTGCTGGGTACTAGGTGCTGGTTGCTGGGTAATTTTTTAAGAACCCAGAACCCAGAACCTTTTGTAATAAAACGAGAAGATAAAATTTAATTACTGACCAGAAGAAACACAATATGTCTAATTTCAAAGAAGATCTTGTAAGAGTAAGGGCATTTGTTTTTGATATTGACGGAGTGTTGTCACTTCAGACAATAAACCTGAATTCATTCGGTGTTCCAAACAGGACTGTCAATCTTCGTGACGGTTATGCACTTCAGCTTGCTGTGAAAAAAGGCTACTATATTGGAATTATTTCAGGAAGTAGTTCTAAGGAATATCAGAAACGGCTTAAAATGCTTGGAGTAAAGGATATTTACCTTAAGAGCCGCAACAAACTGGATAATTTTAATACTTTTCTCAAAAAGTACAATCTTCAGAAATCTGATGTACTATTCATGGGAGATGATATTCCTGACTTTGACGTTATGAAAGTAGCTGGTATCCCTGTTTGTCCTTCTGATGCCGACAGTGAGATCAGGCAGATTTCTTCCTATATCTCTGATAAAAAAGGTGGTGAGGGATGTGTGCGGGATGTTATTGAGCAGGTTTTAAGATTACATAACAATTGGATGGATTCCGATGCATTTATATGGTGAATAATGAAAGAATTTTTTAAGCTGATCAGATGGCAAAACCTTCTCATGGTAATTCTTACCATGGTATTGATGAGATATGCTGTCCTTGCCCCATTAATTGGCAGGGTCGGTGTGATATTAACCAGCGGAAGCGGGGAAGAGATCCCTATGTCACTCCAGTTTCCATGGTATGACTTCTTATTGCTTGTTACGGCTACGGTCTTTATAACCGCCGGCGGATATGTAATAAATGATTATTTCGATATAAAAACCGACCTTATAAACAAAGGGAAAGTTATCGTAGGTACAAAAGTCCCGCGTCGTCAGGCAATTATGTGGCATAATCTACTGAATATTGCTGGTGTGGCAATAGGTTTTTACATTTCTTCAAGAGCAGGATATATTTGGTTAGGAGCATTGTTCCTGGTAGTCTCAGGGTTACTTTACTTTTATTCTGCAAGCTATAAACGACAGTTTCTGATCGGAAATTTAGTTGTGGCCCTTCTTACTGCCTTGGTGCCAATGCTGGTAGTTTTTTATGAATGGCCGGCACTATACAGATATTATTCTTTAAATGCAATCAGACTTCCTGAATTTAACTTTATCATCTATTGGATTGGAGGCTTCTCACTCTTTGCCTTTATTACGAATCTTATTCGGGAGATAATTAAGGATATTGAAGATTTTGAAGGTGATCTGGCATATGGAAGAAATACTATACCTGTTGTGATAGGAATACTTTCAGCTAAAATAGTTTCAGTCAGTCTCATCCTGATTATGGTTGTTCTGCTTTATCTTATCTGGCATTTTTATATCAGTGATACCATAACACTGGTTTATATCACAGCGGCAATTGTCTTACCACTTCTATACGTTATATACAAACTTCTCAAAAGCAGTGAAAGAAGAGAGCTTCACCATGCAAGCAGTATGATGAAGATCGTAATGATATCCGGCATCTTTTACTCGGTGGTGGTAAAAATTATACTTACCTGGAACCTTTTCTGATGCTAGTCGACAAACTCAATGAATTTAATATAATTCTTGCATCCCGTTCACCGCGAAGACAGCAGTTGCTTCATGAACTGGGACTTAAATTCGATGTGGTCATAAAAGACTATGTAGAGACATATCCTGAAGGTCTTGACGGGGAAGAGATTGCCAGATATATTGCTTACGAAAAGGCGGCTTCTTTTAAAAATCAATTATCAGCTAATGACATAGTTATTGCTGCTGACACAATTGTATGGTGTAACAAAAAAGTTCTTGGGAAGCCTCTTGATCAGGAAGATGCAATTGCAATTCTTAAAGAAATATCAGGGAATACACATGAAGTTATTACAGGAGTATCTATTCGCTCACATTCCAGAGAGATAACCTTTTCAGAATCGACAAAAGTAACTTTTGAAGTTTTTACAGATGAAGAAATAGCTTATTATACAGCTAATTACAAGCCATATGATAAAGCCGGAGCTTATGGTATCCAGGAATGGATAGGAATTATTGCCTGCAGTCATATTGACGGTTCCTATTTCAATGTGGTGGGATTGCCGGTGCAGAGACTTTATAAGGAGTTACAGCGATTTATACTTCCATATTGACTGTTCTATTCAACTCCAAACCCCATAGTCAGCTGTTCAACAAAAAATCTTAACCAGCAAGAGATTAGTTTAACTCTGGGAGATCCCTCCCTCATCCACCATACATCCGTAAGTTATTGTAAATGAGACAGGTGGATTCACTCGGGATGACAATGAATTTAAGTGAGAAAAGGGGGAAGGAAGCAGCGGCGATTCACCGGAATTGTTTTCTGATAAAAAGACAATTGAATCGCCGCTGCTTCC
>PMIL01000105.1 GCA_003157075.1 Bacteroidales bacterium | reverse complement strand
AAAAATATCGGATCTTTTCCAGTCTTTATCACAATGGATGAAGGTATAATAATACGTTTCGGGCTGATCCCCAATCAAATCAAAATTCAAAACTAATTTATCAGGACTATTAAGCTTAATTATAGGATATGAAAGATTCCAGCCATCCTTGTATATTTGTACCGTTTTGATCTTATCATTATAGGTATGGTTTGAGAAAAGGATTGAATCAGGATATGTTTGTTGTCCCTTAGCTGAAAAGGTTATGAAAATGCAGGCAAAAAGCAGAATATATCTCATCTGAGTATGGTTGATCTGATAGATTAAAACTTTAAAAACAGGGAATTGTTGTATCAAAGATAATAAGAGGAATTATAATATTTTGAAGGAGAAAATATTTTATGTAAGATTGCACAGGTATACGGAGTAAAAAAACTATAACATAAAATCATGATTAATAAATTATTGACTGGCTTTTTATTGACTGGATTAATTTTATCCGGTTGCAGGGAAACCAAACCTGTGTTTGCAAATTTCACCGGTTATGCCCAGGGCTCGACATATAGTATTGTTTATGAAAATAAGAAAAATATGGACCCTGCAGAACTAAAGCAAAAAGTTGAAAAGATTCTTAGTAATTTTGACATGTCATTATCCAATTATAAGGATTCCTCAATTATTTCCAGAATAAACAGAAATGAAGATGTTATTCCTGATTCATTTCTAACGGAAGCATTCAGAAGATCTGTTGAAATATCGGCACTGACTGACGGCGCTTTCGATATAACGGTAGGACCTCTCGTAAAAGCATGGGGATTTGGTCCTGATGCTCATAAAACCTTTACAGAGGCAAAACGGGACAGCTTGTTAAAACTTGTCGGGATGGACAAAGTATCAATGGTAAATGGAAAGCTTGTAAAATCTAATCCGAACATCTTATTTGACTTTAACGCTATTGCGCAAGGATATTCGGTAGATGTGGTATCTCATTTTTTCGACGGTCTGGGTATTAAAAATTACCTTGTCGAGATAGGAGGAGAGGTGAGGGCAAAAGGGGAAAAAGCGGGTAAACTATGGAGAATTGGTATCGATAAGCCTGAGGATAATAACATGACCCCCGGCCAGTCACTTCAGGCTATAATCAGGCTATCTGATAAATCTATTTCTACATCAGGTAATTACAGAAAATTTTATATTGAAGATGGCATTAAATATTCCCATGAAATCAATCCAAAAACAGGCTATCCTGCTAAAAACACCCTTCTAAGTGCTTCTGTTATAGCTGATGATTGTGCCATGGCTGATGGTCTGGCAACAGCCTTTATGGTGATGGGGAAAGAAAAGACAATTGAATTTCTTCGGATTCATCCTGAATATGAGGCTTTTCTGGTCTATTCTGATGAAACCGGGAACTTTAACACCTGGGCTTCTGTAAAGATAAAAGGCGATCTTTCAGAATCTGACAGTAATAAATAACCTCTAATTTCAGGTTATTTAAACAACATAGGCCTTAGATTGTTTCTAGTCTCAGTAAGACCTTTAATCATATTGACTTCATGAAACAAAACAATCATCAAACAGAACCAATTTTGACCGGGGAGAGTATTGGAATGAAAGAGATCAAAAATCAATCAGGACAAGAATTTAATAAAGAGAGTATACTGGCAGACTTCCGAATGGCTAATCTTAGCAGAAATCTGAGTGTTATCGGCCGACGTGAGGTCCTCACCGGAAAAGCAAAGTTCGGCATCTTCGGAGACGGTAAAGAGATTATTCAGCTGGCTCTGGCAAAACAATTCAGAAACGGAGACTGGCGATCGGGATATTACAGGGATCAGACATGGATGATGGCAATGGGGCTTTATGACTCACTTGAGTTCTTTCATCAGTTGTATGGGAACACGGATAATCAGTTTAATACAGGAAGCGGCGGAAGAGTTTTCAACAACCACTTTTGCGTACCTAATATCAATCCTGACGGATCATGGAAGGATCTGACAAAACAAAAAAACTCTTCAGCTGATATTTCTCCAACAGCCGGGCAAATGCCGCGGTTGCTCGGATTAGCCTATGCATCCAAGTTATTCAGGCAAAATAAAGATCTGCAGCAATTTACAACACTATCGCTTAAAGGAAATGAAGTGGCATTCGGATCTATTGGCGATGCCAGTACTTCTGAAGGTTATTTCTGGGAAACAATTAATGCAGCCGGAGTTTTGCAGGTGCCCATGGCAGTTTCGATTTATGATGATGGATATGGCATATCTGTACCTAAAAAATACCAGACAACAAAAGGAAGCATTTCGGAAATTCTCAAAGGTTTTGAATCAGAAAAAGATAAACCGGGAATAAGGATTTTCAAGGGAAAAGGTTGGGATTATGCCGGATTAATAAAGCTTTATGAAGANNACCCAGCCTCAGGGACATTCCACGTCCGGGTCGCATGAGAGATATAAAAGTGAAGAACGTATGAAATGGGAAGTCGAATTTGACCCCATAAAGAGGATGAGGGAATGGATACTCAAATCTGATATTGCACCGGCTGAAGAACTAGATAAACTTGAAGCAGAGGCTGATGAAGAAGCAAAGGAAGCCAGAAGGAAAGGATGGGAATCATTTCAGAATCCCATACGTATTGAACGGGATGCTCTGGTTAAAATCATTAATGATCGTTCCTGCAAATGCACTGAAAAGGCAAAAGAGGAGTCAGTCGATAGCTATAAAGAAGATTTAGAAAAAGTTCCGGCTCCTATCAGAAAAGACAATTTTGTCACTGCCCGTAAAATATTAAGAAATATTTGTCTGACATGTAAGAAATCGGAAAATCTGAACGAAGAGTTGCATGGATGGCTAAACCGAAATTATGATGATGCCATAAAAGGTTATGATTCATTTCTATATAATGAAACTGCTACTTCTGTCCTTAATGTAAAACCTGTTGCTCCTGTTTATTCAGCAGATTCTCCTGAAGTGCCCGGACGACAGATCTTACACGATAACTACGACAAGCTTTTTTCAAAATATCCAAAGTTGCTGACTTTTGGTGAAGATACGGGAGGAATTGGTGGCGTTAATCAATCACTTGAGGGATTACAGAAAAAATTCGGCGAGCTCAGAATCACCGATACCGGTATCAGAGAAGCTACTATTCTTGGTCAGGGCCTCGGGCTGTCACTTAGGGGGTTGAGACCTATTGCTGAAATCCAGTATCTCGACTACCTTATGTATGCTCTCCAGATATTAAGTGATGATCTTGCAACAACACATTACAGAACTGCAGGAAGGATGCTTGCACCTCTGATTATAAGCACCAGAGGGCATCGCCTCGAAGGGATCTGGCATTCCGGGTCGCCAATGAGCATGCTGATAAATTCGGTAAGGGGCATCTATGTTTGTTCTCCCAGGGATATGACAAGAGCTGCAGGCTTCTATAATACTCTGCTTGAGGGAAAAGATCCGGCTATTGTTATTGAACCTCTTAATGGCTACAGGTTGAAAGAAAAAATGCCTGATAATATAGGAGAGTTTCGTCTGGAGTTAGGAATTCCAGAGATATTAAACCAAGGAACAGACCTGACAATTGTAACATACGGATCAACAGTCAAAATCGCAGCTGTGGCTGTAAAGCAGCTTGAAGCACATGATATATCTGTAGAATTAATTGATGTACAGACGCTTATTCCTTTCGACCGCAACAATATGATAGTTGAATCACTTAAAAAAACTAACAGGATACTTTTTTTGGACGAAGACCTGCCCGGCGGAACAACTGCTTATATGATGCAGAAGGTAATTGAGAAACAAGGCGGCTGGAAGTATCTTGACAGTCCTCCAAAAACTCTTTCAGCTAAAGAGCACAGACCGGCCTACACAACTGACGGAGACTATTTTTCCAAACCCAGTGCTGAAGATGTGTTCGATGTTGTTTACGAAATGATGAAGGAGACAGATCCGGAAAAATATTAGGATTTTAGAAACGTTGCATATTGTAGGGACGTTGCATGCAACAATTGTAGGGACNNACAATTGTTCAAACGTCCCTACAATTGTTAAATTGTAACCCCGATAATCCTCAGTAATGCCATCGCGGCTTCTTTTGGTCCGCTCGATTCATAGCCCGGTATCCCAAGTCTTGTCCTCATCTGTCCGACAAAAACATTATTTTTGAAGAATGAAGCGAAATATCTGGCTGCGATCTTATCATGAACATCTTTATATTCAGGAGGACCGAATATGTTTGCAAAGTAGGAGTGAACCAGTCCGCTTGAAGTTGTTGTTCCCTTGCTCATAACGGCGCCCTCACTGAAAATATCGAGTGCCCATTCCGGGGAAGTGAATTTTTCAATGACAGGATGTTCATTGTCAATCTCCTCATAATTATTGGCATAGAGGATATAGTCGATTTTATGACCTGCAATAACAGTCTCAAATTTCGTGACAGGGAAAACTATACGTGCATTGACCTGACTCGGGTTAAAAATGATTGAGCGGTCGAGATGTCCAAAAGCGTAGCCAGGCTGCAGATCATCGAGACGAAGGAATGCACCTATTTCAGTTCCATATCCGATAGGACACCCATCCTGATCGAGCTCAATAGAACCCATATCGTCAGCAATGATAGTAAGTTCACGGATGTATTTTTCAGCAAGAACCCTGAAGGCTTCAAGTGTTTCTGATTTTCCTGCACCTGTATCACCCATCATCAGTATGGTGGCTTCCTTATTACCCTGTAACAAGATCTTCACCATAGCTCCATGAAACGGCATGTTTTCCATCTTTATCACAATGGAGTTATGAAGAGTGAGGATCATCTTTTTTAGATAACCGAAATAAGCAAATTCAGGCCGGTCGGGAATAGCTCCAACGAAGATTTTGTTTTCATCGTCATCATAAAATACTGTAGAAAATTTTGCAAGTCCGTCAATAAGATTCCCGGGAACTCCATAAATAAAGAGAGCATCGGGTTTTTTCTCAAGATCCGAATCATCTGCCAGCTGGAATAGATTACACATTGAAAACCCAAGTTCAAAAAAATCAAGATGAAAGTAGACCATAATAAGAAGCTTACCTACTTTAGCCGGATAACAAAGCCATTCACCGGGAGTTAAATTGACCAGGTCAACCGGATTCTGATTGATTTTTTTGAAGTCTCCGGTTCGTTTATTCATAGGTTGCTGGATAACAAGCGGCGGATAGATAAGCATCTGGCGAATTACAGGCACACTGTTAAGTTTCTTATAATTTTCTCCCTGATATGCAATATCTTTTGGCAGTGAGATTACTGCCATCTCAGCACCTGCCGGAACCTGCCGGTAAACACTGGGATGACTGCCTGTAATATTTTCCTGAATATGTCTGTATACTGTTCTTATCAGATGGGTGAGCTGTTCAATTGTTTCATTGAAAGTACGATATGGTCTCTTATCAAGCCGGTCACCTTCTGAATCATTTATTATGAAACGGTCGAAATGGCGCCAGTAATCGTACAGGTATTCAACAAAACCTGCGAGTTTATCGAGATCTTTAAGAAATCTAATTGACTTATCATAGATATGAGGAACAACATTAGCTTCATATTTTACCAGCAATGACAGAGTCTTGACAAGATAGTCAACACACTCTTCATCAGGTTCACATGTTCCGAAAAATTCGAGCAGCGGTGAATTCTTTGTTCTGAGATTATTGAGGCAATGATCCAGCACCTGTCGAAATTTGTCACTCGCGAGCATCTCCTCTGCTGTTTCGCACATCCTTTCACGGATATTTAAAACAACTTTATTCCCTATTATACTTAAAGTACTTCTTTGCATACGATTATTTAACAATTGAGGTAAAAATATGATAATATTTAATTGAAGATAAGTTTTTACTTAATTATTTTTGCATAATATTTACAATCTAATTGTTATTTTGCATTATGCAACCGGAACTCGATTTATTTACAATATTGCCGGAAGATAAAATACCGGAGAAAGGCAAGATACTTATATCCGAACCCTTTCTTCCTGATACGTTTTTTAACCGGAGCATAGTATATTTAACAGACCATACACCGGAAGGTTCAGTTGGATTTATCCTCAATAAAAAGCTTGACTTACAGGTAGACGCAACTATCGAAGGNNCATTATCTGCATAATCTCGGCGACTTAATCCCTAATAGTGTGTTGGTCGAAGGAAATATATACTGGGGGGGAGAGATTGATGTAATAAGGGATTTGATAAAGTCAAGGAAAATAAAACAATCCAATATCCGGTTTTTTCTGGGTTATTCAGGGTGGTCAGCAGGCCAGCTTGAACGGGAGCTTAAAGAAAACTCCTGGGTTATTGCAAAGGTCAATTCAAATATTGTCCTGAATACAAGGGGTGATGATATCTGGAAAAAGGTATTAAGAAGCTTCAAAAATAAATACAGGATGTGGGCTGATTTCCCCGATTCGCCTGAGATGAATTAGCAACTGATTTCCCATTGAATGACAACACTATATTATGAAGAGACAGGTCTTAGACCTGTCTCTTCTAATTTAATGACATTAGCAATGCAATATTCTGTAAACCAGCTCCTTCAACAGCTCCCCGGGTTCTGTACCAGGGTCACCGCAGCCTTTTGATTTCAAATCATAAGTTCGCAGCAAACTTATAATCTGCACTGTTTTTGAAACATTATATTTTGTTGCGGAGTTTTCATATTCTTTGACAAAAAATGGATTAACTTTAAGAACAGCTGCTACATTATTCTTTGATTTGTCAGTTAAATAATGATATGTCAGAAGCTTGCTGAAAAATCCAAATAAAGAGGCAATTGCGAGAGTAATGGGATTGTCTTTCGGATTATTGGCGAAATAATGAACAATCATATTCGCTTTGAGAATATTTTTTTCCCCGATGGCCTTCTGTAATTCAAAATTATTATAATCCTTGCTTATTCCTATATTCTTTTCAATTAATGCAGTAGTAATCGAAGGTTTCGCAGCCGGAAGCGTAATGATAAGTTTATCAAGCTCATTTACAATCTTGTGCAGGTCAGTTCCCAGGTATTCTGTAAGCATTGCACTGGCGCTGGGATCGGTTTTTATACCCTTCAGCATAAGGTATCTTTCAATCCATGCAGGAATAAGATAATCGCGGACCCTGGCCGATTCGAAATAGACTCCGTGACTTTCGAGAGTTCTAAATAATTTTGTTCTCTTATCAATGGTCTTATATTTATAGCTGAATACAAGTATTGTTGATAATAGCGGCTTCTCGAGATATATGATTAGATCCTCGATCTTTTTCAGCGATTGTGCTTCCTTGATGATTAATACCTGATGGCTTGCCATCATTGGGAACCTGCGGGCAGTATCGATTATTGAAGAAATATTCGTATCATCTCCATAAAGGATGATCTGGTTAAAGGCTTTTTCATCTTCCGGCAAAACTTTCTCCTGAATATACTCTGTAATGAGATCAATATAATAAGGTTCTTCTCCGGCAAGAAAGTAAACCGGTTTAAATATCCGGTTTTTCAAATCTGCCATTATCTCCTCATACGTTACTGCCATGATCAGAATTTCAGATGTTTGACTGATACTCCGTTTTCCTTTATTTCACGAAGCGAATCTATTCCTATCTTAAGATGTACTTCCACAAAATCATTTGTGACTTTGACATCACTGGCTTCTGTTTTAATACCGGTCGAAATCATTGGTTGATCGGATACGAGCAACAAGGCACCGGTTGGGATTTCATTGGCAAAACCGACAGTAAAGATAGTGGCTGTTTCCATATCTATTGCCATAGCCCGGGTCTTTACAAGGTATTTCTTGAACCTGTCATCATACTCCCAAACTCTTCTGTTTGTTGTATAAACTGTGCCGGTCCAGTACTCCCTGTTGAATCGTGTTATTGTTGCGGAAATAGCACTTTGAAGCTTAAATGCAGGAAGAGCAGGTACCTCGTTGGGAAGATAATCGTTGGATGTTCCGTCACTTCTGATCGCAGCAATAGGAAGAATAAGATCACCAAGTGTGTTTTTCTTTTTAAGACCCCCGCATTTTCCAAGAAACAATACCGCATTAGGCGCTACCGCACTAAGAAGATCCATAATAGTTGCAGCATTGGGACTGCCCATTCCAAAATTAATAATCGTAATTCCATCGGCAGTGGCACTGGGCATATTATGATCCTTGCCTTCCACCTCTACATTATTCCATTTTGCAAAAAGATTGATATAATAATTATAATTTGTCAGGATAATGTATTTACCGAAGGTGCCCAGAGCTTTGCCTGTATATCTCGGAAGCCAGTTATTAACAATTTCCTCTTTGGTTTTCATCAGGTTATTTTAGTTAATGATTATCTCAATATATTTGTAATAGATATTTGGTTGTTCCCCTTTGTGTTCCTTTGTGCATAACCAGACTAATTCTGGACCAAAAATACAAAACTAAGTTGAAAGAGTTAAATCTTCCACAATATTCCTTCCATATTAGCGGTAAGGAAGGAAATCAGATGATTCTTGATCCATTACGGAGGAAATATGTCAAACTTACTCCTGAGGAGTGGGTGCGTCAGAATTTCGTTCAGTATCTTATAAATGAAGGTAAATATCCTCCGGGACTGCTTGGAATAGAAGTCATGTCGAGATTCAATAATATGAGAAGAAGAGTTGACATTTTGATACACAACAGATCCGGTGAACCGGTAATGATTGTTGAGTGCAAAGCACCGGATGTTAAAATTGATGACAAGGTTTTTGATCAGATTGTTTGCTATAATATGGGATTTAAAGTACCATATATTATTGTGACTAATGGTATCGATCACTACGCCTGCAAGATCGATCTGATACTGAATAAATATGAGTTTTTGCTTGTTATACCGCTATATGAGGATCTTTTGTCATGATTTTCTTCATTCATATTAACCCCTTTCCTGTTCTGCTAAGCGGGATGATTGGCTCCTTTCCGCCTGGGGGAAGTCCCGATAGCTATCGGGAGGGAAGGGGGTCAAAAACATTTATCTATTATGATAGCAGTTACATGTGCCGTGATCAGGAATGAGGAGGATGAAATTTTAGTTGTCCAGCGCGGTGAGGCAACTGATCATCCTTTTAAATGGGAATTTCCGGGAGGTAAACTCACACCTGAGGAGACTGAAGAAGAATGTATTATCAGGGAAGTAGAGGAGGAATTATCAATGGAGATAGTTATATGCGGTAAACTGACAGCTGTTGAACATGATTATGGCCACAAGCAAATTAAGCTGATACCGTTTATTTGTGATACACTTGACGAAGTTCCATTTCTTTCCGAACATATTGCTTATAGATGGATGAAAGATAAAGATCTGCTGTCACTTGAATTTTCTGAGGCTGACGTATTTGTTGCTGCGAACTACCTTAAGAGAACCGGGTCTGAAACACCTGACAATGAACCTTGTATTAGCAGCCCAGATGAGGAATTGAAAGATGATGCTGATCTCCAAACATTTGTAAATAATATGATGAGCAGGAAAGAGGCGGAATGGGTTGCAGCCTCGGCAATAGAAAATCCAGCCATCTTTAATAAATTGATTGAATATTCAGGTTCCGCTGATAAAAAACTTGCCTTCAGGGCATCCTGGACACTTACAAAAGTCTGCGACAGGATTCCTGAATTAATCTATCCCTACATGCCACAAATCATTGAAAATATTGGCAATATAGATAATGAGAGTACCTTGCGTTCATTTCTTAGAATATTATCCTTAAGTGATTTGGGAAAAATAAATATCCGTCAGCATGGATTGCTTACCGATTTCTGTTTCCGTATTCTTAATTCCGGATTTTCAGCAATAGCTGTCAGGGCCTATTCAATGGAGATCTTATATAATCTTTCGCTGATCTATCCTGAGCTGGCCAATGAACTTGCCGCATCAATCCGGGTACTCCTGGAAGATGGATCTGCCGGCATTAAAGCCAGGGGAAATCTTGTTCTCAGAAAACTAGCAGAAATACCTATAAAGCCAAAATCCAGTTAGCCATTATTTTAAGCACTTCAGGAGAAAAAGTTTCTTCTATTGTTCCATACTCGGACGGAAGTCCGCTGCTGCTGTGTTGAAAGAGATGGTTAAGTCCGGGAAGGCTTACAATTTTTACTGATGCATTACCTCCTGATATCAGGGCTTTTTGAATTGCAGGCAGGTTTTCATGAGCTGCCACCTGGAGATCTTTTTCTCCGTTAAGTGCAAGAACAGGACATTTAACCTTTTTCCAGTATCTCGCAGGATCGGTAGTCAAAAAATATCTGAACCAGGTATAGGTCTTTGCACCAAACCTTTGTTTTAGCTGATTAACTTCTTGTTCTGTCTCAGCTTTCGATGTTTTTTTCTTTTCAAGAACCTCTTTGTAAATGGCGAGAACTTTTTTTTCTGCTTTATTATTATCTTTTTCTTTTCTCAGGACTGCATAGAGTCTTTTATCTATATCAACAGATTCTTTAAGGGCACTCTCTTTCATTCCTGAAAGTCGTCCTATATCTTCTGTCTGTCTTACCATTATCTGCTGACCGGTAACCCCCGGGCCAGCCAGTGAAACAATAAATCCAATATCAGTATTCGATGAAGCTATTATTGGAGCAATCAAACCGCCTTCACTGTGACCTATGAAGCCGATTTCTTTCTTATTGATTTTCGGATTATTCTTTAGAAAGTTAAATGCAGCCTCTGCATCTGTAGCCAGATCAGCAGAAGTTGCTTCCTGGTAAATTCCCTGTGAACCGCCAATACCTCTGTCATCGTAACGGAGAACTGCAATGCCATTCCGGGTGAGATAATCTGCAATGATCAGAAAAGGTTTATGACCCATAAGTTCTTCATTCCTGTTCTGAGCGCCCGATCCGGTAATCATAATTACGGCCTTAAATGGTCCGTCGCCTGAGGGCAAAGTTAATGTTCCTGCCAGCTTAATATTAAATCTCTCATTTGTAAAGGTCACATCCTGAGATGTATATGGGAAAGGCGGTT
The DNA here is from genome assembly GCA_003157075.1 of Bacteroidales bacterium. Lineage (GTDB taxonomy): Bacteria > Bacteroidota > Bacteroidia > Bacteroidales > VadinHA17 > LD21. Next base: position 8,713 of record PMIL01000105.1, on the reverse strand, counting down.
TGGGTTCCTGTGGTCTGACCAGACTAAAAGCTGTTCTTAGTTTTGCAAGGTCCAGTGTCATCGAATTTCCATGTTGTTTCCATGTTCCTTGAATAAGTGAGTCATTTTTAATAATTCCATTGTACTCGGCCATTATAGCAGGGGCGGAGATCCTAAGATTCCCTCCTGACAGAGTTACAAGTCCGAGTTTAATATTTTTTGCTCCCTGATCAGGACTGTCAAGTGTGGCTATCAGACTGTCTTTTTCAATCACCGAGAGATTGAAGATGACTCTTAATTCTATTCCTCCTGAGCTAAGTTTACCAAGCCATGAACCCGTTAATACATTTTTGTAAATTGAATTTTGTGCTGATAATGAATTTGTAAATATTAGCACTATAGGAATGACGGGAAGCAAAAAAATCCTTTTCATGTCAATAAATTGTGAAATTGTCAGATTATGTTTCATAAGTAAAGGTAGTAAATTTCAAAGCTAAAAGAGTAGTGGCTTTTTTCAGATTGTGCTTCATTCATTTTTATCAGACAGTATAGTTCTTGCAATCCAGGTGCTAATTTGTCAGAAATAATTTCTGAAAACTTTGTAGATTTGTTTTAAACCCGATGGCAGGATGTAAATTAGTATAGAAATAAATAATAGTAGAAAATCAAATGAAATACTCCGAAGAGACAATCCTTAAAGTAGCAGATGATGCTTACAAATACGGTGATGTAAAATTTGATATTATACCCGGTAAATGCGCCTTACTGGTCATTGACATGCAGGATGAATTTGTTAAACCGGAGTGGACTTCATCGTGGATACCGGAAGCAACCAGGCAAGTGCATAAAATTAAAAGACTGATTGATTTTTGCAGAGGAAAAGATATTCCGGTAATTTTTACAGCATTTAAAGACACAAATTTATTCAGAGACAGACCACTAACAGGTGCGTTGATGCCTAACAGATTTCCTGAATTGGGTAATGATCCTGAGTGGTTTAGAGAAGGGAAAATATGGCAAGAAATATCACCAGGACAGGACGAAATAGTAATTTATAAACCTTCATATGGTGCCTTCTATGATACCCCTCTGGAGACCATCCTTAAAAATATGGGAAAAGACACAATAATTATATGCGGTACACTGACGAATTATTGTTGTGGAACAACTGCACGACAGGGATACGAGAGAGGATATAAAGTAATATTTGGAAGTGATGTGACATCAACCGATGATCCTGATATGCAGGAGCCTGAATTGAAGGTATTAAGAAAAGGATTTGCAAAAGTAATGGATCTTGAAAAGATAATAGAAAATTTAAATTAAAGTACCTAACAACTAATCTAATGATTACACGAATATGGCATGGTAGAACTTCTCTGCAAAATGCAGACAAATACCTCAGGTTTTTATTGACAGATGGTACAAATGGATATAGACAAACACCTGGTAATTTGTCGATTAAAGTATTGAGTAGAAAAGAAAAGGAATGCTGTCATTTTTATACTGTTACTGAATGGGAAAGTCTGAATGCTATAAAGCTATTTGCAGGGGAAGACTATGAAAAAGCAGTTTACTATCCTGATGACGATGGTATTTTACTTGAATTTGAAGAAAAGGTTAATCACTACGATAGCTATGATGTTACGAAATGAAAATAAAGTATATATCGGGTTAAAATTTAATTATTCCAGCATTTCTATTTGTATGGCTATACCAAATGGTCGGTATAATTTGAATAACAGTACGATGTCGTTGAAAACTATATAGTCGAATCAACAGCCTGTTATTTGAAACCTGGGCTGCTTTCATTTTTCATTGATGATAAATATATGCTATCAAATTATTTAAACAAACCGCTGTAAAAAAGCAAATCGCTAAAAATTTATGATCCGATTTGTAAAATAAAAATGAAGCAATCAGAAACATTGCTGCTTCAAAGAGCATTCTCAGTGGATATCTTAATCTATACTGCGAGTTTGGTGCTGCAAAAATGCCCCATAATATGATTGAGAACAACACTAATGCTATGGCTATTGCATATCTTAAAGTGTTGGTTGTTCCTTGCTGGTAACCCCAAAAAGCAAAAATTGCAAACATACAGAGTTCAAGTAAAAATGCGAGTATTAAATTTAATTGTTTAATTACTTCCATATTTTACCGATTGTGATCTGTATTGTCAGTCTGTTAAACAATTAATAATGTATTATGTTAGTGATTATTGAAACACTTTATTTGCCGGTTAAAAATGGAGCAACACGACAGTTAATAATTTATGATTATAATTCCGAATCCGGACCCGTTCAGGTAAAATATATTAGTTTCAATATAATCTATGCAATATGAAACCACTCTTTGTTTTACTGGGGACTTTTTTAGTAAGTCTTTTTATCCTGAAAACAGGTTTTGGAGGATTTAATTATTCCTTGGCAGGCAGGATTGCTATGTCAGGAATGCTGATGTTCACATCTGCCGGGCATTTTGCTTTTCCAAAAGGGATGATTTTAATGATACCTGATTTCTTCCCTTTTAAAAAAATACTCGTCTATTTTACCGGTATTATAGAAATATCTGCTGCTGCTGGTCTTGTGATTCATTCTTTGCAACGATTGACTGCATTCCTGCTGATTGCTTTTTTCATCCTTATTCTGCCGGCAAATATCAATGCAGCCATCAGACATATTGATTACCAAAAGGGTACTAATGATGGTAATGGTGTGAGTTACCTCTGGTTCCGGATCCCTCTTCAGGTATTTTTTATAGCATGGACCTACTTCTTTGCAATATACTAATAGTTCTATAAAACCTGTTCAACACATTCAATCCAAGCAACCCACTCAATCCATCACCCGCTCTCAAACCTTTCTCCTTTCAACATTCAGAGTTCTTTACTACTTTTGCAATTCATTTTTAAAACTGTGCGATGAGAATAGTTGACACAAAAGGACAGTTATGTCCGGCTCCACTGATTGCAGCTAAGAGAGCTCTGAAAGAGACAGCTGAGGGAGAATCATTTATTGTTTTGACTGATAATAAAACATCATTTGACAATCTGAGCAGGTTCCTGAAAGATAATAAAGCTGAATTTATGGTCATTGAGACTGATGGAGTATGGACTATGACAGTAAACAAGACAATAGGAGACCTGATTAATCCCAAAGTTGAAGAATATTGTCCTCCTTCAATATCGCATTTTGAAAAGGGAAATTATGTTGTGGCAATAACCTCCGATAAAATGGGAGATGGTGATGCTGAACTGGGACATCTCTTAATAAGCAATTTTATTAAAGCACTTAAAGATCTTGATAAATTGCCCCAGCATATGGTTTTCTACAACAAGGGTGTCACACTGGCAATTAAAGATTCTCCGGTTATTGAACATATAAAAGATCTCAGTAAAATGGGTGTTGACATACATCTTTGTGCAACATGTGTCAGCTATTATAAACTGGAAAATAGTATTGTAGTCGGCACATTGAGTAATATGTATTCCATTGTGGAAATTATGGCCTCTTCAGGTAATGTTTTAAAGCCATAATAAAAAGCAGGAAAGAATGAAAATTGACCTTCTTAAGATGGTTGAATACGGTGGCTGTTCAGCGAAAATACCACCGAAACAACTTGAAGAGATTCTGAAATATCTGCCTCTTCCTCAAGATCCTAATATTCTGGTAGATATTGATACTCACGACGATGCAGGTGTGTATAAGATCAATGATGATCTTGCCCTTGTTCTTACTACTGACTTTTTCCCTCCCGTCTGCAGTGATCCTTATGAATTCGGACAAATAGCAGCTGCCAATTCAATCAGCGATGTATATGCAATGGGTGGGGATCCCGTACTCGCTCTTAATATTATGATGTTTCCTGCCTCAAAACTGCCAATGGAGGTATATGCGGAAATAATGAAAGGAGGCTTTGATAAGGCTTCTGAGGCAGGCGTAAGAATTATTGGCGGACACACTATTGATGATATCACTCCTAAATATGGTCTGGCTGTTGTAGGATATATTCATCCTGAGAAAATAATTACGAATTCGGGAGCGAAATCCGGAGATTATCTGATAATGACTAAACCGATTGGCACAGGTATCATAATGGCCGGCCAGAGGCTGGGACTGACTTCAGAAGATGATATTTCCGAAGCCATAGGACTGATGAAACAACTTAATAAATCGGGAGCTGAAGTAATGAAAAAATATAGCATAAAAGGCGCAACTGATATAACAGGCTTTGGTCTCGCCGGTCACGCGCTTAAAATGGCAAAGGCAAGTAGTGTGACCATTACATTCAATATGAAAAAAGTGCCTCTGATAGGCAACACTTATAGCCTTATTGAAGATGGCTGCATTCCTGGTGCCTCATTCCGCAACCTCGATTTTGTCGAAGAATACCTCTATTCTGCACCTGATATCGACTATAATCTTAAAATGATCGCATTCGATGCACAGACATCAGGAGGATTGTTAATGTCAGTACACTCTCAAATGGCAGAAGCAGTTCTGAAAGATCTTCACGCGGCAGGATTAACTTCTGCTTCAATAATAGGAGTAGTGACTGAATTTCAGGATAAATACATCAATTTGCAGAATTAGATACATATTCTGAAGAGTAATTCAGAGAAATGACCCGGAATTATTTTCTGGTATAACTTGTGTGAATAGCTTTATTAAATACGCTCCAATCCTCTTGTGTCATTCTTCCCGGAGTAAAGAGGCATATTCCTGCTGCACCGTTTTCCATAGATTCTCTGATTGCAGCTCCAAGTTCTCCCGGTATAAGTCCATGATTTTCAGGATCCGGTTCGCTGCCTTTCTTTTCAGGGGCAGGGCAAATAAACAACCCGCTGAAAACCGGCTTTTTATCATTTAGGGTAGTCACTGATTCCTTGCACATATCACCGATCCATTTTGTACCCTCAAGATAAAAATCATTGTAATTCATTGGATAGAAAGCGTCGATATTCCATTTATCCCATTCCTGGCGCACCAGCTTTTTTGCGACTGAGTTTGGACCGGGAAAAACAGCTGCAGTGATCTTTTTATTTTTATTATGAGCCATAACTGCCAGCCTGTTTACAAGATTTGTGATAAGGTCATATCTGAATTGCTTCCATTCCTGAACCTGGGAAGGATCCTTAACCGATTTTATATCGATACCGGTTTTTGCCTTGAAGTCGGCGACGCATTTGTCGTAGTAGCAATAATCGAATTGTGGAAATTCCCTGTCCATAACCAATCCGAATTTTTTCCATAATCCTTTTGCAAGGATTACATCAGGGAATCGTATAAAATCGAGGTGAATGGCATCCACTTCCGGAATATCCGCCACCTTACTGTACATATTTTCAAGGTATTGATAAACCTCATCGCGATTTGGACAAACAAAATGATAATAATCGGTATAGGCAGGTTTGTCATAAGCCGATTCACCAATGCCGTTTATTGCATACCATTCCGGCTTCAGGTCAGGATTCTTATTTTGAGTCAGGGTGGGTATCCATGCTTCAAAATGCAATCCTGCTGCTTTGGCAATTTTTCCAACACGCCTGTATACTTCAGGGTCATGACCGGCTTCGTACAACAATCCGTCAATTCCTTTATTCTTCAGGTCTGTAAACTGGGCTTTCAGTTCATTATCGGTAGATTTTCCAGGTCCTCCAAGCCAGGCATAACAAGCGATTTTAGGTTCTTTATGAGTAGTGCAGGAAATAAGGAGAAAAAGCATGGTTAAGGTTAGTAATCTGTTCATTGTTTTGAATGTTTTTTAAGATTTCAAGTTAATTATTATTAATCAATAGGCGGATCGTAGTCATTTGAATTTTTCATTTTGTCTTTTTCATTGATGGGATTTGCATCCATTACCCACATACCACGGCCATGCGTCGCAATAATTATCATATTATCACGTGGATGTATGGCCAGATCATGCACATAAGAGAATGGAAGGTTTCCCAAAACATCCCACTTTTTGCCACCATCCTTGCTGATAAAGACTCCTCCATCAGTTCCTGCATAGAGGATATCTTTATTTACAGGATCTTCCCGGATAACATTTACAGAGCCCACAGGTATATTGGATGAGATATCCTGCCATGTATCGCCAAAGTCGGTTGATTTCCATGCATAGACCTGTAAATCATCATCTCTTCTCCCTGTCTGGGTCATATAAACGGTTCCCAAATCAAATGCTGAGGCGACAATCCTTGAAATAAATTTTTCAGGAACACTGCCATTTCTTATCTCCGTCCAGTTTTTACCGCAATTTTTGGTTCTCCATATCCTGCCGTCATCAGTTCCTGCATATATCAGACCGAATTTCAATGGTGATTCATCAAGAACCGATATTGTCTGGTAATTTATATCGCCTCTTTTTTCTGGTTTATTATATGAAAGATCCGGACTTATTATCTCCCAGGTGTCCCCTTTATCTCTTGACATCAGAATATATTGCATTCCATGGTAAACTATGTCAGAATTAAACTTTGAGAGAATTGTGGGAGCAACCCATTCTCCCCGCAATGGTTCTTCTCCAGGGTATCTGGCTGGAAGAAGGTTTTTAACGCTCTCCGGATAGTTGTCAATACTGGCTCTTGCCAGAGCACCATAAAATGTACTGGAATAGATCGTATTATTGTCCTCAGGATTTATTGCATGAGTACTTCCTTCTGCCCCAAGTGTGTGTTTAAATACTACTGCCGGCACCTTATCACGTCCCCTTGACAGATCGACCGGACCATAAAAGCTATGATGATCCTGAATTGATCCGAATACCCTGAAAGGTGTACTGAAGTCAAATGCTATATTATAAAACTGGGCCAGTGGCAGCTCTTTTACAGGATATTTCCATGTCTTGCCTTTATCGTATGACATAGTCAGACCTCCATCCTGAACATTAAGCAAATAATTGGAATTTGCAGGATCGATCCATAATCCGTGATGATCAGGATGCGGACCATCAAGTGGCTTAAAAGTTTTTCCGCCATCCGTTGACTGGTTGAATTCAATACCCATGGTATAGACAGTATTTTCATCATTCGGATCTACCCTAATCTGTCCGAATACCCAACCGTATGTAGCTGAAAGGTTTTCCATGAATTTATCCTGCCCGGAAACAAGCCCGCTTACCTGTTTCCAGGTGGCTCCGGAATTATTGCTGCGGTAAACTGTAGCACCTTTGATAATATCCTTGCGTTGCCTGCCATATGAATCCAGATCACCGGGTTTTGCCTTACTTACAATTTCATAGTTATCAACGTAAGCATACAGGACTTTTGGATTAGAGAGAGAAATATCGATACCAATGCGACCTCTGTGATTTGCAGTCGGCAGCCCTTCATTGATTTTTTTCCAGTTCTTTCCTCCGTCTATCGATTTCCATATACCATTATTCATAGTTGTCTCAAGGGTTCTGGGATCATTCCATTTGAGACGCATCCTCTCCCATGTTGTACAATACAGAATGTTTGGGTCCATAGGATCCAGAACAATATCATAAACTCCTGTATTCTCATCCACATAAAGTGATTTTATCCAGTTTTTTCCACCATCGGCGGTCATAAACAGTCCGCGGTCTTCATTTGGAGTCCACTCATGTCCTGAAGCTCCTACATATACTATGTTTGAATTTTTCGGATTTACTCGTATACGTCCTATGGTGTAAGTGTTTTCCAGACCCATCAGATTCCACGATTTACCCCCATCGGTGGTTTTAAAAACTCCGCATCCGGGGTTTGAGCTTCTGAATATATTAGCTTCCCCTGTGCCTACCCAGACAACATCCGGGTTATTCGGATCAATTGCTATATCACCGATTGATGCTGTTGGCATTCCATCGAATACCGGTTCAAAAGTTGTTCCTTCGTTTATTGATTTCCATACTCCTCCGGTAGCCGACCCAACCCATATAGTATAATTTCCTCCTCTTGGGGATATTGCTTCTACATCGGTGCAGCGGCCACTGATATTTTCTGGTCCTAAATACTGCCATTTAAGATCTTTGAAAGGCGAGGCTGCCTTCATTTCAATCTGTTTTGCAAACAGGGCTACTTTCTCTTTCCCGGTTAAAACCGGCTTCTTTACCTGTCCGGACAGGTAAAATGAAAACAGGCAGAAAGGAACTATAGCAGCAAAAATCCTTTTGTAATTTCTCATTTTGATTTATATTATTAAATTCCAGGTTACACGGAGTGTCACAGAGGAGGCCAAAGTTACGCAGAGTTAGTTATATCCTTCTCTGTGGACCTCAGTGTCTTCTCGGTGAACCTCTCCCGCTTAAGCGGGACAAGTTGTGAAAGTTTTTAAGTTTTTGAAATTAGGTTTTATTAATCAAATATAGTTTCAAATAGCGTACTTTTTTTGGCATCGAAACACATATTGATCTGTTCAAGGGTATTTCTTTCCGTTGAAAGTGGCGGAAGATTTTCAGGAGTGAAGAATTCAGATCCGAGTGTTTCAGTATTAGCTTTAAAATTATATTCCACTAATTCACATTCTACGAATATCTTATAAATTGTGAAAGGGAAGTCATGATTATTATGTCTGTTTCCAAGATGTATTGCTATCAGTCTTTTTGCTTTCACAACTGCCCCGGCCTCTTCAAAGCATTCTCTTGCAGCTGATTCGCTTACCGAAGAATTCACATCGGCCCATCCGCCCGGCAATGACCATTTTCCATCGATTTTCTCATGTACAAGCAATATCCTGTCTCCGTCAAAAACAGCTGCGCGGATATC
>PMIL01000036.1 GCA_003157075.1 Bacteroidales bacterium | reverse complement strand
GTAAATAAGTCAAACATCAATACCTCTCCTATCGGGTGACTCCTCATGTATAAAGCTGTAATTCAGCTTCGAAAGGTATGTGCTAAATATAAGATCTTCGAGAACTTTTCTGTTTTCAATCTCACAAAAGCCAATAAGAGCTGGCGGATCCCACTCTCCTGCAGCAATTATAGTTTTAAATAGTGAATTTATTTTCTTATTATATCTGGTCAGATTCCATCTCATCAAACCATCAGGGAGGAAATCGTTGTCATCTGTAAGAGAATCATTATATGTATCAAAAAAATTCTCAACATTATAAAACATAATCTTCTCACTTTGTGATATCACATCCTGAGAGTAGCTAGAACCAAATGAAATATTAAGCAACAGGACTGCAAATGATATATCCTGAAATATCCGGTTTAACATATAATTTCATAAAAAAAGGAGGCTGAGATTAAATCAGCCTCCTTGATTATTTTAATCCCTTAATACGCATTTATCCAGCGGTATCTTCTGGCACTCTCACCAAATTTGACAGCTACTGAAAATTCATGAGTTCCAAAACTTTGCTTCCTGATATCAGTTAATGTGAAGTCGAAAGCGTAAGAAAAATAAAATCTCTCATATTTCAGACCCATCAGGGCAACAATAGCATCATTCGTTCTATATGAAAAACCTGCCCAGTAGTCTTCTTTATAGTACATTCGAGCTGTCAGGTCCATCTGGACTGAAGTAAAAAACATGTCAGAAGCTTTTATAAAAGCTGACGGTTCAAAAATCCAATCAGGGGACAAAGGAAATTTATAACCACCTGTCAGGTAATAACCACCCAGTTCTCTTCCCTTTGTTTTTATTCCATTTATTGAAGATGTGTCGGCGAATACCAGCGATCCTCTGAGCATATTAGTCATTGCAAATCCAACATAATATTTGGAAGTGGTAAAACTTGCTCCGAAGTTAAAATCCGGATAGTATTTTGTCTGATCGTAAGAATTAAGCACGGGATCATATGAATTGTCCAGAATGGGATGATCCGTATTAACATAAAACTGATAAGCTTTAAGAGCGAGTCCAAATGAAAGGTCGTTTGGAATACCGCCTGTTCTTCCCATAGGAATATGATAGGAATAAGCCAGCAGGAACCCGGTGCGTTTCATAATACCATTGTTGTCATTGAAGATGTAGCCTCCAAGACCTACCTTTCCTCCTTTTGTCGGCTTTATTATTTTCTTCCTTACTGCAGTCGACTTTGAAATGAAACTGTTTTTTAGGATACGGGTCTGAAAACTCGCAGCATAGGTGCTTGGTGCCCCGGACAATCCTACCCATTGCTCTCTGACAGTAAGATTGACAGTAGTATACCCGTCTCGGCCTGCGAATGAGGGGTTTATTAAAAATCCATTCATTATATACTGGCTGTACGTGGGTTCAGTCTGTGCAAATGCTGCTCCAAAGATGAAGCTCAGAACAATTGCTGGCAATACACTTCTTAGATACCTCATATATTTATTATTCTAAATATTGCATTTATTATCTGATTATACTTATCACACCAGATCTTGGTTTGGATCCATCATTAAGATATAAAATATAATGATAGGAATCTGTTGGCAAGATCCTCCCTTTGTATGTGCCATTCCATGTGTTCAAAGAAAGGTTCTTACTATGGAATACCAGTTCACCCCATCTGTTATAAATAAATACTTCTGCATTCGGGAAGAGATCAATATTCTTAATCTTCCATGTATCATTGAATCCATCATTATTAGGAGTTATGATAGTAGGTATTACAAGACAGCTTTCGGAAGCTCCGACGCCAACTACTACATCCAGTGATGCAGCACATGAGTTGAGGTCAGTAACTGCAACTCGATAATTACCTGTTGGAATATTGATACGATCCTGAGTTATGACACCATCCAACCAATGCGTACTGTAAGGCGATGTGCCCCCAGTAATCGTCAGAGTTATTGAGCCGTCTTCTATATCCGGGCAAGAAGCGTCTACCGTTGTACTGGCTATGGATAGAGCCTCAGGTTCCGTTATAGCTACTATAATACTTGCTGTACACAGATTTGCATCCTGGACAGAAATAGTATAAGTAGCCGCTGTCAGGTTGCTGAATGAACCTGAAGCCTGATAGGTTCCTCCATTCAGACTAAACATATATGGAGTTGTTCCACCAGAACCTGAGACATTAACAGACCCATTTGCTAATCCGAAACATGAAACGTTTGCCGAACTCAGAGTATTTACCGCCAGTATGGCCAGCGGTTGAGTAATATTAACAGTAACATCAAATGTGCAAAGATTTGCATCCTGAATTGTAACTGTATATGGACCGGCTATAAGAGTTTCAAATAAACCGGATGCCTGGTAGGAACCTCCTGCTATTTTGTACAGGTATGGAGATACTCCACCTGATCCTGCAATTGTAACACTTCCAGTATTGTTTCCAAAACAGAGGATATTTGTCTGAGAAGCGATGAAACCTCCAAGAGCTGATACAGGTTGTGTTATTGTTGCACTTATGTAAAAAGTAACTAACAAGGCATCCCGTACTGTAATTGTATAAATACCTGCTGTCAATCCTGTAAATGACCCGGAAGTCTGGTATGCTCCTCCATTCAGGCTGTAATCATAAGGTGCTGATCCGCCCGACCCTGCCACTGTAACGGTACCGGTTGAAGCACCAAAACATGCTACATTAGTTTGTGAAGTAATGCTGCCTGATAAAGTGGTAAGCGGTTGTGTTATTGTGACAGGAACATCAATCGTACAGAGGTTTAGATCCTGTACTGTAACGATATAATTTCCAGCGGAAAGTGTTCCAAAAGTACCTGAAACCTGATATGTCCCTGATCCTATTTTATACTGATAAGGAGGTGTACCACCTAATCCGTCTATTGTTACACTTCCATCATTTCCTCCGAATACAGAAACATTCGTTTGAGAAGTAATACTTCCTGACAGTGATGAAGCGGGTTCTGTAACTATTGTGCTTGCTGTTCCACTGCAGCCATTCCCTCCGTCTACCGTTACAATATACGTGCCTGCAGCCAAGCCTGTAGCAATAGCCGTTGTCTGGACTGGAATAGTGCTCCAGGAATATGTATAAACACCAGTTCCTCCTGATGCAATTGCTGTTACAGTTCCAGTGGTTCCACCAAAACAAGCAACATTAACATGAGTTGTTGTAACCGTTGGCGAACTAGTTATTGTTACTATGACCGGTTGTATTGCATAACATCCTGTGACGGCATCGGTACCTTTAATATAATATGTACCTGCTGTTGCAGCTGCCGGTGTTGCATATGGTGTTGTTGCCAATGCATCTGTCCAGTAGGTGTAGTTAAGCCCTGGTGTG
>PMIL01000261.1:18147-18563 GCA_003157075.1 Bacteroidales bacterium | reverse complement strand
TGCCTCATCAAAAATAATGATCTCTGGATTTTTATATATTACTCTGGCAATCAGCAGCCTCTGAATCTGACCTTCGCTCAGGCCATGCCCGCTTGACCCGATTTTGGTATTATATCCAAGCGGAAGGGATTCTATAAAACCCTTGATATTGGCAGTTTCCGCTGCCCTGATCATTTGCTCTTCATTTATTTCTGATGCTCCCGGGGCGATATTTGCGGCAATGGTATCTGGGAAAATGAATCCATCCTGCATTACTGCACCGGTTTTTGAACGCCACACTTTCAGCGAGATGTTTGAAATCCTGGTGTCGCCGATAAGCATCTCACCTGCCACAGGCTGATAAAAGCCAAGGAGTAATTTCAGAAGGGTTGTTTTTCCACTCCCACTTGTTCCTACAATTGCGGTAATCTTATTCT
>PMIL01000261.1:0-18084 GCA_003157075.1 Bacteroidales bacterium | reverse complement strand
GGAACATTCATCTGCCCTATTATAAATTGAATAGCCAGCATAGTGCCAAGAGTAATATCGCCTTTTATAACTGCAGTGGCAGCCACAACCGTGATGCACAGGTTCGTTATTTCATTAATGAAAGTTGCTCCGGCTGATTGGTATTGTATTAATCCGAGACCCTTTATTTTCAGTCCGAACAGCGAAGCCTGCAATTTCTCCCAGTCCCATCTGTTGCTCAGTTCACTCTGGGTCAGCTTTATCTCCTGCATTCCATTTATCATGGTTATTAGCTTGCTGCCCGACTCTGACATTTTTTTAAAGCGCTGGTGATCAAGACGAGCTCTGGATTTCATGAAGAGGGATACCCATGTTATGTAAAGCAACGAACCTGCAAGAAACAAGAGAAGGATTTTAGGGCTGAATATTGCAAGCACAATGCTGAAGACGACCATATTAAAAAAGGAAAAGAGTATGCTGAGACTTGCTGATGTCAGAAACTCTTCAATCCTGTTGTTGTCATCAATTCGCTGGAGGATATCTCCCGTCAGCTTTGTATCGAAGAAAGCAATCGGAAGTGCCATCAGCTTCTGAAGAAAGCCAGAGATAACAGCTACATTTACCCTTGTCCCGATATGCAGAAGCAGCCATCCCCGTATGAATTCAACTGTCATACGGCCGATTACGAGAGCGAGCTGGGCAAAAAGAACAAGGTAAATGAAACTGATATCGTTGTTGTTAATCCCGACATCAATTATAGACTGAGTAAGGAATGGAATAATAAGCTGTATGCAGCTTCCCAGGAACAGGCCAAGAAGCAGCTGGAACAAATATTTTTCATAAAGCCTGAAGTACTTAAGCAGGAATCTGAATCCTCCCGACTTCTCGTGCTCGCCCTCTATTTCATTAAGTGCAGGAGTAGGCTCAATTATAAGGACCAGTCCCGAAGGCTTTTCATCAGTGATCGTTGATGCCCAGTTCCTGGTAAAATTCTCCCTTGAGTACTTTATTATTCCAACAGCAGGATCAGCTACCCAGACTTTATCGTTTTTAATCTTGATTACAACCACAAAATGTTTTTGTCTCCAATGCACTATTGCAGGCAAAGGGGCATTATCAACAAGCATTTCAAATGGGATCCTGACGCCAACTGTTCGAAAACCAAGATTATCGGCCGCTTCCGAGAGGCCAAGGAACGAAACACCTTCGCGTGTAATGAAACACTTTTTCCGGATTGTCTCAAGAGAAAAGTTCTTTTTATAAAACCCTGCAACCATTTTAAGGCAGGCCGGACCACAATCCATTGCGTCAGGTTGTTTTACAAAAGGGAATGACATTGTTCTACCGGAAAAGTTTATATTGAGTAAAGATATTTATATTTCATTTAGAAGATAACGCTGATCTTTATAAATTCGAGTGCCGGAAACATTAAATAGTTTTGGTTTTCGGAAATAGTATATTTGCCAATTGATTTGCACCGGCACAGGGTTGTTTAAGAAAATATCAGATAAAAGTATAATTGAGGGTGTCCTGAACCAGGATGATAAAACTCTTAACTGGCTGTATGATAATTATTTTCAGACAGTTAAAAATCATATCATCAAAAACAGCGGAAATCATGAAGATGCCTCAGATGTTTTTCAGGATTCAATAATTGTGCTATACAGCCAGATCAGTGAAAACTCGCTGAATCTTACCACGGATCTCAAGGGTTACTTTTTTGGTATAGCTAGGAATATCTGGAGCTCCCATATGAGGAAGAAAAGGGAGACTGAGGAAATAGATGCAGATTTGATAGATTACTCCGATGAAAATGATTTTACCGATCCGTTGTTCGAAAGAATAGTAAGCAGGGCATTTCTGAAGTTAAAACCCGATATGCAGACTGTCCTTAATCTGTATTCTGATGGTCATACATATGAAGAAATTGCTGTCAGAATGAATCTTAAGAATGAAACCTATGCCAGAAGAAAAAAATATCTTGGCAAGGAAGCACTTCTTGAATTAGTACGGGAAGATCCTGAATATCAGGAATACCTTCGTTTCCTCAAGTAAATAAAAACTGAAGATGCGAGTACACCAAGAATACATACAACTATTAAAGGGATCCAGTGTTTTGAATAAACCGGCTTATTTTCACCATAGACTACAAGTGAAGCCCAGAAATATGGATGGGACCTCAACTGGCTTGCATTCTTCAGGTATTCAGTTCTTGAAGCTTTCAGAGCCTGTGATTTTGATTTACCACGCATAAGGTTGTCGTAAAACATTTTCATAACTTCAGTTCCCGATTTATCATCAACCTCCCACATCGACATTACCACAGACTGGCATCCCGAATATAGAAATCCTCTTGCAAGACTAAGTATTCCTTCTCCAGAAGAAAGGAGCCCATTACCGGTATTACATGAACTCAGAACAACCATCTTTGCGTTCATTGGAATTCCATAAACTTCATAGGTATAGAGTAATCCGTCTTCGGGAGGATCATTTTCCTGGCTGAAAATCATCGCGGACTTCATTGGGTTCTGGTCATTCAGGTAAGTATGCATTGCAAGGTGAATTATGCTATAGCTTGCTGCAACTTTCTTAAAAACAGACTCTTTTGCATGACTGAAAAGATACGCCTTTCCTCCTGTAATTTTTGAAATGTACTCAGCCTCCTGCCGTGCTTCAGGCAGGTCATAAAGTACTCCCGTTCCGCCATGAAGCCCGACAAAAAGTGAATCGGCGTTTATTGCCCTGGCATATACCGGTGCAAAAGCAACCAGGTCCTTCTCAGCCTTATTCTCTCTCTTTACAAGCTCTTTCATAAATGTTGCAGAATATGTGTAAGAGATATTGTAGTCTTTCATAAGGTAATTAAGATCCCTGTAATTCAAATTGTGATCATCATCAACTTTCGTTAGAAGTGTTTCAAACGGAAGATAAGAAAGGATATTATCCGGTGCTATTATCAGATTATCAGAGATAAATGATTTACGGACCGGCTCTATAAGCATTTTGTACAAATCATATCCCTTCTTCTTATATTCATTGAATTTTGTTCTTGAATTCACTGAAACTGACTGGTCAGATAAAAGAGCTCTGAATGCACGCAGATTATCCAGAAAAGCTGAGTCAATTTTAAACGTATACATCTCAACTTTTATTCTGTTTACCAGGAAGATGTACATGTCTGAATCAGATATCACATAATTAAGGTAATTATTGTTTCTCCCGATGATTGACGGTATCTCCTTCACTGATGGGACGCTGAAATTATACTTCAAGGTATAATACCCGGGATAATTCTTTTTAAAAGTCTGAAGAAGCGAATCTCTTGCTTTGATTGATATCATCAGCTTTCCCTTCAATTCAGACACAATATTTGAATTGGGGGCTTCCTTGTCATATTCTGCTGATATCCTGGCATTAAAATACCCTATATTATTCTGAAGAGACTTTTCGAGATCGGCAATATTTGCCGGTATATTGAATTGAATAGCGTTAAGTTCCCTCGTTGCGGCCAGCAGTCCGGCAACTTTTGATTTTTCGGCAAATTCAAATGCTTTCTCAAGGAAAATGGATTTACCGGTTCTCCGATAACATAGATCCAGATCACGAATTGCTGTCAGGTAAATATCTCTGAAATGATTTCCGAGAATCAACCTGCTGTCTTCTTCACTAATATTGAATCGTATCTTATCGAGCAGAGATATCATTAATTCTGATGTCAATGCAGCAGCTTCAAGGGCTTTCTGGTCAGAAGATTTAGAATATATACTCCATAATATATCATACTTAATGCGAAGAATATTAAGAGTTGTTTTATCGGCTTTTAATGAATCGGCAGGCGGATTCCGATAAGGGTCCTCGAAATTGAGGGTATTATCGGAATTAAGCAGCAACTCCTGTAATTTTAAAAGTGCACCATCGGCATCACCACATCTGAACAAAGCATTTGCATAATTTGGCAAAACAATATTTCTCAGATTTTTATTCTCAATGTTATGATTCAAATAATCAATACAGATGGAATAATTCTTCAATGCATTTTGAGGATCATTGACATAGATTAGCAGATAAGTAGCATAATCATTAAGCATTTCAGCATAATAACGTGAATCAGCTCCATACAGGCTCTTTGCTCTAACCATTGCTTGTCTGAGGAGGGCCTCTCCTTTCTGTGTTCTGCCTGCTTTTCCAAGTCCTATTGCATAGGTATTAATCAAATTGAATGAGAACAAAGATTTATCATATTTAGCAAGTTCCACACCTTTGTTAAAATATTCATTCTCCTTTTCTGTCAAGCCCAGATTCCCGTAAGTAATAGCCAGGCTGTTAATAAGGTTAATGTACTCTGTATCCGGAGTTAACCTGTATTTTTTAAATATACTCTCAGCCTCTTCAAGATAGATTCTCCCCTTTGCATAATCACCCATTGTCGTAAAGCCAGATCCTATGGTAGTATAGAGATTACATATTTTTATTCCGTCAAGCCCCTGCGGATTATTACTAAGAACATCGAAGGCTTTAAGGGAATAGCTGATAAAATCATCATAATTCTTGGATTCAAATGAAACACCGGCAAGGAAAGCATATTCCTCTGCAATGTCACCGCTATACTTGCCGGCTAGTTCTCCCTCACACTCAATAAACCCCATAGCGTATCTTACAACTTTATCATAATCGCCCAGGTTATTATATGACAATGCCAGGTTAAATAGTGTTTTGGCAAGTATTGCATCCCTTATTTTTAATTTCTCTTTAATATTAAGAGAACGTTCAAGCCAATAAACAGTCTGACTATGTTTTTCAGCTAACAATTCACATACACCTATATAATAACAGATGTCTGCTGTGAATGCGCTATCAGAACTATTTATTGTAACAGAGCTGATCAGGCTGTCAGCCAGTGATTGAATTCCGGGAATATTATTCAGAGACCTAAGTTTTAATATTTCCGCGTATAGGATCGAAAGTGATTTATTCTGTGCATCAATCTTATCATTTGAGCTTCCGGCCTTCTGCTGCTTTACTACCTGGTTGCATGCTGCCAACCCGTTTAAGGGTAACAGATTTAAAGATCCAAATAGGATAAACATTATAAATATGCGGCTGGAAAAACAAGTCTTTCCTCTCATTTAATCAAATAATTTCTTTCCCCTGTTAAAATTCTCAAAAATATGGGAAATAACCTAATGGCATTTTTATTAAATTCAGTTTTATAATTAGGCTGATATTCTGATATTTATAAATTATTAAAAAAATAAATGAATTTTTCGTGTCACAAATCGGGTAGTAATGACATGTATGTTTGAATACAGTTAAAACGAATTACCCTGAATTAGTTTCAAACCTTTTAAAAAGAAAAATTATGAAAACCCTGAATTTCAAAAAAACCAACGACGTTTTTTCAAAATTTACCCTTTCAAGCATTGAAATGATTAAAGTACGTGGTGGTGGTGTTGAAGATATTCCAGTATTAAAACCGTCAAGCCCCCCTCCTGTTAAAATCTGAAACTGAAAGATATTTTCCTGTCGAATTTACAGGAATTAAAATACAGGTTCGTTCTCACTTATAGTAATTGAACTTTTTACCCAGGACTATATATGCCCTGGAGAGAATTCTTACCGGAATATTTATGGTATTGATTCTGAAGCATAGCATTTAACGATACCTATATATTATAGGTTGTTTTGAAACGCATAGTTTAGGATTATAGCAAATTATTGAATATTAATATTATACTCATGAAAACAATTGATTTTTCATATTTCATCGAAAGGTTTATTGCCGACGAGATGAATGAAGCTGAGAAGCAATGGTTCCTCAAGGAGCTTGATGGTAATCAGGGACTTCGCGAAGAGGTTGCTCTGCGTGAAAGAACTGATAAAGTACTTAAAAGCCATGACGTTATCAGGTTGCGCAATAAACTTTCAGAAATTGAGAATAGCAGAAGCATGCCTATTCCCACTAAGACAACCGGAAAAAGACTGCCAATCAGTATTGCTGCTGCTTTGGCCGGGCTGATAATAATCAGCAGCATAACCTTTTTTGGAACCAAACATCTCACAAATGATGAAATTCTAAATCAGTATTACAAATCATACGACGGGGGTTCAATTTCCAGATCGTCGCAGGCAGCAACAAACAGTGATTATTCTACCGGTATGGAATACTATAATATTCATGATTACAAGAATGCTGCTCTCTATTTCAGTAAGGTCCTTTATGTTGATCCTGAAAACATGGAATCCACAATGTTTTACGGGACATCCAGCTTTGAGGTGAACAACTATCCAGAGGCTCAGAGATCTTTTATAAAAGTTATAGACAATAATAATAACCTTTTCATGGAAGACGCAGAGTGGTACCTTGCTTTATGCTATGTGAGAACCAATGACATAAAAAAGGCATCTGATGAATTAAAAGCAATAAAGAATTCCAAGAGTATTTACAGCAAAAATGCTGCAAAAATGCTCAGACAGATTCAATAATATCCTGAATTAAAGCATTTAGCCCGGAATCTTGCATTACATATATGTCTCAGAAGATTGAAAATATTGCAACTGAAAATCATCTCAATTCGGAGAATAATCCGCAGGCTAACACAATGATAAGCTGTCCTACGATATTGGCTGGAATGTCTCATGAGATGAGAACGCATATGAATGCAATTGTTGCATTTTCATTTCTGATGGGGAGGAAAGGATGCGATGAAACGGAGCGTATGGAATTCAGCAACCAGATATTATCCTCATGTGAACAAATAATTGGTTTATTTGATAATTTTCTTGATTCAGCTATAATTGAAACGGGTAATTCAAAAGCTGATCTTAAGGTTTGCAATCTCAATAATATTCTAGATGATCTCTTAAACGAATTCAGGGATACGTTAAGCAAGGGATCGGACATGGATGTAGTTTTGGTGACCGAAAACAGTTTTGCTGATAATGTTGAGGTAATTATTGATCCAAACAGGGTTTTCAGGGTAATTCGCAACCTGTTTCAAAATTCACTGAAAAACACAAAATCGGGGTATATCAAGGTCGGTTATTATTTCAGGGATGATAATATGACCTTTTATGTAATAGATTCTGGCCAGGGTTATTTCAAATGCAAAGAATTTCTTCAGACCCAAGATCTGAACGAATCCCTTACCCTACACAATGATACGTATACAGCGGTTAATATAACCCTGGCCAAGAAGCTAATTCAAATGTTAGGAGGAACAATTTTCATTGAATGCAATGGTCTTACAGGAACCGGAATCTACTTTTCTATTCCAGTGAAGCTTGTTGCAAGCTCCGGCATTATTATAAATAAATACTCAAATACCATGATCGCTATCTGATAAGGCGAGTGTTATTATTTTCAATGTCTGAAAACAATCAATTTGAGAGCGAATGGCTGTTTAACCAATAGGCAGCCATTCTTTTTATTTTTTCAATTCAATAATCTTAGCTTCGGTCCGTCTGTTTAATTTTCGCCCCTCAATTGTAACATTATCACCAAGCGGAGAGGTGTTCCCATATCCCATGAATTTAAGCCTGTCAGAGGAAACGCCTTTCTTTATCAGATAATTAACAACCGACATAGCCCGCTTTTCAGATAATACTTTGTTGTATTGATCTGAACCTGTGGAATCCGTATAACCTCCGATCTCCATTGCCAGATTCTTGTTTTCAGATAATAGAGTTACAAGATTATCCAATTCTGATAATGACTCCTTCTTTATATCCCATGAGTCGACTTCGTAAAATACATTTGCCAGCAGCATTTTTTCTCCTACTTTGGCCGGATTCAGAATAATTTTTTTGATATACGGCTCGGCAGCGGTGTGCATCCCTTCAAACATGAAATTTTCAGAATAGAAAAGATACCCTGGCTTACTAACATTTATCCCATAATTGTACCCTGAAGGAAGACAAACAAGAAAATTTCCAGAATCATCAGTTATATTCTTCATCATAATCTTCCCTGTTGAGAGATTAATCAGCTCATAATCAGCCTTTAACAGCCTTCCTGTCTCCTTGTCGTATACTTTACCTTTCATATAGGATACAGGATTTGGTCTGACTGATTCATAGAGGTTAAAAGAGAATATGTCTTTCCCTTTTGACTTGTCTCTTATGGATGAATAATATGCTTTTTGTCCCCCCGATTCTATTATCAGACCCATTTCATCATTGTAGGTATTTATCGGATACCCGAGATTCTTCGGGGTCGACCAGGTACTATCCTCCTGCAGTCTGGTTATAAACAGATCAAATCCGCCCATTCCTACCCTGCCATCAGAAGCAAAATACAATGTTTTTCCATCGAAATGAATGAAAGGAGACATTTCATCTCCCTCAGTATTAATATTACTACCAAGATTTACCGGCTCAGTCCAGAGATTTTTCTCATTCAATCTGGTCATCCAGATATCTTTGCCACCAAAACCTCCAGGCCTGCTGCTTGAAAAGAATAATGTTCTCCCGTCAGCACTTACAGATGGTGTAGATTCCCAATGTCTTGTATTGACAGGGGAACCCAGATTGGATGGTTCGGTCCATTTTCCATTTTTAAATGCTGAAAAATACAGATCACAATTTCCCATTCCTCCGCGACGATTGCACGCTGTGAAAAACATATAATCACCATTTGAGGAAAGTGTTTGAGCCCCTTCATTCTGGTCTGTATTCAGCGGAGCACCGGCATTGAAAGCCTTTTGCCATACCCCCGTTGTAAGATAACTTATATAGAAATCCTCCTGGACTATACCTTTAAAAGATGAGTTAGTAACGGGGTTTGGCTGACGTGTAAACATAAGAGTCTGCCCATCAGCTGTTATTGATGGCCAATACTCGTCATCAATTGTATTTATACCGGGTCCCAGATTTACCGGACTGAATGGAACGGGATTCTTAATTGCAGTTATAGCAAATTCACAGTTTTTAACGCTTTTTGCAGCAGCAATTTTATTCTTTGCTGACATCCCATCCTGTGCAAGGTATACATTAAAATGCCTCAAAGCATTAAAGTAGTCACCTGACATCATCTCAGCATTCGCAAGATTGAAAAACACAGGCCTAAAAAACAGAGAATCAATTTTAACCGCGGTTTTATAACTCAACGCTGCTTCTAAATTCCTGTTTTGTTTAGCCATCAGGTCCCCGATCATAATGTAAGCCTCATAAAAATTTTTGTCAATTGTAACTGCCTGCTTAAAATCTTTTTCTGCCGCTGCATAATCGAGATAATCATAAGCAGAAAGTCCTTCATTATAGATTTTCAGGGCTTTACCGGATGAAGTATGTAATCCCTGGGAAAACCCTGACAGGGATAACACCCAACAAATTGCTAAAAAAAATATTTTATGAATATTCTTCATATCAGAATCAGGGAATGTGCATGTATTTATGAACCTGAAGCGAGATTCTCCAGATAGTGTTTTTCTTAATATATTCAACTATTTCAGGAACTATATTTTCAAATCTGCTCCATTCAGGCTGAAGGTACAATCTGCATTCACTATTTACCAGCTTGTGATATTTTTCTGCCCATTCGAAATCACTCTTATCCTGGATAATCACTTTCAGTTCATCGGCAACTTTACATATTTCATCCATGGGTGGCATATTCTTTTTCGGTGAAAGACATATCCAGTTCCAATTCCCTGTTAAGGGATATGCTCCGGAAGTCTCAATAAAAGTACAGATATTTTTTCTTTTTAAGCCATCACATAAGAAATCAAGAGTCCACATTAAAGGTTCACCACCTGTTACGACAACTGAATCGGCACCAGATTCAATAACACGATTGATTATCATTTCAGTTTCGACCATCGGATGGACATTAGGATTCCATGAAAAACGTGAGTCACACCAGCTACATCCAATGTCGCAGCCACCAAGCCTTATAAAGTAAGCTGCCCTGCCTGTTTGAAAACCTTCTCCCTGCAATGAAAAAAACTCTTCTACTACCGGTAGCATTGACCCGTCAGAAATTAAAACTGTTTCCTTTTCCACCATATAAAAATTTCAAATCTATTTATTTATTCCGAATAGTAAAAAAGATTCCGCCTGTTGAACATTTCTAACCCACTTTTCTGGTATGATTTTCCAATTATTCAATGATTCAGGATTAATCGATCTCTTTCTTTCTATTGATTTCAGAATATAATACCTTAAATCACGATCGGTTGAGGAAATAACCCTTTTTCTCAGCTCATCTTTAGAAATACCAACACCTTCTGTAAAATGGCCGCCACCACCATTTCCCCTAAAGGAGTTAACTGCAACCTTATATATTTTGTTTGTTGTAAAAGGCCTTCCATCAGTAAACCCGGTTATTGTAATCCGCGATCCGTCCGGTTTTGAAACATCAACAGTATAATTAATTCCTGCTGCAGAATCAAAATTATACGATTGGTTTTTAAACCAGGCTTTACCATTTGTGAGTGCGGGTTTCCCATCTTTACCGATACGGAATTTTAGAAGCTGGTCATTTGGACCTTTCATAGTATTTAGCCAGCCTGAATAGGAATATTCAAGATATTTCCGAACCTCTTCTCCTGATAAACTCATAGTGTACAGAAAATTTTCAAATCTGTAGAGTTTGAACATGTCTCCAACTGTTATCGGACCTTTATCAATCCTAACATCAAAGGAAAGAGGAGCGGCAAAAGAAATGTCAGCTCCGGTAATTTCAAGCTGAATTGAGTGAACCATATCTATAATTGCAGAAGGACCAAAATATGCATCGCGTGAAGTTATAGTTGCTGAAGAATTGCCAATCACCCTGTTAATATATTCATCAATAGTTTTGTATTGTGGAGTGAATTTTTTAATAAATGAGGAATCTGGCCCGTAATCTGAAACATTTACAATCTGTCCAGAAATTTTTTTCTTTAATTTTCCGTTAATTTTATGTGAAGAAAAAGTCACATCCGCTTCAGCTAATTTTTCTGATCTGCTTCCGCCGTTAAGTATCAGAACCGTATCTCCCGATGAATTGACAATTTTTTCATTTGCTACCTTATGATCATGACCATTAAAAATAATATCGAAGCCAGGAACATTATAAGCAACTGCAGCAGAACCGTTTTCATTTAAATTTTTTGTCTGCTGCAATTTAGCTTCACTCCTGTCCCACCCTGAATGAAATAGTCCTACCACAAGATCAGGTTTTTCGTTCTGAATCACCGGCATCCATTTTCTTGCGGTCTCAACCATATCCTTAAATTCTATCCCAGAATATAATTCAGAGGGAAGCCAATTAGGTATTGCAGGTGTAACAAGACCAAAGACGGCTATCTTAATGCCATCTTTTTCAATAATCCTGTAAGGCTTGAAATATGGTTTTCCTGTCGCAATATCCACAGCATTTGCAGCCAGCAAAGGAAATTCATATTCTTTAGCCATCCTGTCATAAACGGCATGGCCGGCCTCTATGTCGTGGTTACCAACCGTTCCTGCATCATATTTCATATAATTCATAACCTCGGATAAAAAATGAGGAGGCAAAGTGTCAATAAAATTGTAGTAATATACCTCTGGTTGACCCTGAAGATTATCACCGTTGTCAAGGAGAAAAGTAGCATCCTTTTTTCCCCTTACAGTCTTAATATATTCATATGAAGAAGCCATTGAAAAATTCAACTTCTCCTTTTCAATAAAATCGTAAGGCAGGATTACTCCATGGATGTCCGTCGATTCAATTATGCTTATGCTTTTGTTAACAGTTCTGGAACATGAAGAAAGAAATATGATCAGAATACATTTTATTGCTGTGAGGGTTATTGATCTGAAATTCATTTTAGTAATTATATAGTTATTTTATAAGGTTGTAGCCGTCTATTCTGCCTTTCTCTGTCTGGGATATACCATACTTCATCCAAAAGGGCATTGCAGCGCCTTTCAGGTAGTGATCAAAAAACTGCATTTTCCTTATTGAGATATCTTTTTTGTTTGGCCGCTTAAGAAGGTTATGTGCTTCATCATTGTATGAAAGCAGCCATGCAGGTTTATCCAGTCTTCGTAATGCAGTAATAAACTCAATGCTCTGATACCAGGGGACAGCATCATCAGCATCATTATGCATTAACAGCAAGGGTGTTTTTATTTTAGGCACCCAGAAAACAGGTGAATTCTCAATAAATTGAAGAGGTTTATCCCATAAGGTTCCTCCGATTCTGCTCTGACTCTTTTCATATTGGAACATTCTTGACATGCCTGTACCCCATCGGATTCCGCCATAGGCACTGATCATATCGCTTACTGCTGCACCGGCATAAGCACAGGCAAACAAATCAGTTTGAGTAACGAGGTAAGCTATCTGGTAACCACCCCAGCTCTGACCATCCAGCCCTAATCTATTCCTGTCTATATAGTCGTACTTGTCAAGCAGGGCATATGTACCGCTCATTACAGAATTATAACAGCTTTGTCCCGGGTAACCTGTAACATATGGAATATCCGGAACAAAAACCAGATAGCCATTACTGGCTGCAAATACCCTGTTTATTATTGAAGCACTAGGAGCCGGTGGCATGTAGTTAAACAAACCATCAGAACTCTTCTCATAAAAATAAACAATCATTGGGTATTTTTTTGAAGGGTCAAAATCCTCAGGCTTATAAAGAATTCCCTGAAGTTTCTGATGATCGAACGAGGTCCATTCAACTAGCTCAGCCGTACCCCAGTTATACTTAGCCTGCTGAGGATTAGTTACGGATATTCTTTTCACATTTTCAAAATTTCTGTCACTGCAATACAATTCCGGAGAATCTGTAAAAGTCCCTTTTTGCCATAAAAGTATTTCAGCACTTTTTGCTTTTAAAAGGTTGCCAGGAAATGAAACTTTGTCCATAATCAGTTTTTCAGGATCACCCGGTTTTCCTGGTTTCAAGTTATAAAATCCTGATTCTTTTGTACCATAATTAAAAGCAGACAGGCATATTAAATTTTTCCTGTTGATAGATTCTTCTTCAGGATCAAGTTTAAGGTATCTGAATCTTAAATTATTTATTCTGCCAAATCCGTTTGTAATATTTACCGGGATTTCGCTTCCATTCATGTCGAGCGACCATATATCAAACCTGTCGTAAACGAGCACATGCTTTTCATCATCCATCCAGCCGGCAAGGCCATGTGGTGAAGGATCATCAGGGATGTCATTTAACTCATCATATAACGGAACTTTAACACCGGATGTCAGATTTTTTCTTACGCCACCTTCTACTGAAATTGAAACCCATGCTTTCTCTTCATTGTTCCAGTAAATTAAAAATTTACTGGCCGGAGAGATAAATACTCTGGTACCTGCTTTTTGAACAGCCAGTTTTTTTACACCTGTATTAATATTTATTAGATAAACATCTTCATCAGACCGCCCATCCCACGACGATGATCTTCTGTATTTTAGATCGGAGGTACCAAGGGCTATTGCATCATTCCCTTTCTGGGAAAGCCTTACGATGGGGATCACAGTATCGGCCAACTGAAACATTAGTCGTTTGTCAGTATGGTAAACTGCCAGATAGTTGCGTTTTTTCTCCTGATCAAGTTGTTTCTTCTGCATCGGTTGAAGAAGATCATCATTCCACGACCAGATATCAAGCTTGTACTTTTCGTCATCCAGAAGAGTGTCCTGAGGCTCTTTGACAGGTTTCTCCGCTGTTCCGAAATAAAGACGGGTAGCGTCATCAGAGTATGTAATATCACAATTTTCGCTTACGGACCAGCCAGCTGGTAATGAAGGATTGGAAATGTCTACAATCTCTGTTGCAGCAGCTAAATTTTTCGAAAGCCACAAATTGTAAATCTTAACCTTTGCTGTATCTGCTGAAAAAATGAAGGAGACAAGATTTCCAGCTCTGTCAGTACTTAATTTTTTGGCACTTCCCTTGTTCTCGAAAACAGTTTTAAGTACCTCCTGATGAGTCTCAAAAACATTAATTCTAAAGTTTTCAACCTTGGTCGTATCAGGAATATCCTGAAGGAAACTTATGCTTTTACCGTCTTTTGCGACAACATATTCTGTAACATCGGTATATCGGTATTCCTTTTTCAGTAATGGATTAAAAATTACAAGATCACTACCCTTTGCTTCAGGAATTTTACTTTTTTTTGGTGATGAAACTTCTGCTATGGCATTAGTATCGGCATTATCCTTTTTAACATTTTTTTCAATAACTTTCTTTTCCAGAAGATAGACCATCCAATCTGAATTTTTCTCAGCCATTGCAAAGGACTTTACTCTTGAGATGCTGGTAACCATGGTATCAGGCAATAATCTTATCTCAAGATCATTCTTTGGCATTTTTTCCTCCTTAAGCTTTTTCTTTTTTGCCTGCCTGGTCGCAGAATATGATGGGGCGATCTGATAAGCAAGGTACTGTATGCCGGGTGAAAAGTGTAAATTGAATCCTCTGGCCACAGAATCTTTTTTTCCGGAGATTACATTATAAAGATATAACCATCCATCACCCTGTTGCGGATTTATTGAATAACCTATCCAATTTCCATTATCAGAAATAACAGAAGAGCTGATACTTTTCCATTCGTCATAGGAATTATTATTCAGTGGCACTTTTTGAGCTGTCAGAATAAAAGGAAGAAACATCATAAACAGAAACACATACACTTTTTTTTTCATTTTAATACCTTATACTATAAGTTACAAGTTATGCATAATTATAATTAACAACTCAGATAGCCATAGTCTGACCGGATTCTTCCAGTCGGATTTTTAATGTCCAAACTTATGAAAGAATAATCATTTTTAATTATTATGAGACATGTTATTGATCATTTAAGCGTGTTAAGATTATATTTGCTCAAAATATTCTAGATGGTAATCACAGGACTGGAATCCCTCTTAAATAAGTTTCCTGCCAGGCTTAAAGGGAAAAGTATCGGTATATTATGTCATGCGTCCAGCATAACCAAAAATTATGAACACATATCGGAAATTTTTTTCCGCAGGCTTGATTGCAGGCTGGCAGCACTTTTCGGACCGCAGCACGGCATCCATGGCCAGACACAGGATAATATGATCGAATGGCAAAGCCAGAAACACCCGGTATTTAATATTCCTCTCTACAGTCTTTATGGTAACTACAGGAAACCCTCAATCGAAATGCTAAATGGGCTTGATGCTTTTGTGATCGATTTGCAGGATGTGGGCGCTAGACTGTACACCTACATATGGACAGTCAAGTTATGCATGGAAGCATGTGCTGAATCAGGGATACCTGTTTGGCTGCTCGACAGGCCTAATCCGATAGGCAAATTACCATTCGATGGTCCTGTATTAAAAAAAGAATTCTTTACATTCGTTGGCGGTGCGTCAATTCCTTTGTGTCACCGGATGACACTGGGTGAAATGGCACTCTGGATTAAGGATAAATACATTCAGAACTGTGAACTGAATGTCGTTTGGATGAAGGACTGGAAAAGGAACTCTTTATATAGTGAGACAGGGCTTCCATGGGTGTTACCTTCGCCAAATATTCCTACACTGCAGACCGCACTGGTTTATCCGGGGAATGTACTTATAGAGGCACTCAACCTCTCAGAGGGCAGAGGGACCACAATACCATTTGAGCTTTTTGGGGCTCCCTTTATTAATCCTGAAAAACTAAAAAAAAATCTTGATGAAAGGCAAATCAGAGGTTGCATTTTCAGATCCCATGACTACATTCCGACTTTTCATAAGTTTCGGGATGAGCTTTGTTTTGGATTCCAGGTTCATATTACAGATGTCAGCGATTTCAAACCTGTGGCAACAACGCTGGAAATACTTGATGCAATCATCGAAACATCTGAACCTGATGCACTCAAATTCAAGTTGCCGCCATATGAATATGAATATCGCCTTATGCCATTTGATATTTTATCCGGAGATTCAGGAATGAGGGAAACTTTACTCTCCAGGAAGAATATTCCTGCTGAAATTGAAAGATGGTCATATGAAATTGAAGAATTCAAAAAAGAATTCAGTAAAATCTCTTATTATCACGAATAAGTATGATTCGGTGAAGACCAGAGCACTATTTTTTTTTAAGGTTCACAACTAATTTATCTATCAGGCTTTGTGACAGAATTGGTTTAATTATATAATCATCGAACCCCGCATTGAGAATTTTCTCTTTATCACCTAACAATCCATAGGCAGTTTGGGCGATTACTACCATATCATTACTGACCTCTCTGATCTTGATTAGGGCGGAATAGCCATCCAAAACTGGCAATTGAATATCCATCAAAATAATATCGATATCCGGGTTATTAATTGCAGCATCTACTGCTTCCTGCCCATCACCTGCATTCATTATTACAACACCGGCTCTTTCAAGTATTTTATTCAGATATAATCTGCTTGACTGGTCGTCTTCAACAATTAAGATCTTCTTCCCTTTTAAAAATTCATTTTCCATAGATTCTGATAACATATTATTACTCAAAAAGCCCGTCATCCCTCAACAGAAGCAAAATAGCTGAGTGTGGAACTACAATATATTTTTCTTTATTGAACTCAATCTCAATGGCACTGTTCTGAAGATAAACAGCCTGATCACCTTCTTTTGGCTGAAGAGGCACATATTTTGGCTCATCCTGCCTGTTCTTCCATGGCTCATCATTATCGTTAACAGAGGGAATAGGATAGCCGGGCCCGACTTTGACAACAAAACCAATCTGAACCTTTTCATTTTCGTTTACTCCCGGCGGAAGCAATAGACCACTTTTTGTTTTTGACTGAGGAATCTTAGGTTTGATTAGAATCCTGTCGCCAATGACAATCAGTTTATGCAGATCTTTCTCATCTAATAACACGCTCATATACGACCTCAATTATAGACAAAAGTATTATTTTTTACAACATTGAGTTAGCATTAAAGATATAAATAATAGGCAATGACATCAATGTGTGCTCATTTTGGGGGTACCTCGCTTTCCTTATGTTGTTTTGCCCCTCTATCCTGGGGGAGGGGTTGGAAAGAGGCATTAAATAAAATCAAAAATCAGCATGTAGAGAACCATTTAAAAGTATTAATTTTCGGCAATGGATTCTGATATTTACAAAACAATTAAGTCACCGTCCGTAGGGATCTATAAAGAAAAAGGAAGCCGGTTTATTTCTTTTGCATTACCTGTGTCTGATCAGGAAGCGATTAAACCCATCATTGACAGGATAAAAAAAGAACATCACGAAGCACGGCATCATTGTTTTGCATATATGATTGGCTTTGAAAGAAATATCTGGAGAGTAAATGATGACGGAGAACCATCGGGTACTGCCGGGAGACCAATAATGGGACAGATAAATTCATATGGATTAACAAATATACTTATTGTTGTCAGCAGATATTTTGGAGGAACCCTACTGGGAGTCAGCGGGCTAATTAATGCATATAGATCAGCTGCAGCATCTGCTATACAGAATGCTGAACTTGAGGAAAAAATGCTGCAGGAATACTATGAAATAACATATCCTTACATTTCCATGAATGATGTTATGAGAATACTAAAGGAAGAAAATATTGGCCAATCAGGACAGACGTTCGATCTTGAGTGCCGTATCTTATTGAATTTCAGAGTAACTCTGAGAGAAAGGGTCATGAGCCGTCTTTCAAGAATAGATGGATTGAAGTGTACATATATCGATACACGTTAAGTCAGTCGGAAGCCGGAAGACAGAAGTCCGGAGAAGTTAAGTAATAACAAATAATTTCAGTCCTCAGTCTTCTGATTTCGGACTTCGGACTTCTGGCTTCGGACTTTTATCTTTTTTTAACTAATTATCAACATTGCTCGGATTTTGAGACAATTCTTGACTAAATTTGATCCATGACAAATAATGAGCATTTAATGTGCCATATTAATGAAAAACAGAAGCTTAGTATCAATAGATGATTTTTCAACAGAAGAGATCCTGAGAATACTTGATCTGACTGAAGAATTCGAAAAAGAACCTACCCGAAAATTACTTGAAGGAAAGGTTATAGCAACCTTGTTTTTTGAGCCCTCAACCAGAACAAGATTAAGTTTTGAAAGTGCTATAAGCAGATTAGGCGGAAAGATAGTCGGTTTTTCAGATTCTTCAAGTTCAAGTGTCTCAAAAGGAGAAAC
>PMIL01000216.1 GCA_003157075.1 Bacteroidales bacterium | reverse complement strand
GATGCCACAGCACAAATGGCAATACTGCAATTTATGATGGCTGGGAAAGAGACTACTGCAGTGCCTACATCCGTTCATTGTGATCATCTTATTCTCGCGCAGGCCGGCGCCGACGCTGATCTTAAAACTGCCGGAATTACAAATAAAGAGGTTTATGATTTCCTGAGTTCAGTCTGTAATAAATATGACATNNNNGGTATGATGATCGGAACAGACTCGCATACTCCTAATGCCGGAGGACTGGGTATGATAGCGATTGGAGTCGGCGGAGCCGATGCAGTTGATGTACTTGCCGGTATGGGCTGGGAATTAAAATTTCCTGCACTGATAGGTATAAAACTTACCGGAAAGCTGAGCGGATGGACATCTGCAAAGGACATTATTCTGAAAATATCAGGGTTACTGACAGTAAAAGGGGGAACAGGCTGCATAATCGAGTATTTCGGTGATGGAGCTGATTCGCTGTCCTGTACCGGGAAAGCAACAATCTGTAACATGGGGGCGGAAACCGGAGCTACATGTTCCATCTTTGGATTCGATAAGGCTATGCAGGATTATCTTGTCGCTACCAGCAGAAAAGATGTTGCTGATCTTGCTTTCAAACATAAAGATCATTTGGTTGCCGACAAGGAAATATATGCTGATCCTGCAAAATATTTTGATCAGTATTTCGAAATTAATCTTTCGGAGCTTGAGCCATATATTAACGGGCCTTTTACTCCGGATCTTGCCACCCCGATTTCAAAAATGAAAGAAGCAGCGCTGAAAAATAACTGGCCTGTAGAGGTGGAAGCCGGTCTGATTGGATCCTGTACAAATTCGTCCTATGAAGATATTTCCCGGGCTGCATCGGTTGTTAAGAATGCCATATCCAGTAAACTGGTTGCAAAATCGGAGTTTAAAATAACACCAGGTTCAGAACAGATAAGAGCAATTACTGAACGAGATGGATTCCTTGAACTATTCAGGATGATCGGAGGGGAGGTTTTCGCAAATGCCTGCGGACCATGTATCGGACAATGGGCCCGAAAGGACGCTGATAATAAAAAGGTTAATACTATAGTTCACTCATTCAACAGGAACTTCGCCAAACGTAATGATGGAAATCCTAATACTTATGCCTTTGTCGCTTCCCCAGAGATAGTTACGGCGATTGCACTTTCGGGTAAATTAACATTCAATCCTCTGACTGATAAGCTAAAAAATTCCGATGGCAAGGAAGTAATGTTAGCTGAGCCTGTTGGATTGGACCTGCCTCCTGAGGGTTTTGGCAATGTCGATTCAGGATATCAGAAACCAGTTCATGGAAAAAAGAAAGAGGATATAATAATTTTACCCGGTTCAGACAGGCTGCAACTATTGTCTCCTTTCAGCGAGTGGAACCGGCATGACTTCATTAATCTTCCATTGCTGATCAAGGCGAAAGGAAAGTGCACAACGGACCATATTTCAATGGCTGGATTCTGGTTAAAATATCGTGGCCATCTGGAGAATATCTCTGAGAATTATATGATTGGCGCCGTTAATTCTTTTAATGATCAGACTAACAGTATATTAAGTCAGATAACCGGTTTGTATGATACGGTACCTCGTACAGCCAGAGCATATCGGGATTCAGGATCGGGCTCTGCAGTTATCGGTGAAGAAAATTTTGGTGAAGGCTCATCACGTGAACATGCAGCAATGGAACCCAGGTTTCTAGGTGTAAAAGTTGTGCTGGTAAAATCATTTGCACGTATTCACGAAACTAATCTTAAAAAACAAGGGGTCTTAACATTAACCTTTAATAATAAGGATGACTATAACAAGATCAGGGAAGATGACAAAATCAGCATTACAGGCCTTGACAGATTTGCTGCCGGTAAACAGCTGACAGTAGAGCTTGCACATTCTGACAGTACAAAAGAAAAACTCCAGGCGAACCACTCTTATAATGAATCGCAGATTGAATGGTTTAAAGCGGGAAGTGCTTTAAATATTATTAGAAAATCAAATTCAAAAAATGTCTGAAAAAATCAAACTTGTTTATGGGAAATTAATTGTTCCTGAAAACCCGATTATCCCTTTTATTGAAGGAGATGGTACCGGCCCCGATATCTGGAAAGCATCAGTACGGGTATTTGATGCAGCTGTCAGTAAGTCATATAATGGAAAGAGGAAAGTGATCTGGAAGGAGGTCCTTGCAGGTGAGAAGGCCTTTAAACAAACCGGAAACTGGTTGCCTGAAGAAACGCTTGCCGGTTTCAGGGAATACCTGGTGGGGATCAAAGGTCCTTTAACAACTCCTATCGGGGAAGGAATGCGGTCATTAAATGTTGCACTACGTCAGATCCTGGATTTGTATACCTGCTACAGACCCGTCAGGTATTTCAAAGGAGTGCCCAGCCCCGTGAAGAATCCTGAGAAAGTAGATATGCACATTTTCAGAGAAAATACAGAAGATATTTATGCCGGTATTGAGTTTATGAATGGAAAACCGGAAACTGAAAAAATAAAAAAATTCCTGATTGAAGAAATGGGAGTGAAAGCCATCAGGTTTCCAAAAACATCCTCCATAGGTATAAAACCTGTATCGGTTGAAGGTACAGAACGTCTTGTAAGGCAGGCTATCAAGTTTGCAATAAAAAAGAAACTACCATCAGTTACTCTCGTGCATAAGGGGAACATCATGAAGTTTACTGAGGGTTCTTTTATGAAATGGGGATATGCTTTGGCTGAAAGAGAATTCGGGAAAGAGGTTTTTACCTGGTCACAGCATAAGCAAATCGCTGATAAGGAAGGTCTTAAGGTTGCTAATGAAATGCTGAAAAATGCCGAAGCTTCCGGGAAAGTTATTATAAAGGATGTCATTGCTGATGCATTTCTGCAGCAAATCCTTACCCGTCCTTCCGAATATTCTGTAATTGCAACTTTGAATCTGAACGGTGATTACATTTCCGATGCACTTGCAGCCATTGTAGGCGGAATAGGAATAGCCCCCGGTGCAAATATCAATTATGAGAGCGGCCATGCAATATTTGAAGCTACACACGGTACGGCACCAAAATACGCTGATCAGGATAAAGTAAATCCAGGATCTGTGATACTTTCCGGAGCACTGATGTTTGATTATATAGGATGGGAAAAAGTTGCTGAGAGTATTTATTCTGGACTGGAGCGGACCATCCAGAGTAAAAAGGTCACTTACGATTTTCACAGGTTGATGGAGAATGCAACCTTATTAAAAACCTCCGAATTTGCAGATGCCATAATTTCAAATATCATATCTTAACATTATAAAATATAATTTCTTATGGGAGACAAAAATTATTTTGCAGAACTGGAGGAGTCTGTGAGAGCTTCATGTCAGATTGATAATGCTCTGTTCGAAGAATTTGAGGTGAAGCGTGGCTTGAGAAACAAAGATGGAACTGGCGTTTTAGTGGGGCTTACAAATATTGGTGATGTTGTAGGATATAAAAAGGAAGATGGAAAGGTAGTTGCTATTCCCGGGAAATTATTGTACAGGGGAATTGATATAGAAGATATTACGAAAGGATTTCAGAAAGAGAATCGACACGGATTCGACGAAACCGTGTTTCTCCTGCTAACCGGACATTTGCCGTCAAAGAAGGAACTTATTGAATTCTCAGAGCATCTGGCTCAGCTGAGAGCCCTTCCTGATGATTTCGTAAAAGACATGATATTATCAATGAAAGGTAAAGATGTCCTTAATATTCTGGCACGATCAGTGCTTGGATTATATACTCTTGATGACAACCCCGATAGTATTGCATTGGACAATATGATCAAGCAATCTTTAAATATCATTGCCAAATTTCCTACTATTGTGGCATATTCATATCAGGCGCTAAGACATCTTTACAAAGGGAAAACCCTCTCGATCCGTCATCCGCAGACAAACCTTAGTCCGGCAGAAAATTTTCTTTATCTGATAAAAGGAGATTGTAAAGGGTTTACCAAACTTGAAGCTGATCTTCTTGATCTTATGCTCGTGCTCCATGCTGAACATGGAGGCGGAAATAATTCCACTTTTACAATGAGGGTTACAAGTTCTTCAGAAACTGATATCTATTCTTCTGTGACTTCAGCGATCGGATCATTAAAAGGACCATTGCACGGAGGTGCCAATGTGAGAGTGCTGGAAATGATGGAAGATATGAAAATCCACATAAAAGACTGGACTGATGAAGAAGAGGTTAAACAGCATCTTTTGAAAATACTTAATAAAAAAGCAAACGATCTTTCAGGAAAAATATATGGAATAGGACATGCCGTTTATACTATTTCTGATCCAAGAGCTGCAATTCTTAAAGCAAAAGCACGTGAACTTGCGATTGAAAAAGGCCGTCTTGATGAATTTGAACTTTATGCACTCGTTGAAAGATTAACCCCTGAAGTTTTCAGAGTCTTTAAAGGTGAAAAATCTACTAAGGTTGTTTGTATAAATGTTGATTTCTATTCAGGTTTTGTATATGCCTGTCTTGATATTTCCAAGGAACTTTATACACCTCTTTTTGCTATTGCACGGGTTTCCGGGTGGTGTACACACAGAATAGAGGAACTGACCTTTTCAGCTAAAAGGATTATAAGACCCGCTTTCAAGAATGTTTATGGAAAACGCGAGTATATTCCCTTAAATGTAAGAGAATAGTAAAATGAATGAATCAATTCCGAGGTATGAAGTTCTTATAGTTGGAGGAGGGGTAGTTGGTACTGCTTTACTCTATACATTAAGTAAATATACTGATATTAAAAATATTGGTCTGATAGAGAAATATTCAGATTTTGGACTTGTAAATTCAGCATCCTACAATAACAGCCAGACTCTGCATTTCGGCGATATTGAGACAAACTATTCTCTTGATAAAGCACGGAGTGTAAAGCAAATGGCTGATATGGTGATGAGGTATCTTGAGAGTGATAAAGAAAATTCATCCGGCAATAAGCTATTCAGTAAGTATTCAAAGATGGTTCTGGCTGTTGGCAAGAATCAGGTTCAGGAACTTAAACTGAGGTATCCTTCTTTCAGTGAACTTTTTCCTCATCTGAAAATGATTGAAAGGGATGAGATAGAAAAAATTGAACCAAGAGTGGTGGAGGGAAGAGATCCGGGGCAGGAAATACTTGCCCTTGTGACTGAAGATGGTTATACTGTTGATTATAAAAGACTCTCTCATTCCTTTGTAGACAAAGCTCTGAGTAAAAATCCTGGTTTGGATATCCATCTCAATACCAAGCTTTTGAAGATCTCCAAAAATGACACTTATTACACTGTTTTAACCGACAAGGGTGAATTCAGATCGACAGTGGTAGTTATAGCTGCCGGAGGACATAGCCTTATGATAGCAAAATCACTGGGTTACGGAAAGAACCTCTCATTGCTGTCAATGGCCGGAAGTTTCTACACCGCTCCAAAAGTGCTGAACGGGAAAGTATATACAATTCAGGTAGCCAAGCTTCCTTTTGCTGCAATCCATGGAGATCCTGAAGTCCACAGTGACTCGGTAACACGATTCGGTCCGACTGCCAAACCAATATTCCAGCTCGAAAGATATAACTGGTCAACTTTTTCAGAATACTGGAAGACATTCGGGATGGGACTTAGTCCAATAATAAGCCTGTCCAAGATAATTTTTGATAAAGTACTTTTTAATTACATAGTTGTAAATTTTCTTTATGATCTGCCATTAATTGGAAAACGTTTGTTTATTAAACAGATAAGGAAAATAGTGCCTTCCCTGAAGCTGGATGAGCTTCGTTATGCCAAAGGCATTGGAGGTACAAGGCCGCAGATTGTAAATAATACAACAAGAAAACTTGAGATGGGTGAAGCCAAATTATCGGGTGAAAATATTATTTTTAACATAACTCCTTCACCGGGAGCTTCCACCTGTTTGGGAAATGCCTATTCTGATACCTTTAAAATAATTGAGTTTCTTGGGGATAAGTATAAATTTGATCAAAAAGCCTTTGAGAAGGATCTGATGTGATTGAATCAGGTCCCGGCATAAATCAGCAGAGCCAAACCCGCCATATACGCAAGAAACATCATAAATATCAGTGTATTAACTGATTTTGAAGCTCCTTTGAATTCCTTCCATATAAAAACTCCCCATAGGGCAGCAATCAGTGTTGCACCCTGACCTAATCCATATGAGATGGCGTATCCGGCTTTTCCNNAGATGAGCATCGAAACTGCCTTTTTTGTAATCTTTAAAACTGAGAGGTTTCCCTTCAATCGGACGTTTCATTATTAGATAGTTGAACAGGAAATTGCTTACAAGAACGCCGATTGAAAAAAAGAATATTGCTGAATAGGGGGTTAGCTTACCTGCTTCCGGAGCTTCAAAGCTTGTTACCATGGAACTTGCTACGAAACGATAGAACAGAGCCATGAGGATACCCGCGGATATTGAAAGTGTAATTCCTTTCCCGGAGACTTTTTTAAGCGAAATACTATGCTTTTTATATGCAACTGCGTCTATAATTATCGCCACTACAATCAACGCTACCCCTCCGAAAAGTAAGTTTGCATTTCCCTGAGGAGCATATACATAATTGATAATAACTCCCAGTGCAAGTGCAATTCCAACACCAACAGGAAAAGCCACTGCCATCCCGGCAATTGCCATACCAGCAACAAGTAAAATGTTTGAAGCATTAAAAATTATACCTCCGAACAGGGCATTAAGGATATTATGGGAATCAGCCTGTTTTATATCCTGAACAAAACCGCGTCCACTTTCACCGGTACTCCCCATAGTAAACCCAAGCAAAAGAGAAAACAGGACGATACCGAACACATAGTCCCAGTAAAACAGTTCAAACCGCCATGATTTGCCGGCCAGTTTCTGGGTATTGCCCCATGACCCCCAGCAAATCATTGTTATTATACAGAGTATAACTGCGAGCGTGTAACTTTGTGGTATAAACATTTTGTAAAAGTTTAAAGTTTGAAGTTTAAAGTGATCAGCAGTCAGTGTTTATAAGCGAAGTAAAACTGAAATATTTAAAGGTTCCAATGTTATAGCAGATTTTTGCAGAATTACTTTAAATACTTGCGTAGTTTTTTTACGATTATTTCTCAAAAGAAAACTTATATGATTCATTTTTCTTTGGAGCGCTTTTGAAAATTGTTGCTGAAGTTATATAGACCCTGTTCCCGGCAGATTCAGGCCGTTTTTCTCCTTTTACGACAAGCCGGACTTTATGATCACCCTGCTGAAGGTTGAGTACATGCCAGATACTTGCCGTATGTTGCTGATTAGCAAAGTTATAGTAAGTATCTATGGCGCGATGAAGTTTCCCGTCGACATAAATATCGGCTTTCCCTCCATCTTTATACCAGTTGCCTTCAAATGAGATTCCTGTCCCGGTAAAATCAAAAACAAGCTCATCACCATTCTTTTCAGCGTACATAGACTGTTTTACTAACTTCTTATCGCTTTCTGAGATGATTTGATATGGTTTCCAGCTGCCTTTAAAATGCCATCCCGCTGTATCAAAAACTGAAATTGTTTTATCAAAAACTACATCAGGAAAAGATACTTCAAGAGCAGGAGCAACCGGCAACTGGGTTTTAATTACAATGCTTTTGCCATTTATTGTACCCCCTTCTTTCATGATCAGATCATGTGCATATTTCTCAGTACTGACAACTGCAGAATTAAAAGAGTAGGTTGTATTTATAAAAATTGAATCACCCATTGCGGATACGCCATTCTGCATATCCGAAGGTAACCCGCTGAAGCCTTTTATTACACCGAGAACTGCCATGGCATTTGAAGGATTGCAATCAGAATCCTGCCCGCAGCGTGTTGTTATCTCAAGTGTTTTCCTCGGATCTCCATCCCCGTACAGAAGTCCTAAAACAATATATGCACCATTTAGCTTGGCATCTATATTAAATGGTATCCCGGCCCCGCAGATATCCACATCTCCCCATTTAGCTTCCAGTTCTTTCCAGGATGCCTGCCAGTCAGAAGGATATTGCTTATGCAGCTTAATTACATCCTTTATGATTTTAGAATAGTCACTCTCTGCCGGTATTGATGCCAGAGCCTTTTCAATAATCTTAGGTATATCTGACTCAAAAAATGCCTCCGAATATAGTGCTCCTACAAAAATGCCACCATAGACGCCGTCACCATAGTTCATAATATGACCGATCTTTTCAGCAATGGAGGAACCTGTATTTGGCATTCCGGGACACATAAATCCAATGTAGTCAGCTTCAATCTGAAAGTCAATGTCATCTGCATGAAGACTATATTCAGGACTTCCTGAGAGCGGTACAAAGATACTGTCATAATAGTTTTTTCGTGCCTGCATATTTGCATGCCATAAAGGATATCCGGCTTTTGCGAACATCTCCTGGAACTTTTTAGCAGGGGCATCAATCCCATATTTATCCATCGACATCAGGAATGTCAGCTGAACATAAACATCATCCTGCCACATACTTCCCCTNNCCGGCCCAGCCTCCGGCAATTTTGTCTTTAAGAACTTCAGGTCTTATAGCTCTGAATCCATCAGGTGTGTTTTTGCATGATGCAATAATAATTAGCACTGCAACTAAGGTCGAAACGATAATTGTTCTTTTCATATACAGGTTTTTTACATTTCAGTTATACTATCCTAATGCTTTAAAGAAGTAAGAACATTTGAACAAACGATTTTTGAATTAAGAAGTTCTTACTTCACTATTCTGTTGTTCGTTATTCTTACTTTTCTTATTTTTTCTTAATGGGCACATGCATAATTCTTGCCTCAATAAAATCACTGATCTGTGGCACAGGCATTTTCATCTTAACANNATGCTTATTCTGAACACGTCTTTCACAGGACTGTTTTTAAGATCTGACTTAATCAGTTTTAATCCTGTATGTATCTGAGCACCAATTTCAAATCCTGAAAAGATGACTTCCCCAGGCCAGTTTTCAAATACAAACTTTGAGGAAGTTGAATCCTTAAAAATATTGAATTCCCTCCCTTCAGGGAATCTGCCGGCCATTGATACCAACCTTTTTACCTTCTTGATTACAAGATCTTTTCCTGATAGATTGGAAAAGTTGTCAGGTTTTGACCTGAGAAGATTACTGAGGTTCGTAAGAAAGCCAACTGTAATGATAGTTACACTATTGTCAGGCTCATTATTCAGGATCTTCCTGTATATCTCAACAGCATCGGCAACTTCCGAAGTGGACTTAATTGAATGCGGATATTTTTCAACTATTGAATCTGCCCAATGTTGTGATGACCCAAGATCAACTCCGGCACTTTTTGGTGCTCCGACAGGCAATTCGCTTCTTCCGAAATAGGTATTTATAACATTTATTGAAGGGGCAACCAGTTCATGTTTATTTGAAGCAACCGTTGCAAGAATCTCAACTTTACCGCTGTCTGCCATTGCATTAAGAAACGCAAGTGCTCCTACATCATCATAATCGGGGCCCAGGTCGGTGTCGAAGATGATCTTTACCGGTTTGATCTCTTTTTTCAAAGATTGATTTGAACAACTATATAAAAGTAAGAGACAAATTATTGCTGAGGAAAGGAACTGTTTCATATGCAGGTGATTAAATACTGTTTTAAATTAATTTTATAGCTCACTCTTGTTGTCAATAACCCCCTTCCCAACCTTCCCCCACGGGGGAAGGAGTTTCAAAACCTTTCCCCCTTGGGGGAAAATGAAAGGGGGTGAATGGCGTAAATATTTGAACTTTTTACGGGTTTAACTCATTTCTATATGGCACAGAAGCCTGGGCTCCCATTCTTGTCACTGAAATTGAAGCGGCTTTGTTTGCAAAAATAACAGCTTCCTGTAACCCCCTTCCTTCAGAAATTGCAACAGCTATGGCACCATTAAATACATCGCCGGCAGCAGTGGTATCAACTGGTATAACCTTTATCCCGGGTATTAATCCGGTATATTCTTCTGACTTGACATATGCTCCGGTTTCCCCTAGTGTAATTATAACATTTTTTACACCTCGTTTCCTTATGATTACAGCAGCTCTTTCCGCTGACGGGATATCTGTGATCTTTACCCCTGAAATAATCTCTGCTTCAGTCTCGTTTGGAGTTATGAGCCATGTATGCTTTAGCAGATTATCGGATAACTGGCAGGCCGGAGCCGGATTAAGGATTACTTTTGTATTGTTCTTCATTGCAGTAACTGCAGCATACTCAACAGTACTTATTGGTATCTCCAGCTGAAGAAGCAAAATGTCAAAATTGCCGGATCCCAAAATTGAAGATGGAATATCTTCCTGCAACAGGTTCCCGTTTGATCCGGGAGCGACAACAATAATATTCTCCCCGGCTGAATCGACGGTAATTAAAGCAACGCCCGAAGGAAGATCAGGATCTTTAATAATATATTGTGTGTCGATTCCTTCCCGCATTAGCAAACCGACAGCCTGATTTCCAAATAAGTCATTTCCTCTTTTAGTGATGAAGGTGACCTTCCCTCCAAGCCGGGCTGCAGCCACTGCCTGATTGGCACCCTTTCCACCCGGATTCATAAGAAAAGTTCCTCCCAGTATTGTTTCTCCGGGTGCCGGGAGCTTTTGGGTTTTAATCACCATATCCGTATTTGAACTTCCTATTACAATTATTCCAGGCATAATAAAATAGTTATTTTGGGTGATGGAAAGTTAAAACTAATTTAATCCACTTTAATTTTTACAACTACTTTTTTCACTGGTCCTGGTTTATTTTCAGGAGCCAGTTTAGGCTGATGGGCATCTTCCGGGAAGAAAATTCCATACGAACCTTTGTTTAAAGTGACTACATCTCCATCCCCGCTTAAAAATGCTACGTCTTTTTCGGGATTGTACTCTGTTGTAATCTTCATACTTGAAATATTGCAGAATCCTATCTGCTCAATACCTTCGACGATATACTGAATATCGATATACTTACGATGACATTCCCATTTTCCCNNCTTAATTCTGGAAGAAATTCCTCCATATAAATTTTTGTTCTTAATTGTATCGGATATCATGTTCTTCTTTTTTATTAGTTAAACCTTCACAGGATAAAGTTGTCTGAGTTTTTGAATAATACTCATTGCTAGCCTGACATTCTCTTCCAGTTTAATATAGTCTTTGGCTTTTATAAGTTCTGATGAGATAAGCTGTGAGCCCATACCAACACAGGTAACTCCGGCTTTAAACCACTCAGTGAGATTAGCTTCCGAAGGATCAACTCCTCCTGTGGGCATAATGCTTGTCCATGGCATCGGTCCCTTAACAGCTGCAACAAACTTTGGACCTCCAACCTGGGATCCAGGAAAAATCTTTACAATCTCAACTCCAAGTGACTCAGCTTTTGATATTTCCGAAACTGATCCGCACCCGGGCGACCAGAGAATTTTTCTCCTGTTAACAACCGATGCTATATCTTCATTAAGTATTGGGGATACGATGAAATTTGACCCCAGCTGGATATAAAGAGCAGCAGTAGGTGCATCCAATACTGAACCTGTTCCCAATATCATGTCAGGGCATTGTACGGTTGCCCATTTATTAAGTTCTGCAAATGTCTCATGAGCAAAATCACCTCTGTTGGTAAATTCAAATACTTTAACCCCTCCCTTGTAACATGCTGACACAACTTCTTTGCATACGTTTATGTCCTTGTGGAAAAATACGGGTACCATTCCGGTTTCTGCCATTTTCGTAGCAACCTGGATTCTTGTAAATCTTGCCATATTTTATATTTTTAATTGATTTTCGAAAAATAATTGCACGTGTTTATCCTGAATGTTCTATCTGGATACCCGTCCCGAACCGTCCCCTCCTAAGAGTGTTTCAACTTCCTTTACAGTTACAAGGTTAAAATCACCTGTAATAGTATGTTTAAGACATGAGGCAGCTACAGCAAAATCAAGTGCTTTCTGGTCCTGACCAGGGAATGATATCAAACCGTAGATCAGTCCTCCCATGAAACTATCCCCGCCACCAACTCTGTCGACAATATGTGTAATGTTGTAAACCGGTGCCTCAAAAAGTTTGGTGCCATCAAAAAGGACACCTGACCAAGTGTTATGATTTGCATTAACTGATCCGCGCAAAGTGACAATAACCTTTTTTGCTCCCGGGAATTTTTTCATCATCTGGCGGCAAACAGATTCATAAGCAGCAGCTTCCACATGACCACCGGTTACATCTGCTCCAGCCGGCTGTATACCGAATACTTTTTCGGCATCCTCTTCATTACCAAGGATAATGTCGCAACCGGATACCAAATCGGGCATAACTTCAGAAGCTTTTTTACCCCATTTCCAGAGGTTTTTCCTGAAATTAAGATCAGTTGAGACTGTTATTCCTTTTTTGTTGGCGGCTTCAATCGCTTCTTTGCAGACAAGAGCAGCTCCTTCTGATATTGCAGGAGTAATTCCTGTCCAGTGAAACCATGTTACTCCTTCAAAGACCGAATCCCAGTTGACCATACCCGGTTTAATCTCTGCAATAGCTGAATTTGCACGATCGTAAATGACCTTGCTTGGTCGTGCAACGGCACCATTTTCAAGAAAATAGATTCCAACCCTGTCTCCTCCATAAATAATTTTATCTATGCCCACATTATATCTGCGC
Organism: Bacteroidales bacterium; assembly: GCA_003157075.1. Classification (GTDB taxonomy): domain Bacteria; phylum Bacteroidota; class Bacteroidia; order Bacteroidales; family VadinHA17; genus LD21. The sequence continues at coordinate 13,126 of PMIL01000216.1, read as the reverse complement.
AGATCCATCAGGCATGCCTCTGCTATATCATTTTTTGGAAGCCGTGTTACATAATCAACTTTAAGTCCGAAGTTGGCAAGAGAAACAGCAACATTAGCTTCGCCTCCTCCAAATGTTGCATTGTACTGGCGTGTCTGACTGAAACGTTCAAACCCCGGTGTTGCCAGTCTTAACATTATTTCACCAAAGGTTACAATTCTATTATTCATACATTAAAAATATTACAAATTAATTTTGACAATGAAAGAATACTAACTTCTGGCTGGTTCAATTATATGAACCAATTCATGGTCACTCTTGGTTGGTTTTGTGCGCCACCAGCTAGCCAGTGTTGATCCGGTTACATTCATTAATGGACCATAGATGGCAGGAGCCAGACCTATAGTAGCAATATTCCCCATGGCAAGAGCTAAGCCTGATGCTAAACCGGCATTTGGCATTCCGGTTTCAAAAGCGATAGTGCGGCGATCCTGCTCAGGCATTTTAAACATCCATGCAACACTGTATCCCAGGAAATACCCTGCTATATTGTGAAAAACGGACATAAGTAACAGCAAAGCTCCTACTTTAAGCAGACTATCTCGTCCTGCAGCAGTAATAACAGTAACAATTATGGCTATTCCAACCATGGAGGTAAGTGAAAGAATTTTTTTCATCAGTACCTTATCTCCTTTTAGGAAATAACGAAATAGCATTGCTGCAATAATTGGCAGAAGATAGAATAAGCCAACCGATTTTGCAGTAGCAATAAGATATCCCGTAAAATTAGTCTGATTAACCTTCACGTAAATTAAATTCGCAATGAGTATGATGATCAGATACGAGGCAAGCTCGATGGTTTTTGACTTTGAGTTCTCTTTTCCGGCATTGATCAGGTTGAAGATAAAACCGGCTATAATTGGAAAGATCATCATATTTATAATATCCAGCATCATTTTCCAGATATCTACGGACACATATTGCCCGCCGATAACTTTCATCAGAAAAGGAGTAACAAAAGGGGAGATAATTGTTGTAATGGCACCAATTGTTACGGCAAGAGCAAGATTGGCATTGGCCAGTAGAGACATCACATTAGAAGCTAATCCGCTTGGAACGCAACCGATAAGTATAATACCAGCTGATATTTCCGGAGGAAAGTTAAAAACTCTGGTAATGACAAAAGCCATAAAAGGCATAAATAAATAGTGGGCACCGACTCCTATCACTACACCTTTTGGCATTTTTATAACCCCGGTAAAGTCATTCAGGCTCATTTGCGATCCCATACCGAACATAATTATTTGCAGAAGGGGTACGATTAGTGTTTTAGTCTTAAAACCTCCCATTGAAACAAAGAACTCAGGATAGAACATTGATGCGGTGACTGCTGTGAACATCCACATTGTAAAGGATAAACCCTTAACAGCCTGGTAACCCTTTACTCCGAAAGAGAGTGATATGAATAATAAAATAAGGAATGGTCCTGCAATGGATGTATTTCCTGTTAAAATAAGGACAAGTGCTATTATCAATAATGCAATGGCCAAACCCATTGCTAATTTATAACGGTTGATGTTTTTCATTGAGTTGAGGTTAGTAAGACTGGTTGTGGTTTCACACAAATATAATTCTTGGCTCGCTGAAAGCCTAATTTTATTTATGATCTGTCCATGTTTTTAAATATTTTTAAGACTTAAACAGCCTATGCCAACAGGAGGGCAATTAATGGATAGACTCTTGAAAATGATATGGAAACTGTTAAAGCAGGCCAGAAATCTTAATTAATCAATGCTGCAAGCGCAGCTCCGACAAGACTCGACTGCTTAACCTCTGTAAACTCATAATACCTCTGTCCGTTGCCTGAAAGGTACTCGCCAAGGTATTTCTCAAAAAATGATCTGAGTTTGTACAATTTATAAAAAGTTGTTCCCTCGATTGTAATCAAAATTGGCCTTTCAGCTGATTGGCCTTTTCCGGTTTTCAATATAACTGCAGCCATGTTAGCTGCAACCAGTTTTGCCGCGCGATCTATTAGGCATTCTATAATTTCAATGCAGCTTAATTCATCTGCCTTATCCATTATGCAAGAAATCAGAGGTCCACGGCCGGATACAGGTTTTAGAACAAAATTATTCAGATCCTCTGATGATAAATCATCTAATTCTAAAATCTTCGACGACGTGCCTGAAGTGAAAACTCCTTCTTTAGCTGCCGATTTTAAGGTTGACAGGCAGAGCCCTCCGAAATAACCGCCTGCAAACATTTTTTCAAATTTATAATCACCCGGATTTACTGTAGTATTGTCAAATAAAATATCAAGATCAGTCTGTGGAACTTTTCTGAAATTTCCTGATTCAATATTAATGATCTGGCTTTTTGCAGGGTCAAGGTTTTTAACTTTACTGATATTCCTGTTACTTTCTATATAACAGGTATTTGTTCCTGTACCAAGGATAAAGCCAATATATGAATCATATACACGGCCAAATGAAGCCGATTTACCGGCAAGGAGGGTGGCTACGGTATCATTTAATAAAACGATTTGTTTTTCTTCCATTCCCAGTGATTCAAGCAGGTTCTTGCCAATAAGAGTTCCGACTACTTCAGGAGCCTGTACTTCTTTACAGAATTGCAGCAACCGGCCATCTTTATCAGGCAATATTTCGGTCGGATAAGAAAAACAGAATCCTATCCTGTCAGCAAGCTCTGCATTAGATTTTACATAGCCGGCAATGATTTTAAAGAATTCATCCTTTGTTATTTCTCCTTCAAGACCGGGCATCTTTGAATTTATAAGTTTGGTAATTTCAAGTTTTCCCTGAGAATTAAACTCGACAAGTGCAGATCTGAAATTGGTTCCGCCAGCATCGACAGCTAGAACAGGAACTCCTGTAAGAAATTGATTGTCAGCTTCGATATATGTTGGGATCATGCGCAGAGTGCTCTCTTTCCCAGCCAGCCCATTAAGCATATCCAGAGTAAACAGATCGATAATATTTTGAATATCGATATCTATGGCCCTCATCTTATGTTCACTGAGGAATCTTTCACTTAAACTTATCGCGGTCATTTCCTGAATTTTTTCTGATTTATATTTATGTTCCTTCTTAATTAAAAACCAAATATAAATATATCCGATTTACATATAAGTTTATTTTATAATATTGTATGAATCAATTGCAAAATGTGATTACTTTACAATGGAACAGAATGGAATAGTAAGAGTAATTTGTAAAAAAATCAAAGAAAATGACATTAGTTAGAGAACTTGCAAAAATGATCGATCATTCAATCCTTCAGCCTACGCATACTGATCAGGATCTGGAAAAACAGAGTGAAATAGCTTTAAAGTATGACGTTGCTTCGGTTTGTGTTAAACCTTATGCCGTTAAATTGGCTGTCAGCAAACTGAAAGGCAGTTCGGTTGCAGTAGGATGTGTAATCGGTTTCCCACATGGGAACAGTTCTACAAGAGTTAAAATGTTTGAAGCTGAACAGGCATGCCATGATGGTGCTAAAGAAGTCGATATGGTGATTAATATCGGCAAGGCTCTTGGAGGATCATGGGATTATGTGGAAGAAGAAATCAAATCTGTTACAGATATATGCCATGACCACAACGCGATTGTCAAGGTGATTTTTGAAACCGATTATTTGACAAGAACTGAAGATAAGATTCATCTTTGCGAAATATGCACCCGGGCTGGGGCTGATTTCGTCAAAACTTCAACAGGATATGGTTTTGTAAAACAACCCGATGGAAATTTCAACTATAAGGGTGCAACGCTGGCAGATGTTGAACTTATGAGAAAACATTCCGGACCGAAAGTCCAGGTAAAATGTGCCGGCGGGGTCCGCACTCTTGATGATCTATTAAAAATGAAGGCGGCAGGAGCTACACGTTCGGGAGCAACTGCAACTGAAGCTATTCTCACTGAAGCAATGAAACGTTTTGGAAACGAATGATTCCGCAAAGTCCGCCCGGCTGACGTCAGTCGGACGGGGAACACAAAGTACTGCTCAAAGTAACACAAAGGGAAGAACCAGACAATTAAAATTTTAGAAATGAGAAAAAACCTTTTATTGCCAATCTTTGCTTTAAGTCTTGCTTGCTTATCGCTTGCTCTTCAAAGCCAGGATATAATACTGAATCAATCTAATAGAACTGGGATTTACACCAAGGGTCAGAAAATTACTGTCACTGCTTCTACCGATAATTATGTTGATACACTTCACATTAAGGTTTTTAAAAATAATAATCAGCTGCTGATCCAAAAAGATATTATTTCAGGGAAGGACAGTCTTCTGGTATATGAGGGTTCGTTTACCGACCCATGTTCAATTATTGTTGAAGCCAGGATGAAAAGCGTGAATACAAGTTTAGGGATGGTAGTAGATCCTGAAAAACTCAAACCCGGAAACAGATGTCCCAGAGATTTTGAATCCTATTGGACTAAGCTGAAAAAAAGTTTAAATGCCATGCCGATGGTTATAAAAAAGGCAGCAGTCTTAGGAACTGATAGTGATAAGGGCTATACCTGTGATGATATCGAAATCAATTGTCTTGGACCAAAACCGGTGCATGGATATTTTGCCAGACCTGAAAAGGCAGCAACAGGATCTCTTCCTGTTGTACTACTTGTTCATGCAGCAGGAGTCAAGGGTTCATGGTGCCGGTCTGAACCCGGAAATGCACTTAAATATGCGAAAAAGGGAACCCTTTGTTTTGATCTTAATGCACACGGGATGTTAAATGATCAGCCTGAAGATTATTATGGCGACCTCGAAAACGGGGAGCTGAAAGGCTATTGGCTGCAGGGATTAACAAACAGGGATGAGGTATATTTCAGAGGCATGTATCTGCGTTTGCTGCGGACTATTGATTTTTTGACAAAACAACCTGAATGGGACGGGAAACGTATTCTTGTTATCGGCGAAAGCCAGGGCGGAGGTCAGGCGCTTATTGCAGCCGGACTTGACCCAAGGGTTAGTGCCGTTGTGGCAATTGTTCCGGCTATGTGCGACTGGTTTGGATCACAATCCAAAAGAATGAGCGGGTGGCCGCAACCGTTTGAGTCAAATGCTTCAAAAAATGAAATGTTAAAAGCTCTTCCTTATTTTGATGCTGCAAATATTCTTAAAGGTTCAAAAGCAATTATCTATACGGAAATAGGATTGATTGACATGACATGTCCTGCCACTTCAGTTTATGCTGCAGTTAACCAGGCCAACGGTCAGAAAATAATCTATCCGGTTCCCTATCGGCCTCATCATCAACCCGGTGGAGTCCTGGCTAAAACATGGGAAGAGACGGTATATAAGCCCAGGGAATTATTTATAAGTAATTATCTGAAATAATTTATCTGGCTTAAACTCATCAAAATGTTCAGATCAGATATTAGAAGCCGGCTTTCAGGAAGAATTCCGGCAAGTATAGCATCAGTGTTATGCTTCCTGCTTCTCATGTCACAACTCTCCTTTGGACAATCGGTGCATCAGCTTGAAGTACTCAGAAAATCCGCAGTATTTCAGCCGCTTGAAGAGGTGGTTCTTGCCTGTAAAACACCCGGAGTCATTTCTGTATGCGATGCAAAGGGACGCGAATACTTCAGATCCTCTGTGTCCTCAGCTATAGCATTTCTTGCCGGGGGAACACAGGGTCTCCATTCTGCAAAACTTTTAGATAAGAAAAACAAACTTGTCTCAGAGGTGAAATTCAATGTCGAAGCAAAAACCAATATTTCCGACGGCGGGAATTTCACTGAGCTCTTTAAACTTTTATATAACGGTATGCTGGTTTATTCACCAACCGGATATGAAGAACTGAACTGGAAAGGAAAGACTTACAGGTACTTTGTAAACTGGGTGCTGGATAATAATAACACGATGAAGGGAATGAAGTATTTCAGCCCTTATAGTCGCGACCTTACAGACCTGTTACGGGAAAACCAGAAATCAGATGGTATGATCTGGAGTTTTGTCCAGCCTGATAAGCAGGATTTTAATTATTATGAAACCGCGTACAGCTACCTGGGTTATTTCAATCGTGGTAACGGTGCATGGTTTGTTCGCCAGCCCGCTGAAAACCATGTAGAGTACAACTATGTAAATATGATGTACCAGCATTGGAAAGCCAGCGGAGACAGTGAATGGATGAAAATGAACCTTGATTGTGCAATGAGAGCGCTGGATTTTTGTGTTACCGATACTTTAAAATGGTCAAAAAGATTTCATCTTCTTAAACGACCCTACTGTATTGATTCATGGGATTTCCAGGTTGATGATGAATATACTCCTGCGGCGCCTTTGAGTCCGACAATGGTGGTTATTCCCGGAAAAACCAAATTCGGAATCTTTTTCGGTGATAATACTGGATATTTCGAAGCGTGCAATCAGCTTGCTGAGATGTTGGAATATGCCGGACAGAAAGAAAATGCCGGAAAGTATCTGCAAAGGGGTAAGGAAATTATCAGCAACCTGATTGCTCTTTCCTGGAACGGGAAGTACTTTACTCATTTTATTGATGAAGATCCTTCCGTAAAAAGAAACCTGGGAGTGGATGAAAAGTCTCAAATCGCCCAGGGAAACATGTACTCAATAAACAGAGGCCTTTCACATGAGATAAATGTGGCAATAATAAATACTTATCTGGATCTCAGGAAGAGGCTTCCGCAAGGATCTCCCGGTGAATGGTATGCAATTTATCCGCCCTTTGAAAAAGGTTTTGGACTTCATGATGAAAAATGGCAGTATATGAATGGAGGTGTGGCAGGTCATGCCCTGGGTGAACTCGCAAAAGGCGCTTATGAAAACGGATATGAAGATTATGCTTCTGACATACTTGTTCGTACATTAGATCTGATAAAAAGAGGTCAAAACAGGTTGTGGTTCGCTTATACGGGAGCAATTCCGTCTCCTCCGCCACCTCCGGAATTTAAAACTATTGATATTTCAGAAAAGACTAATATGGATCTCCGGGAAACCGGCGGAAAAGATGTTTTCGCATGGATGGGTGCAAACAGGCCCGGTAATGACATGCGGGGTCTCCCGACAGGAGATCAGGTATTCAATAATATAAAATTTAAAATTATAGATCCTGTAAAGAATAATCGCAGATCAGTTATAGGTTTATCTTATAATCCGGGGTATCCCAGGTCAGTAGAAGTGACTGTAAATGAGACTACACCAGTAGTTTATCTTCTTCATTCCTCTTCTGATAATATTCCGAGCAGCTTCGCGGGTGCAATAACCTTCAGGTACACAGACGGCACAGAAATATCCAGAAATATTGTGAAATTCAAAGATGTAACAAACTGGTGGTTCCCAAGTCTTGAGAATGAAAGAGCCGGAGTTGCCTGGTCAGGTCCCAATCCCGTAAGCACAAAAGTCGGAGTCTGCTGGGCTGCCATTGATAGCCCAAACCCTGAAAAGAAAATTGAAAAACTGATCTTTCATGCTCCAATAGAAGGCGGAATTTATGCTATAATCGGTATAACCCTTGCCGACAGGCCATATTATATCAGACCAAAACTCGAATCTTTCGGAGGACCTGATAACTGGGCTGCTGCAACGGGAATGGCTGCACTTGTTGAAGGTCTGGCTGGAGTAAATAATCTTGGCCTAGCATTCGACAAAGCAGGATTATCACCAAGATGGAGTTCCTCCTCAACTGATTCGGCAGAAGTGAGCATCGAGCTGGCTGCCTCAGGCGGATATCTGAGCTACAAATACAAAAACGACAGAAAAGCCCGGGAGATAAGAATACTACTGACAGGTAGCGGTAATGAGTTAAAAGGGCATATTCTTATGCCTGAAAATATCAAAATAGTTAATTCTGTGACATGTGACGAAAAACCTGTTGAATTCAGAATGTCAACCATCGAAAAGTCTTTGTATACAGATTTTACCTTGCCACTTAATAAGGTTCATGTTGTCAGAATAAAGTATTAATGGATAAAGTGCCGGCTCATAAGCGTGTAAAGATGTTGGAGCCAGACGACAAGCGAGGTGTATTTTCAGTTGGTTCAGGTACTTACCATTTTATAGTAAAATAGGTGGTTTCAATTCGAAATAAATTTAAAATGAAAAAAGTTTTTATACTGATAATCTGCATTCAGATTGTGTCTTTTGTTGTCGGATGCCATTCCGGAAATTCAGTCTATAACATAAAGGATTATGGCGCAAAGGGTGATGGAAAAACAATCAACACCTCGGCAATCAATAATACTATCAGACAATGCAGCGGGAATGGTGGCGGCATGGTTCTTATCCCTTCCGGAACCTTTGTCAGCGGAACTATCCTTTTACTTTCCAATGTTAATCTTCATCTCGATCCCGGGGCTATACTTTCAGGGAGCAAAGATACTGCTGACTACCTGCTTTTGAAAAAAGTGTATTTCAATGAGGGATACAGCCGGTATGGATTGATTTATTCAGGTGATGCACACAACGTCTCTATAACCGGAAACGGCGAGATAAATGGTAATGGTACTTATTTTATGAATGGCATTGATAAACCACAACTGGGAAGAGATTACGACAGGAAATTCACAAGACAGGGCGAGGATTTCATGAAACAGGGAAGCGTTATCGAAGATGGGCCTGTATCCTATAATTTCCGGCCGGGGTTGATGATAATTATTGAACGTTGTGAGAATATCCATATCGAAGATGTTGTTCTGCGTGATTCTCCTGAATGGACAGTCAAGATAGGTGATTGCGACGACGTAAATGTTCATGGAATCTCAATTCTCAACAATCCGTTGATACCAAACAACGATGGAATCCATTGTACAAATTCGCGAAATGTGCGAATATCAGACTGCAATGTTATTGCCGGTGATGATGCTATTATTGTTACAGGATTCAGCGACCAACCGTCGCCAACCGATCCTGCCTGGAAGGTTCCTTCTTCAGGAAATAAAACCGGGTATGCAGAAAATATTACCGTTGATAATTGTGTTCTTTCCTCCAGATCAGCCTGCATAAGAGTTGGTTACGGACACCATCCGATCAGGAATGTAATATTCAGTAATCTTGTAATGTATGATTCAAACCGGGGAATAGGAATCTTTGCACGGGATAATAGCTCAATTGAGAATGTTTTGTTCACTAATATAATCATTAATAACAGGCTGCATTCGGGTCACTGGTGGGGTAAAGGAGAACCTGTTCACATTTCATCGATAAAAGATTCTCCAAACGGGGTGGTTGGAAAAATCAACAATATCCGGTTTTATAATATTATGGCCAAAAGTGAAACGGGAATCCTTATATACGGGACAAAAGAAAGTCAGATTGATAACATACATTTTGATAAAATTCAGCTGACTATCCATTCAGGAAAATACACCACCTCATATGGTGGTAATTTCGATCTGAGACCTGTTTTTGCCAATGAATGTGCAGTATTCAAACATGATATCCCCGGGTTGTATGCCCAGTATGTAAATAAGCTTTCAATCTCCGGCATGGAGTTGAACTGGGATGGCAGACAAGCAGAATTCTTCACAAACGGGATTGAAATAAGGAATTTTACCGATGTTTCAATTAACAGGTTTGATGGCTCCGCAGCTTTTGAAACCCTAGGTCTGTCGTCAATTAAAGCAGTTGATGGAAGCCATCTTGTGATATCTGATTGTACCTCGACCGGAAAGAATCCCCTGGTTACAAAGGAACGTGTGAAATAGCAAATAAACTGTTTATTAAAGTATTATATATTGTCGGTTCTTTGTTTACCCCGACCCCAAGGGGAACAAAGAACCGACGAAGCGCACCGAGGAACTCAATTTTTAATCTGAGTAACTATGAAAGAAATCATAAAACTACCCTTAATTAAAACTGTAATTCTATTTTTATTCCTTACTACAGGATATGTCAGAGGGCAAAAGGTGCAGATCGTCAATGATATAGGAAAGTGGCAGCTTCTGGTAAAAAACCAGTCTTATTTTATCAAAGGAGTGGTAGGGCAAACCTTTCTGGGCAAAGTAAAACAATATGGTGGTAATTCCATCAGAATGGGTTCAGACAAACAGGGATTAGATATGGCCCTGAAGCTGGGGCTGAGTGTTTTGGTGAACCTGCCGGCAGATGCCGAACGATATGGAATGAACTATGACGACACTGCAGCAATACACAGGCAGACAGAAAAAATTGCCGGAATAGTTAGAAACACCAAAAACCATCCTGCGGTTCTGATGTGGGCTATTGGCAATGAACTTGATTATATTCCTGGCACACTTCCATACAATCTTAAAGTATGGGATGCTGTTAACGAAGCTGCAAAAGCTATAAAATCTGTTGATCCTGATCATCCGGTAATGACCGTAATCGGTACGAGCATGATGGAAAAAGTGGCTGATATAGTTAAGAGATGTCCCGATATTGATCTGCTTGGTATCAACTCTTACGGAGATATTTATACTTTGCCGGAAACATTAAAAAAGTATGGATGGACCAAACCTTATATTATAACTGAATGGGGTCCCGATGGTTATTGGGAGGTAAAAAAGACATTATGGAAGGCTCCTTATGAGCAAACCGGTCGTGAAAAATACAACTGTTACGAGCAAAAATACAAAGCAGCTATTGACAATGTCAGTGGTCAATGTCTTGGTTCCTATGTTTTTTACTGGTCGGGGTTCAAACAGGAGACAACCCACACCTGGTTCTGTATGTTCAATATTGACGGACTGGAATCTCCTCTGATAGGGTTGATGCACCGGTTATGGACAGGGGAGAAGAGTGCGAATGTTGCACCCATTGTTGATTCTCTGAACATTGAAAAATTCGTCAGATACAATGATATTTTCCTCAATTCCGGTTCAAAATATTCAGCCAGGGTTACAGCTTCTGATGCTGACAAGGACTCACTTACGTACAAATGGGAGATAAGACGTGAAGCTGTTTATGCATCCTATGCAGGGCAGGGAGAAAAAGTTCCCCGGCCACTATCGGGTTTGATAAATGAAGAAAGATCCACTGTTAGCTTTGTCTCACCTACAGAAAAAGGCCCGTACCGTCTTTTCGTTTATGTTCTCGATAGTAAAGGCCATTTCTCAACTGCTAACCTGCCTTTCATGGTTAAGTAGCCTATAAAACAAAAACTACTGTTAATTGCTTAACAGTAGTTTTTCCCTATTAACAACTAAGAAACTAACTCCAAAGCCTGTCATGGGAACGTTTCTCATCCCACTCCGGTGTAGGGTCAAAATATTTATTTGACTTGGGATTCATATGTTTCCTGATTTCATCCTCGTTCAATTCAATTCCCAATCCGGGTGCATCCAGAGGAACATTGGCAAAACCTTTGGTAATCATTGGTTTAGTGCCGACCATTTTAACAAGGTTTCCCCACCAGGGATTATCCACGCTATGATGTTCGAGGGCAAGGAAATTCTGTGTAGCTGCAGCACAATGAACATTTGCCATAAAGCAGACAGGAGAACCTGCCATATGCATTGCCATTGCAACACCGCTTTCTTCAGCATAATCACCAATTCTTTTGGTCTCGAGAAGGCCGCCGGAAGTCCCTAGATCGGGCTGAATAACATCTACTGCCCTTGCGTCAAGCAAAGGTTTAAATCCACCCTTCAGACAATAAATATCCTCACCGGTTGCGATAGGCGTCTCCAGAGCGTCGGAAAGTGTCTTGTTCTGATCAGTATAGAACCACGGGACCATATCTTCAAGCCATGCAAGCCTGTATTTCTCCATAGCTTTACCAAAACGAATAGCATTGTTTACGTCAAAATGACCAAAATGGTCAGCACAGAGTGGCATCTCATAGCCAACTGCATTACGTACATCTTCAACATATTCTGCCAGTCCTGCTAATCCTTTTTCTGTGATCTGAACCTGGGTGAAAGGGTGAAGAGTATTACCATAACCCATATATTCCTTAAGATCATACTGGCCGGTAGCTCCATCCCAGATTTTGGTATTAACAAGAGAATCGGGGATATTTGCAACAACATGAATTCCAAGATCCATTTTGAGCCATGTAAATCCCTGTTCCTCAACCCTCTTCTTCATAGTCAGGGCAAAAGCCTGAGGATCCCTTGCTCCGGGAGTATCTGCATATAGCCTGATTTTATCGCGGTATCTTCCTCCAAGCAGCTGCCATGCAGGAACGCCATAAGCTTTACCACATAGATCCCAGAGTGCCATCTCAACAGCGCATACTCCTCCGCCCTGGCGGCCATGGTACCCAAACTGCCGGATGATCTTAAAAAGCATTTCCACATTACATGGATTAAGCCCGAGTATTCGGCTCTTTAGCATCAACGCATATCTCTCATCAGCTCCGTCTCTCACCTCTCCAATACCAGAAATACCCTGGTTTGTATCTATTCTGATAAGAGCAGTACGGCCCACGTTGCCCATAACAGCAACACGCAAATCAGTAATTTTAAGATCAGAAGGACTTGATGAACGACTTACGTTTGAGGTAGTCTGAGCTATTGTATCTTCAAATGACATTGACATCAGTCCGCCAAGGGCAATTCCTCCCATTGCAGTCTTTTTAAGAAAGTTTCTTCTGCTGTTCCCTGTTTTAGGATCATTGATTTCTGCCTTGACTGCTGCTGCTTCCTCATTCTCACTAAGTCTATATTGCTCAGTTATCTGTTGTATTATACTTTTCATAGTAATTGTTTCTTAAGAAATTTAATTACGATTTCTGCGAGCCTAAACGAATTTCGTTCTTTAGCTCCAGATTCTGTCGTGTGAACGTCTCTGATCCCAGTCGGGTGTCGGTGCAAAAAAGCTTTTATCATTAGGATGCANNCCATCAGTTGTCTTTACAAGACTTTCCCACCAGGTCAGATCAACTGAATGATGTTCAAGTGCCAGAACATTCTGGGTAGCTGCAGCACAATGTACGTTAGCCATAAAGGAAACAGGAGTACCTGCCTGGTGCATGGCCATTGCAACACCATGTTCTTCGGCATAGTCACCAATTCTTTTTGTTTCTAAAAGTCCTCCTGAAGTAGCGAGATCAGGGTGAATAATATCAACGGCATGTAGGTCTATCAGAGGTTTGAAGTTTTTGAGCAGAAAGATATCTTCACCTGTGATCATTGGTGTCTCCAAAGCATCGGACAATGTTTTCCACTGGTCGGTTAATTCCCATGAGATAATATCT
>PMIL01000137.1 GCA_003157075.1 Bacteroidales bacterium | reverse complement strand
ATTATCCGAAAAGGAGATTATGGCGATTAATAATCTAAAAGGCCGTTTGCCGCTCAGGATTACCCCCTATTTTGCTTCCCTTATCTACAACAGTAAACCCTCGAATCCTTTACGCCGTAATGTGGTTCCGGTTGTTGAAGAATTATTGGAAACAAGTAGTGAACAGTCTGATCCTCTGCACGAAAAATCTTTTTCTCCTGTTAAAGGAATTGTTCACAGATACCCCGACAGGGTTTTATTTACGGTTACACAGGTATGTTCAAATTATTGCAGATACTGTACTCGTTCCCATTCGGTTGGGAGACTTGATAAACTTGGAAGACAGGACTTTGAAAAGGCCTTTAATTATATTGCAACTCATAAAGAAGTGCGGGACGTCCTTATAAGCGGCGGAGATCCGCTGACTCTGAACGATGAGACACTCGATTATATACTCTCGAATATCAGGAGTATTGAACATGTCGAAATAATACGTATCGGAACAAGGGTTCCTGTGGTACTTCCACAACGAATTACTGATAATCTGATAAGTGTTCTCAGGAAGCATCACCCGCTTTTCATAAGTCTGCATTTTTCACATCCCGATGAAATTACTGATGAATGTGCAAAAGCCTGTAATAAACTGGCAGATGGTGGCTTCCCTTTGGGCAGCCAGACAGTTCTTCTTAAAGGTATAAATGATAATGTACCTACAATGAAAGAACTGATGCACAAATTGTTAAAAATAAGGGTCAGACCATATTATCTTTATCAATGTGACTTAATTCCCGGATCAGGTCATTTCAGAACTACAGTGAAAAAAGGCCTTGAGATAATAAAAGGATTGAGAGGTTTCACAAGTGGTTATGCTGTGCCAACCTTTGTCGTTGACGCTCCCGGTGGCGGAGGAAAAATTCCTTTACTTCCAAACTATGTTGTAGAACATAATGAGGACCGGATAATTATGCGTAATTACAAAGGTATATTATGTGAATATCCTGAAAAATAGGGCTTATAGATGAAAGTTGGTTTAACGTACGATCTGCGGTCATGGTACATTGATCGTGGATATTCCATGGATGAAACTGCCGAATTTGACAAGCAGGAAACAGTAGATGCGCTGGAAAACTCATTGAAACTTATGGGTCATGAAACTGAACCTGTTGGCAATGCATTTCAGTTGATTGAGGCTTTAGCTGCCGGCAAAAAATGGGATATTGTTTTTAATATAGCTGAAGGATTATACGGCGACGGAAGGGAGTCAGTAGTTCCTGCTATATTGGACCAATATAAAATTCCATATGTCTTCAGTGGTCCGGTAATTATGGGACTGTCGCTGAATAAGCACCTTGCAAAATTGGTGGTAGCAGCTTCAGGGGTTCCCGTTAGTCCGGGATGCCTCATTACTGAATTAAAAGATCTGGATAATTGTAATCTCAGCTTTCCTCTTTTTGTTAAACCTGTCTCTGAAGGCACCGGAAAAGGAATTACTGATAAAAGCCTCGTTACCAGCTCCGCTGAACTGTTTAAGATGGCAAAATGGATACTTACCGAATTCCGCCAGCCTGCACTTGTCGAAGAATATCTACCTGGCAGGGAATATACAGTAGGGGTAGTCGGATATGGTGATGAAGCTTTTGCAATCGGGGGTATGGAAGTTATGACTATCAACAATCTTCCATATTCAGTTGAAGTAAAGGAAAATTATCAGAATTATTGTACATATAAGCCACTCGATCTTGATATCATCGACGAATGCAAATACGTCGCTCTCCGAGCCTGGAAAGCCCTGGACGCTGTTGATGCCGGCAGGATCGATTTAAAAGCCGATAGAAACGGTAAGATATGTTTCATTGAAGCAAATCCTTTAGCCGGGTTAAATCCTGTTCACTCGGACTTACCAATGTTATCACGAATGTATGGTATTGAGTATCAGGCATTAATGGAGATGATAATGAAGTCGGCTATCAAAAGGATCAAAAGTTAACAGCCAATGTTGTTGTTGTTTTTAGGAAGGGAAGAAATATGAGGAGATGCTGTATTATATATAATGAACCACGTGAAGGTGCTCTGGCTGATGAACTCGACGTACTGGATCAGGTTTCTCATATTGAAAAACACCTTATTGATCTTGGAATATCGGTTTACAGAAAGGGTATAACGGACAAATTCATGTCGGAGGTTGAAGAGCTTTTAAAGGAAAAACCTGATTTTGTCTTTAACCTTGTTGAATCGATTAATAATAAAGGAGAACTGATCTACTTTGTTCCGGCGCTACTCAGTTTGCACTCCATCCCTTACTCCGGAATATCATTCGAAGCAATATTTCTCACAACCAATAAGACTATCTGCAGCAAAATGATGAAGACTGCAGGTATCAGCAATCCTGAATCCTATCTTCCATCCCAGATTAATCTCCTTAAACCGGGCAAAAAATATATCATCAAACCTATATGGGAAGATGGTTCGCTTGGCATAACTGATAAATCAGTATTCGAATGCAAACCCGGATTTGAGAAAAGATTTAAAGGACTTGATGATGCTCACTGGTTCATTGAAGATTTTATTGATGGAAGGGAATTTAACATTAGTGTATTAGCCGGGAAAGATGGACCTGAAGTGCTGCCTCCTGCTGAAATAGTCTTCGTTAACTATGGTGACGACAGACCAAGGATCATTGATTTTAAGGCAAAATGGGAAATGGAAAGTTTCGAATACATAAATACAGTAAGAGAATTTCCCGGAAGCCAGCTTAGCGATAAATTACTGGCAAATCTCAAGGATGCTGCAATATCCTGCTGGAATCTGTTTAACCTGAAGGGATATGCAAGAGTTGACGTCAGGACAAACGGTGATGGCAATGTGTTCGTGATTGAAATAAATGGAAATCCATGTATCTCACCCGATGGAGGATTTGTGGCTGCTACCCGTGAAGGAGGATATGCATTTACAGAGGTTCTGCAACGGATCATCAATGATTTGAATTAGCAATTTTATTATACAAATCCATTCAGTCACATTATGAAAGGATTATATACAGTGCTGCTTCTTACAATGTCCAATGCTTTCATGACAGTTGCCTGGTATGGACATCTTAAGCTAAGGACAATGAGCAGATTCGCTGCACTGAGCCTTCTTGCTGTTATATTGATCAGTTGGGGAATTGCTTTTTTTGAGTACTCTCTTCAGGTACCGGCAAACAGAATTGGGTTCAAAGATAACGGTGGTCCATTTTCCCTTATCGAGTTAAAAGTTATTCAGGAAGTAATATCAATACTTGTGTTTACCGGATTTACTCTGATTGCTTTTAAAACTGAACAATTCCGGACAAACCATCTGATTGGATTTATATTCCTTGTACTTGCAGTTTATTTTGTTTTCAAGAAATAAAAATCCTCTGAAAATCTATTTATACTTTGCTGATTCTTATCAAGGATCAGGGATCAGAAATCAGAATCAGAAATCCAGTTTATCTGAATTTTCCTATTTTATCAGATTAGCATTATAATACTGAGGCAGTCCCGTAACTTCATCTCCAAGCCAGTCAGGCTTATCAAATCTCTCATCTTCTTTGTTCAACTCTATTTCAGCAATAATGAGACCTTCATTTTTTTCATGAAAAACGTCAATTTCAAAATTATGTTTTCCTGATGGCACCAGATACCGTGTTTTAGCTATCCTTCCGGGGAGACATATACTCATCATCTCCTGCGCATCATTTACAGGGATCTCCACCTCCCATTCGTTCCTGGTTATTGAATTTTTCTGTGGTCTGGATTTAACTGTCAGAAACGCTTTTTTATCAGCAATCCTTATTCTTATAGTTTTCTGAGGGTCAATGGAAAGATAAGCCTGAATGATTTTAATCTCTCTGACTGCCAGATGTCTGAACTCACTTTTCACAAGAAATTTCCGTTCTGTTTCTTTCGCCATTTTTATTATAAAGATAAGATTTTTCTCTGTGCCCTCTG
>PMIL01000090.1 GCA_003157075.1 Bacteroidales bacterium | reverse complement strand
CAAATTAATGTTCAAAATTACGAAATATTAAAGTATTATTTCGATTTCGGATTTTTGATTGTTGATTGCGGATTTGTTAGGTACACCCCCTGGTCGCTTCGCGACCATCCCCCTGAAGGGGGAATAATTCTGTGGACTTTAGTGGAATTTTCCTTGCGAGCAAAGTACAAACCCCCCTTCAGGGGGGTAGGGGGGTGCCCTGTTTCGAATTATCGACCAATTCATTCGAAGGCATTGATATTTTTTATTATTGTATTATATTTGTGAATAGAATATGTTTATTCAAATCATGTTGGTTATATGATTAATAAAGAGGAGTTTAGAAGAAAAATAATTCTGGTTGCGGGTCAGATTTTCAGCCATTACGGATTTAAAAAAACAACAATGGATGAGATAGCTACAGGGTTAAAAATGGGCAAAAGNNTTTTTGTAAGGATGAAATCGTTCGAAAAACTTTCAAACTACTATAATGCCATCTTTGATAAAAACCTTGATCATTTTGATTTTATTGAGACAATCCGTGAAAAATATGACCGGGAGGAGCTTGCAATTCTACGTCTCATCATATATCATGGCGAAAGGAAAAAGGTCTTTAATGTAGTTAACAGTGAATATACAGCCATGGCTATTCAGACTACTCTTAAAGGGCTTGAAGTGCCTCTTTTCTGGAAAAAGAAAGAGGTTAATATAGAAAACAGACTTAATGCAATTCTTGATGTTTTGTTCTATGGTATTGTAAAAAACCGTTAGGGCAGTTGCGTACTGGTACAGGTCTTGCATGCTTGTGCGGATGTTGCATGTAACATCCCTACCGCATAATCACCGCTCTTTTTTTCCTGGTAATACTCCAATACAACCCTGCAATACCCAAAAGAATAAAAGGAATACTCAGCCATTGTCCCATATTGAGTTTCATAGTTGCTTCGAAAGCAACCTGATCCTCCTTAAGAAATTCNNAACAAAAATCGAAAGATATGCCAGTCCCTCATAAATCTGCGTCGGGTGTTTTGGCGCAACTTCGTGGTTTCTCAGAAAAACGAATCCCCATGGAACTGTGGTCTCAATTCCATAGATCTCAGAATTCATAAGGTTTCCCATCCTTATTAAAAATCCGGAGAGTGCAACAACAATGGCAACACGATCGAGTACCCATAAGTAATCTTTTTTCTCTTTCCTGGAAAAAAGCCAGATAGCGGTCAGGATGCCAATTGCCGCACCATGACTCGCAAGACCGCCATGCCAGATCATAATAATCTCAAGAGGATGGCTTAAATAGTACCCCGGTTCATAGAAAAGACAATGGCCAAGACGTGCACCAACTATAACTCCAACAGCCATATAAATAGTTAATCTGTCAAGAACTTCCTCTCCCAGATTTTCATTTTTGAAAATCCTGTTCATAATTACATATCCGATCAGAAAAGAGGAGGCAAACAATAGCCCATACCATCTTACTGCAATAGAACCAATTAATGGAAGAGTAAAGCGAAATATTTCAGGATTTACATTCCAGGGAATCACAAGTAAATGCATAATTAACCGTTTTTCTTTAGTTCCAAAGGTAGAAAATATTATTATTGATCAAAACCAAAATTGCCCGGTCTCAATTAATACAATATCGAAATGAATCTTTAAAAAATGATGTAAGTTTGTAAATCATAAATAACCGGATGAATTTATGTATAAAAGGATTATAGTACGTCTTTCTGTTATTTCACTTATCACTGTTCTGTTCTGCAGTTGCGCTAAAATCAGCACACCTACCGGAGGACTCAGAGACAGGTTGCCGCCGGTTGTTGTAAAAAGTGTTCCGCTCAACGGTGCAAAAAATTTCAATGGCAAAAAAATTGAAGTAACGTTTAATGAATATGTTGTACTCGATAATATAAATGATAAATTCATGGTTTCACCACCGATGAAAAAGAAACCAAGAGTATTCATCAGAGCGAAAAGTGTTGATATTGAGTTCGATGAAAAAATGAAAGATAGTACAACTTATACATTCTATTTTCAGGATGCNNGAACTTGCCGATTCTGCTGTTGAAAAGCACCTTCCAGAATATATTACAAGATTAGATCCTACTGGTTATTTCAGAATTGATAATATTCGTCCGGGAACATACAGGTTATTTGGACTTAAAGATGCAGACAACAGCAAGAACTACAATCTTCCTGATGAAGAATTTGCTTTCATGGATTCTACAATCACGGTTAATAGTGAGAAAAACTACATTCCTCCGCCTAAAATTGTCAAGGATACAACAATAGTTAAAAAACCGGTAGTCA
This sequence comes from Bacteroidales bacterium, assembly GCA_003157075.1. Lineage (GTDB taxonomy): Bacteria > Bacteroidota > Bacteroidia > Bacteroidales > VadinHA17 > LD21. Next base: position 16,335 of record PMIL01000090.1, on the reverse strand, counting down.
AAAAAGGCACTGCACCCAAAGACTCGACAAGATTAAAAAAGACAGAAATCAAAGTTCCGGAACCTGTTGCATTAATCGGAGAATACAGGCTTTTTCAGTTTCTTGCCCAGAAGAAAGCTCATTATCTGGTAAGTTCAAAAAGGGATCTTAAATACCAGATGCTCTTTGTGCTCTCCCTTCCTCCTGATAGTATGAAATTTGAATTATCTATCCCTGATTCCAAACCCGGATCATATTTTATGGAGCCAAGCAAATACAGGGATACTTTAAAAGTCTGGTTGTCAGATAGTTCTCTTTATTCCAGGACTCTGATCAATACAATTTTAAAATACCCTTTTACAGATACCCTTGGAGTAACCGGTTATAAACAGGACACTATACTTATGAGATTCCTGCAGCCACGAGCGCCAAAAGTTGTAAAAACCAAAAGGCCAGTTTTCACATTTGAGAATAATATTAGTTCAGGGTCCTTAAAACCCGGACAAACTATTGTATTTAAATCCAAAACGCCTTTCAGAGAACCTGATTCGGCCCGGATAAAACTTTATGAGATTGATAAGACCGCAAAACAAAAGGCCCCATATCAGCTCATTAAAGACACTCTGAATTCCTGTAAATATTTCCTGAAAACAAAACTTGAGGAAGGGAAAAAATATCTGTTCATCGCCGATTCAGCTTCATTTGGAAATATATACGAGGAAACTTCCGACTCTGTTGGAATAAAATTTTCTATCAAAGACCCTGATACATATAGTAAATTAACACTTGATGTTAAGAATTATGAGGGTAGCAGGATAATTCAGTTGCTTGACAAGTCAGAAAAACTGATTGCAGAAAATTATATGAGCAAAGACGGGAAGACCGTTTTCCCGCTTCTTGATGCAGGCTTTTATAGGGTACGTGTGATTTACGATCTGAATGGAGACAGAAAATGGACTACCGGCGACTTTACGAAAGGCCGTCAGCCGGAACCAGTTTCATATTATCCGACTGAGATTGAGTTAAAAACAGGTTGGGAATTGGATCAGGTATGGGATATAAGCATAAAAAATTTCAAAGATCCCAAACTGCGTGAGAAGAAAAAAGGAAGATGAAAGCCAGGTCTTGCTCCGAATCTTGCCGTAAAAATTAATGTAACATAGAATATTTAGGATTGATAAAATTTTTATTGTAAATTTGGTTCTTTAAGTTCCGAAGTAAAACGCAATCACGAAATGAAAATCGCAGAAGTACAAAAATCAGAACTTAAATCTGATTTTCCTTCTCTGGAAGAGATCTCATCATTGCTGGACAGGCAGGAAGGCCGGCTCATGATTGATACCATAAACTGGAAAGGCTATAATTATAAACCTGATGTGGCATTGTCGTTAGCTTACAGCGATCATGAAATATTTCTTAAGTATTATATAACCGAGAATTACTTCAAAGCTGAAATGACTGGCACAAATCAGATGGTATGTGAAGATTCGTGTGTAGAATTTTTTGTTTCTCCCGAGGATGACGGGATATATTATAACATGGAGTTTAATGCTATTGGAACATGTCTTCTGGGAACAGGTACTGACCGTTCCAGCAGCAAGAGGGTTCAGCCGGAAATCATCTCAAAAATCAGAAGACTCACAACTGCCGGGACCCAACCTATTAAAGAAAAAACGGGCAAGTATGTATGGGCTATAACAATTGCAATTCCGTTTGAAGTTTTTTTCCATCATACAATAAAAGATTTGAAGGGGAAAATATTCAGGGCAAATTTCTATAAATGCGGAGATAAGCTAACAGTTCCTCATTATGTGACCTGGAACCCGGTTGGAACAGAGAACCCTGATTATCATCAGCCGGAACATTTCGGATTATTGAAATTTATTTAATATGAAGAACAACCCCCCTGCCGCTTCGCGGCATCTCCCCTAAAGGGGAGTTCGCTCGGTCACAGAACAAGTTTTGATCTGTTCACATAACAGAACGACCCCCCCTTTAGGGGGGAAGGGGGGCAGAAAAAGAGAAAAGAAATATTAAGTAAACGAACAAACTACTACAAACATGATTAAAGGTAATGCACTAATTGGCCAGTCAGGAGGACCTACATCTGTGATAAACTCCAGCCTTGCAGGAGTTATTGAAACAGCCCTGTCCTCATCTTTCATTCAGGAGATTTACGGCATGCACTTTGGCATTGAAGGTTTCATGCAGGAATGGCTGTATGATCTTGGCCGGCAGCCACGTAATATTATAGAAGGGTTGCGTCATACTCCATCTTCCGCCTTAGGATCATCACGGCATAAGGTACAGGATAAGGATCTTCCTCTTATCCTTGATGTGCTTAAAAAGTATGACATAAGGTATTTCTTTCTTATTGGAGGTAATGATACAATGGATACCATCCACCGGGTCGAAACATATTGCAGAAATGAAAATTACGAACTGACAGGTATCGGAATTCCTAAAACCGTAGATAATGACCTGTTTGGAACTGATCATACCCCCGGGTTCGCATCGGCTGCAAGATCTAATATTCTGAATGTAATGCAGGCAGGAATGCTTGCACGTGATATGCAAAAGGTCGATAAATTTGTTATCTATCAGACAATCGGGAGAGATGCCGGCTGGTTAGCTGCTGCAACTGCACTGGCCAGGAAAAATGAAGAAGATGCGCCTCATCTCATCTATGCTCCCGAGTTTCAGTTTGACCGCGACAAGTTTCTTAAAGAAACAGATGCCTGCATAAAAAAATACGGTTGGGTATCTATCGTATGCGGGGAAGGATTGAAATATGCCGATGGAACTCCGGTAAGTTCGGCGACAGTAAAGGACAAGTTCAATAATACTGAATTTGGTGCAATGGGAGGCTCAAGTGTTGCACTCAGACTTCACCAGATGATTGCAGGAGAGTTCGGATACAGGGGTGAATTTCAAATCACAGAGTCTCTTATAATGTGCGACTTCGTCAGGTCCTCAAAAGTAGATCTTGAAGAAGCATATAAATGCGGAGTCGAGGCAGTAAAACTTGCAGGAAAAGGGGAAACGGGAGTTATGGTCAGTATTGACCGGATTTCAGATGATCCTTATACTATCGGATTTGGCAAGGTTCCGCTAAAAGAGGTTGCTGTTTCAGCAAAACCGATGTCAAAAGATTACTTTAATGCAGAAGGAAATCATGTTTCGGGGAAATTCATCGATTATATAAAACCTCTTGTCGGCGAGCTGCCGGAATTTGTACAACTTGAAAAGATATTTGCGAAAAAGAAATAAAAAAAATCAGCCATGAATAAAGAGTTTAACAAAGTTGCCCTGTCATTTCATGCTCACCCCGATGATGCGGAAGCATGGAACGCAGGAGTCTTGAAATTATTAAAAGATAAGGGTTATAAAATTGTAATTGCTACCATGACCTCAGGTGACCTGGGCGGTTGCAACATGACAATGGAAGAAACGGCAAGAGTCAGGATTGAAGAGGCAAAAAAAGCCGCATCAGTTCTGGATGCAGAATATTACATGCTCGGAGGAGTCGATGGATTTCTTTTTGATACAAAAGAGATGAGGCTAAAGGCAATAGCGCTTATGCGTCAGGTACGTGCAGGAATCGTTTTCACCCATCTTCCTTCAGATTACCATTCTGATCACAGGACAACTGCAAATATAGTAGAGACTGCAGCAATGGTATCATCACTTGGAACAGTTCCGGTCAAGGAAAAACCGCTGGAAATCACGCCACTTCTGTATCATACATCACCTCTCACTTTATCTGATCCGCTGGGATCACAGATAGTNNTGGAATATCATATTTCACAGATTGAATTAATGCAGCACATGCATAAGATGAATGATTTCTTCGGATATGTTCTTGAAGGAAATCGTAACTATGGAAAAATGGTAGGGATTGAGTATGCTGAAGTTTATTGGCAGCATCTTGGCGGTGGATTTCAGAAGGAATCCCAGGTTCAGAATGATCTTTCAGAATTTCTCATAAATAAAATGAAATAAATATGAAACTAACAGAGGAAAAGTACAATAAGTATGCCCTTGTAAGGGAGATAATGGAGACCCCTGATATCATTAAGGCCTTTAATCCAGAGGTTGCAGCACCATTTGTACCAGAAGTAAAAAAACACAAAGGACTGTTTCTTACAGGAGAAGGCAGCAGCAGGATTTTTCCTGCCAAAAGAGCAATTTATACTACACAGAAGCAGGGGATGACACTTCCTGTAATGACCGATGGCTGCACTCAAGCAGAAGAATACAACCTGAAGGACTTTACAGTTTTTGCAGCATCAAATTCAGGGCAGACAAAGGAGGTAGTTCGTCTTACTACCTTATTGAAGAAGCAAAACCATCCGGCAGTTTTCGGACTTACAGCATATCCAAAAACCAAGCTTGAAGAAATTGCATCACGAACACACATCCTTTCCTGTGGGAAGGAAGAGGCATGTGCTGCCACCAAGTCGGTTATTGAACAGGGTCTTTTCTATGATTCATTGCTCAGATTGGTGAATGGACAGAAAATGGACGGGTTAAGTGATCTTGCCGAAAAAACTAATAAGGTATTGTCAACAACAATAGATCCTGAAATAACATCAATAATTAGCAACGCAACAATGATCTACTTTGCGGGGAGAAATACTGGGGTTGCAGAGGAGCTTGCGCTAAAAACTAATGAGATAACAAGGAAAAAATCAGCTTTCCTGGAAGGAACTTTTGCCGTTCATGGTATTGAAGAGGTGATGGACAAAACTGAGGTTGTTATCTGGATTGAGCCTTTTCCAGAAGAAGAGGAGAAATTTAACGAATGTCTGGTTAAAGGAGTAGGTCTGAATATCATCGCTGTTTCAACCAAAAAGACCATGTTCCCGACAATCATTATTCCTGATGGAGGCCAGTATGCTGAATACGTACAGCTTGCAGCAGGATGGAATATCCTTGTTGAAACAGGTATAGCTCTTGGTATTAATCTTGATAAACCTACAAGAGCAAGAAAAGTCGGGAACGAATACATACCGGAGTAGCTGAAGAGTACTTAAAGTGACTAAAGTTTAGAGTGGCTAAAGTTAAATATATCAGAATAAACTGGTAATACATTTAGCTTATTGAAGCAAAAAAGTTATATCTTGGATGGGAAAATCCGTCTGAGGAAGAAATTGTTATTAAAAATGACAACTTTAGGCATTTTAGGCACTCCAAACTCTAAGCACTTATTCGTTACGGAATATTTACAATACTAATTAATCATTAAAAAACAATGTCAAAAAGAAAAGTTGCAGTTGGTATAGACATTGGCGGTACAAATACAGTATTTGGTTTTGTCGACAGAGAGGGGAATATTCTTGGTGAAGACAGGCTAAAAACATCTCATTATGATGAGATTGAAGTATTTGTTGCAGCTTTATATGAAAAGATTCAGATTACGGCTCAGAAGATTGGGGATGGTACAGAGGTAATTGGATTCGGGATAGGCGCACCAATGGGAAACATCAATAAAGGAACTATTGAACATGCTGCCGGCCTTCCCTGGAAAGGAATTGTTCCCCTTGCTGAAATTTTTAACAGGCATACTGACTTGCCGGTTATTGTAACAAACGACGCTAATGCGGCCGCTGTTGGAGAAATGGTTTATGGCGGCGCTAAGGGAATGAAAAATTTTGTTGTAATCACTCTTGGTACAGGGCTTGGCAGTGGTTTTGTTATTGACGGGAAACTTGTATATGGCCATGATGGATTTGCCGGTGAAATAGGACATACTGCAATTCGTCCAGGTCCCTCAAACCGCGATTGCGGATGCGGAAGGAAAGGTTGTCTTGAAACATATGTTTCTGCCACAGGACTTAAAAGATCACTTCTGAAGATTATGGCTGACAGTAATGAGCCAAGCGAGCTGAGGAAAATAAGTTTTGAAGAACTTGATGCTGAAATAATTCATGAAGCAGCTAAACGGGGAGATTATATTGCGAAAAGAGCATTTACACATACGGGCAGGATGCTCGGATTCAAACTTGCCGATGTGGTTGCACATACCAATCCTGAAGCTATCTTTCTCTTTGGTGGTCTTGCCCTTGCCAAGGATCTGATTTTCGAGCCGGCCAAGGAATATATGGAAGAAAATCTGCTTAGCATTTATAAGGGGAAAGTAAAACTTCTGCCTTCGGAATTAAGTACTCATAATGCAGCTGTGCTTGGTGCAAGTTCGCTTGTATGGTCCATGAATGAGTCATGATCAATAAATTAATGACTGCAGATATGGCTAACTTCCCTACAATTCTGAATCATATTCTTGGGATAGTATTTATAATAATTGTCTTTGCTCTGGCATATGCATATCTTAAGCCACATCAGCTTCATAAACACCGGAAGGTCTCAACCCTTTTTCTGAAAATAAGTTACTTATTTTATCTGCTGGTACTTCTGATAATTGTTTATCTCTCTGCTCTTGTGCGTGGGGGACTTGAACAGGTGTTCATGGGAATTGAGTTTTTTGCATTCCTCGTAGTCTTGTTTGTTCCGACCATTGGTATATTTGCCAGGAAACTGGGTCAGTTTAGTAAAAAGAGAGAGGGCTATAATTACTTTTTTACAGTTGTAAATATTCTTTCAGTAGCGGCGATCCTTGTAATGTATTTTATTTAATTTAATTATACCTGTTTCACTAGCTGTATTAAAAGGCTTTGTGAACCTAGGAGATAACCTTTGTGTACCTTTGTGGTAAGACGAATAATTATGAACCGCTAAATTAAAAACCCGGCGCTATGATTCAGGAACGTTTAATCGGATATATTGAACAGAGTATCAGACAAAACTGGGAAATTGAGGCTTTGTCGAATTATAAGGAGAAAGGTTACTCGTACAAGGATATTGCTGAGAAGATACTTAAACTTCACATACTTTTTAAAGACTCGGGTATTCACGAAGGAGATAAAGTCGCCCTTGTGGGAAGAAATTCCGCTAACTGGTGCGTTACCTATCTGGCAGCAGTTACTTATGGTGCTGTTATTGTTCCAATTCTTCCTGATTTCAAATCGGATGACCTTACAAATATTATTAATCATTCCGATTCAAAACTTCTTTTTGTAGATGACAAAATATTTGAACAGTTAGATTTCACCAGGATGCCCGGTTTAACCGTGATTCTTTCTCTCGATGATTTCAGACTTGTAAAATCGGTTAACCAGGCAGTAGGGGAATCCTTTGCTTTACTCGGGGAGAAATATTCAAATGCCTATCCTGAGCTTAGGAAGGAAGATATTAAGTTCTCTGATATATCAAATGATCAGCTTGCAGTTATCAGCTATACTTCCGGGACAACAGGATTTTCAAAAGGTGTAATGATATCGCACAATAGCCTTGCGGCTAATGTCAGGTACGCTCAGAATAACATGCCGTTAAAAGCCGGAGACCCTCTTGTATCCTTTCTTCCGCTAGCCCATACTTACGGATGTGCTTTTGAATTTCTTTTTCCGTTTACAATCGGCTGCCATATTACCATACTTTCAAAGACTCCATCGCCCCAGATAATAATTCAGGCTTTCAAAGAGATTAAACCAAGGCTTATTCTTTCAGTTCCCCTTGTAATTGAAAAAATATTTAAAAAACAATTACTGCCGGTAATAGGAAAACCTCATATGAAAATCTTACTGGCAATACCTCTTGTGAATAAAATTCTTTATAAAAAGATAGGTGAAAAGCTGGTTGAAACTTTCGGAGGGGAATTTAAGGAAATAGTCATTGGGGGAGCTGCCTTCAACGCTGATGCAGAAAAATTCTTTAAAAAATTAAATTTCAAGTTTTCTGTTGGCTACGGAATGACGGAATGCGGACCTCTTATCAGTTATGCTTCCTGGGATACAACCAAACTTGGGGCATCAGGCCGGGCGGTCGATACTTTGGAAGTAACAATTGATTCTCCTGATCCCATTACTGTTGTCGGAGAGATCATCCTTCGCGGAGAAAATGTATTGATGGGGTATTACAAGAACGAAAAAGCAACCCGCGAGATGATTGATGAAAATGGCTGGATGCACACAGGCGATCTTGGTGTGATTGATAAAGACGGCAATATTTTCATTAAGGGAAGAAGCAAAAGTATGATATTGGGACCTTCCGGCAAGAATGTCTATCCTGAAGAAATAGAGGCTGTTATAAATAATAAGGACTATATAGTCGAATCAGTGGTGATCTCTGTTGATAACAAATTGGTCGCATTGGTGTTTCCCGATTATGAAATGATGAAGAGGGATAATATTACTGAAGAGCAGCTTATTGGAATTTTTGATAAAACCAGAAAAGAGGTGAATGAGAGGCTGCCTGAATTTATGGCTGTAAGTAAGTTCAGGATACACCCGGAAGAATTTGCGAAAACACCTAAAAGAAGCATAAAGAGATTTCTGTATACGAAGGAATAACCTCCCAATCAGGCAAGGTGGGACTAATCCTCGTTCTTTAATATAAAGTATTTCATGTTAGAGTACGAACCCCCCTTTAGGGGGGCAGGGGGACAAAGAACAAATAGTATCAGGAGGCACAGAGAATAAAAGAGGAATCAAAACGTAAAATTGACTTAAACTGGTTTTTATGGAACTGTATGTTGTTATTGTAGCTGGAGGAAGTGGTAAAAGAATGGGTGCAGAAATACCCAAACAGTTTCTGGAACTGGACGGAAGACCGGTTCTCATGCATACAATTGAAAGATTTAAAACATTTAATGATTCGATAGAGATCATTACCGTTCTTCCTGAAAACCAACTTCGTTTTTGGATTGATCTTCAGAAAAAGCATTCATTTAACGTTCTCCATACACTGGTTAAAGGGGGCGCCAACAGGTTCCTTTCCGTGAGGAACGGACTCAAGTTTGTTAATGCCCCAGGATTGGTGGCCATACATGACGGAGTGAGACCTTTTGTTAGTATCGATACAATTAAGAGGTGTTTCGAAGTTGCTGAAAAACTTGGCAATGCTATCCCAACCATTTCTCCGACTGAATCACTGAGAATACTAAATGATCAGGGAAGTATTCCTGTTAACAGATTCCATGTAAAACAGATACAAACACCGCAGGTGTTTAGTGCGGCACTTATCAAAAATGCTTATCTGCAAGAGTATAATCCTGAGTTTACTGATGATGCAACCGTTCTTGAAAAGACTGGAGAAAAAATTAATCTCATTGAAGGGAACCGGGAAAATATAAAGATTACTACTCCCGAAGATTTGCTAATATCTGCTGCTCTTTTGAAATCTATTTCCTGATATGTTCGAAAAAAAATTATTTGATTACAAAGGACTGGAAGTAAGAGTTTCAGATCATGCAAATGAAGGGATATTAGATATACTTAATCATGCAGTGCAAGGTTCTGAAGGGGGATTGAGATTTTCATTGCAGAATGTTGCTCCACGTATCTCTGCTTATAAAGATCAGATAAGATTTGTTTCGCTCTATAAGAAGAATCATGTTACTGGGACTGTTGGCTCATGTTTCAGGGTCTCAGGACAGGGAAAGCTTCATTACCCTACTTCATATCTGCGTTACCTTGCGTTTCAGTCAACTTATCAGTCTGATGTCGGCTGGAGGAAACGAAGAAAAGAACTGATAAAACCGGAGAAGGATGACAGTTTTAAGCAAAAAACCCTGGAGATCTTCAGCAAACCTCATTTACTTGATCTAAAAGATGTATTTGAAGGCGATAAACACATTATGTATGCCTTTCTGGAAAGCAAGAATGAAAGATCGAGGAACATCGTTAATCAGGCTGGATATGAGTACATCAGATCCTTTCTAACCGTAGCCTTCAGTAGATTCTCTCCACACTTCGATAAACGTGTTGTCAGGCTCAGGGATGACGAGAAACCTGGAATGGAATCACTTCTGAGAGAATTTTATATAGATTACTCATTCTTTAGCAATGACTATTCATTCTTCGGCGATAAATATTATGTATTAAAGGAAGGCAATGAGATTATTGCAGGAGTAAGTGCGATACCCTCAGCATATAAAGTATATGATGTTCCAGGAATCTGGGGCTGGGTTATGATGAAAGTTCTTCCTAAAACACCTTATTTCAGAAGATTGTTTCGTCCGGGAGAATTCAGGTATCTTGTTTTTGATGCGATTTACTGCAAAAAAGGAGAAGAAAATAAATTAGGAAAACTGTTTGAATCGGTATGCACAGCGGAAGGATTTCATACCGGGCTTACCTGGCTCGATGATCATAGCCAGCTTTATGATAAAATGAGAACTGTGGTAAGAATGGGTGCTTTGAACAGGATGTTGAATGCCAAACCAGGATTGGTGTATTCAAAATTTATAAATCTGTCGGAAAAAGAGAAGGAATATTTTTATAATGCCCCGGCTTATATATCAGGATTTGATTTCTCCTAGAATTTCCAGATCATTAATAAACAGGACACAAATGAAAAACATTTTATCATTATTACTTTTTTGCCTTGTAATCTCACCATTGATTACACTGGGCCAGGAACCTGAAGGCAGATATGTACCCGAAACTGATCCGCTTGTACTGGCAAACCTTGAGAAATGGCAGGACCTGAAGTTCGGCCTTCTTATGCATTGGGGAACATACAGCCAGTGGGGAATTGTTGAATCCTGGTCAATCTGTGCGGAAGACGAAGGTTGGTGCAGAAGATCAAAACCTGACTATACCGAGTATAAAAAGGAATATGAAAATCTTCAGACTACTTTTAATCCTCTTCAGTTTGATCCTGCAAAATGGGCAAAAGCAGCAAAAGGTGCGGGCATGAAGTATGTTATTTTCACCACAAAACATCACGACGGGTTCAGCATGTTCGATACAAAACTCACAGACTATAAAATTACCAGCACACGAACACCTTTTCATACAAATCCTAAGGCCAATATAGCCAAAGAGATCTTTAATGCTTTCAGGGCAGAAGGTTTCTGGACGGGGGCGTATTTCTCCAAACCCGACTGGCACAATGAGAACTACTGGTGGCCCAATTTTGCAACACCCGACAGGAATGTAAATTATGATGTTAAGAAATATCCCGAAAGATGGGAGAATTATGTGCAGTTTACTCAGGGACAGATAATGGAACTTCTCGGAGGCGATTATGGTAAAATTGATATCCTATGGCTAGACGGGGGCTGGGTGCAGAAAATGACGAAAGAAGAAGTATTAAAAGAGATCACGGCTCCTGATTATAAGTTTATTCATGTTCAGAATCAGGATATCAGGATGGATGAACTTGTTGCAAAGGCTAGGCAAAAACAACCCGGTATCATTGTTGTCGACAGAGCAGTACACGGGAAAAATCAGAATTATCTTACACCTGAAAACAGGGTGCCTGAAAAAGCTCTTGCCTACCCCTGGGAGTCATGTATTATTTCAGGAGGAAGCTGGTCATGGTTGCCTGATGCAAAATACATGAGCGGGAAAAATGCTGTTCAGCTTCTGGTGGATATAGTAGCAAAAGGAGGAAACCTTCTGTTAAATATAGCCCCCGGACCTGAGGGACAATGGCACGATGATGCTTATAAGCTTCTGGAAGATATTGGCCGATGGATGAAAATAAACAGCGAAGCTATTTATGGCACAAGGGCCCTTGCTCCTTATAAAGAAGGGAAGATATGTATTTCAAAAAAGGGGATTAACACAGTTTATATTTATTACATGGCAGATGATGGCGAGAAGATGCCGTCTAAAATAGAAATGTCAGCATTTTCATTACCGGCAAAAGCAAAGATAAAAATGTTAGGTACCGATACCTTTTTGAAACAGGAAAAGAGAGAGAAAGGATTTTCAATCAGCATACCGGATAAAATCAGAAAATTACCACCATCAGATTATGTTTGGGTTATAAAGGCTACATTTTAATTTCCCCNNGGTATTAAAATATTGAGATTCACTTATTTACTGACCTGGGAAAAATCATTAGAGAGATTCTTAAGACTATTGCAGTTCTTGAACCCTCTTTAGGGGGCAGGGGGTAAATGAACAGGAATGATATAAATCCAATAGATGTGTATAATGGGTAGCCCTGTGGGGGGAGCTTGGGAAGGGGGTTTAATCGACTCTTTAAATTGATAAAATTTTAGTTTATGGAAAAACTGAGAATACATTACTTTCAGCATGTTAAATATGAAGGATTGGGAAGTATCGAAGAATGGATTTCATCAAATGGTCATTCACTTTCTTCAACCCGATTCTTTGAGGACACAACACTGCCGGAGCTTTCTGATTTTGACTGGCTTATAGTCATGGGCGGATCAATGAGCGTCAATGATGAACAGCAATTTCCCTGGCTGGCAGATGAAAAGAGATTTATACGACGTGCAATTGATGCAGGCAAGACTGTTCTTGGTATCTGTCTCGGATCACAGTTGGTCTCAGCTGCTCTGGGGGCAAAAGTTTATAAGAATAAAGAAAAGGAAATAGGCTGGTTTAATATTGAATTAACCTGTTTTGCAAAATCCGATCAATTTTTTTCTGAGATGGGAAGCAGGTTAAAAGTTTTTCACTGGCATGGTGATACTTTTGATCTTCCTGAAAACGTGGTCCATCTTTTTTATTCAGCAGGATGTAAACATCAGGCTTATATTTATAAAGACAGAGTGCTGGCGTTACAATTCCATCTGGAGACGACAACAAACTCTCTGAAAGACATGATTGAACAGGGAAGACAGGAATTAAAGCCTGCCAGATTTATACAAACTGAAAAGGAGCTGTTAAGTAATAATCAGTTAACCGAATCAAACAGGAAAGTGCTGTTTAAGCTTCTGGACAGACTGGCGTCAGGCCATCCATGGACGTGAACGCTCTTTCGCTTTCTCGAAAGCATCAAGTGCTATATTGACATCTTCGACTATCTGAAAGTCATACATCCCCATGCAGACAAAATCTGCCCCGTTAGCATAAGCATATTTGAGACCTACTTCCGGGAGAATAGCCCCTGCAGCCAGAACTTTGAATGCAATCCAGGGTTCTTTAAGCGTAGCCATATAGCGGATAGTTTCTTCAGGATCAAAATCGAAGAAATTATCTTTCCATTGACCTGCGTTTTGTGCTGACCAGTAATCATGACTATGGCATGTTTTTACCCAGAAATCGGGTTTTAGGCCATATTCAACACATACTTTAATCGACTCTATTCTGTGAGCACCTATTCCGGCAGGTTTTCCGTGACTCCGGATCTCTTCAAGTCCTTTTTTAATCAGTTCCATGCGCTGCGGAACAGTTTTGCCAGTGCCATCGTCGTACTTCTCATTTGTCCAGCGATCAGTGATTTCACCCTGGCAATAAAGGGCATCAAAATCTGAAGCGAGCGACATCGCAATTCCCTTCTGAAAATCGAGACCGATACCGCAATCGGAGAAAAACTTCATATTGCTCCGGAATTCATGTTTATATTTCTGAAAGATCCTGCCATGCTGGGGATTAGAAATGATAGCATTAATTCCGCATTTCTCACCAAGAGCAAGAGTCTGGACTATCTTTTCATCAGTATGATATGTTTTTACGAGTTTTGAGACATAGATAAGATCGCGTGCATGAGCCCATCCGCCAATGAGGTTACCACCCATCAGGAGCCTGCTGAGTTCCATGCGTGCCGGATTGCCGGCTTTATCCTTATAGTTAATTACACCTTTTGATACCTGTCCTTTAAGGTCTTTCAGAGTTGAGTAATTGAATTTGAGAAGAGTAGCACCTGAGTTGGCATCAATACCTTCAACCTTCAGGAGCTTTTCCTCGAAGCTATCCCATTTCTTTTTCCTGTAAAGAGCGAAAGCAAATACACCGATTACGGGAATAGATATGAGGTCCCTGATTGCTTCCCGGCGTTCAATGCCATTTTTATTACCCACCGGAAGATCAGGAACCGGTTTTCTGACTTTTTCCTCACGCCATTTGTAATATAGCCTGTCGAGTCCATACAAGTATCCGACAGGAAGGAAAACAAAAGCAGATAAGACAAAAAGCTCGATCAGGTTCTTATTTACCCAGAGATAACTTCCGTCTGCAGGAACTCCCATCATATAACCAGGGATCGGAGGATAGGCGACAAAATAAAAAAGCAGCAGAATTGCACCTCCGGCACTTGCCCACCGGGTAAATAAACCCAGAATCAGGCCTATCCCGATGAGCGTCATTCCCCAGATATTTAAAAAGTCAACAACCGAAATGATTCCCACATTTCCAGCCATCCAGTGAAAAACAGGAGCAAATATCCATTTCGATCCTGCAAGATAAGCCCCTGCGGTCCAGTTAGTGGCAATTATTTTTGACACCCCTTCATAAAGAAAGTGCCAGCCTATTAATATACGGATCAGAACGAGCAGATATAAGTGAACAGTGTTATTGCCTGAGTTTGATTTCATGATAGCTTAGGTTTACAAGATGGGTGACTGATTCTGTTTTGAAAGATAGTAAGAGGAATTGTCAATTACAAGATGTTTTTATTGTCTTTCAAAAAGACCTCCCAGGAGTGAACCTGCCTCTTTCCTGGTATTATTTCCGAAAGGCGATAAAGCTCTCACCAGTTTCCTTATAGGCATTGATTGGAGCCACACTTTTCCTGTGCCTCTCATGGTTGCAAGGAACAGACCTTCACCGCCGAATACCATAGACTTCATACTCCCTGCAGCCTCAATATCAAAATCGAGTGAAGGGTCGAAGGCAACCACACAGCCGGTATCGATGCGAAGGGTTTCATTATTCAGTTGCCTCTCGATGACTGTACCGCCTGCATGAATGAAAAGCATCCCATCCCCCTCCAGCTTCTGAAGAATAAATCCTTCACCTCCCAGAAGTGCTGAGCCAAGTTTTTGATTAAGGAAAACAGAAAGTTTCGTGCCCATTGCGGCACAGAGGAATCCGTCTTTCTGAACAATTAGGGTATTTCCCATCTTGTTCAGATCAATAGGGATAATAGTTCCGGGGTATGGAGCTGCGAACGCTACACGGCTTTTTCCCTGACCCTGGTTTGTGAAATGTGTCAAAAACAGAGACTCCCCGGTGATCAATCTTGATCCGGCCGAGAGCAGTTTTCCCATGACGCTCTGATTTGGGGTAGAACCATCACCCATCTTAACCTCAAAGCTAATGTCTTGTTCCATGTAAACCATGGCACCGGCTTCAGCAATTACAGTCTCTCTCGGATCGAGTTCAATTTCAACGAACTGAATGTCATTTCCAAAAATCTTAAAATCAATTTCGTGTGATATCATTGGAAGCTATTTAAGGGTTATCTGATAAATAAGAATATCGAAATTAACAAACTGACGGCAGGAAGCCAAAGGAATGAATAAAATTATTATTTTTACCTCATTGAAGGGTTGTTAGCCTTCAAATACAATCCCTCGTAAATGCCTGATTTAGTTTTCATTGCTGACTATTATTCGAATCGTATTCTGAGTTATGTACCTTTTAAAGCGTTTTTAGGTGTGTTTTATATGGTATTTTATGGTCATAAAAAGGTACATTTTTTAAGACTCTATAAATCAGCATATTGAAAGCCAAAAAAATTTCTGAAAATTTTTCTCATTCTGCGTGTCGGAGCACCCATTTTCTCACTCAGAGTATAAAATTTTATAATTTTTTATAGTCGGACTTTTTCCCTTTTGCTGGAAAATATTCAGGATTTTGGTTCGACTCTATTCTTGCCCCACCCCTGCCGCCTATACGTCCCTGCTGGCGGGGGGGGTAGGTCTCGTAGGATACCCTCTCCCCCCCTGAATCTCGTACATTGCCATTTATGCAATGTTCAGTATTTATATGAAACAAATAATATGTCCATGAAAGCACAAGACCAGTTTGATTATGACTCTGCAATTTTGGGATTAAACCACTTGTATTCTGTAGTTGGTGAGGATAGTTTCTTCATAAATTCCGATTGCATTCTCGCTGCCAATAAAATAGTGACCGTTGGAAAGACATATATCCTGTTTGACTATCCGTCAGGGAAATGCGTTAAAACGACTGATGTCAGATTGCTGGATGTTTATTACAATGATGATGCAGTACACATGATTGTGCAATGCATAATCTCCCAGCAGATTTTTACTATTGTCCTACATGTCGATGAGGGCGAAGTTTATTGTACTTCTATGGTTGTGGATTTGGACTATTTTATTGACCAGTTGAACATAAAGGCAATAAAGCAATACTGCGGGAACTGTAAAGAAGCCGAGAAACGCCAGTCAAAGTCCTAATAACTGATAATCAATGTAAACTGTAGCCAAAAGTGTAATTCGCAAGTTCAGCGTGAAAAAAAAATCAATATTTTAATTTACCGCTATTCAACGGTATCATTATTGAGTCATTACCTTTAATTGCCATTACTTTACTGCTCATTTCAAATTCACCTGTTGGTACTTCATGA
>PMIL01000332.1 GCA_003157075.1 Bacteroidales bacterium | reverse complement strand
TCGTTGACGATGATAATGATGTTTTATATACTGCAAGACTCGTCCTGAGAGGCCTTTTTGATATTGTTGATACACTTGATCGCCCCGCTCTGATTCCGGAATATTTACGGAAATGCAGATATGATGTGATTTTACTGGACATGAATTTTACCCGAGGCATAACCTCCGGAAAAGAGGGATTGGAATGGCTTGAAAAAATACTACATATTGATCCCAATGCCCTCGTACTGACAACTACTGCATATGGAGAAATCAACCTTGCTGTACAAGCAATGAAAAAGGGAGCAGTCGATTTCATTTCCAAACCATGGAATAAAGAACAGCTCGTTGCATCAGTAAGTAATGTACTTAAACTAAAGCAGATTGACCCCGTTTCTAAAAAGACTAAAGTGAATATGGCAGGATCAGGGAATCCTGGAAAAGTAAAATACCCTGAAATAATAGGCAGATCTCCACTAATGTCGCGGATAATGGATACTATCAGGACCGTGGCCCCCACTGATGCAAACGTTTTGATATTAGGAGAAAACGGAACAGGAAAAGAACTGGCGGCCTGGGCTCTCCATAATGCCTCATCAAGAAACCAAAGCACATTCGTTCATGTCGATCTGGGTTCCATTCCGGAAACACTTTTTGAAGCTGAATTATTTGGACATACCCGGGGAGCTTTTACTGATGCAAAGGAGGAAAGGGTGGGACGATTCGAGGTGGCTTCAGGCGGAACCTTATTTCTTGACGAGATAGGGAACCTTACTCTGCCCTTGCAGGCAAAAATCCTGACTGCGATACAAAACAGGGAAGTGGTCAGGATAGGAAGCAATCATTCAACACCTGTAAATGTCAGACTGATCTCTGCAACAAATATGCCCTTGTATGATATGGCTGATTCATTCGAATTCCGGCAAGATCTTCTTTACCGTATAAATACTGTGGAGATAACACTTCCTCCTTTACGGGAAAGGAAAGAAGATATCAGTCTTATTGCAGAATATTACCTTAAGCTGTTTTGCTCGCAGTATTGCAAAGATGCAATAAAACTTAGTGCTGATGTGATTCAAAAACTGACCGGATATCACTGGCCCGGAAATATCAGGGAACTGGCACACACTATTGAAAGAGCTGTTATTCTTTGCAAATGCGGAACCCTGACACCTGACGATTTTATACTGAGAGCTAAATATACACCTGTCATAACGCCTGATGAACCTTCTTTACGTGTTGAAGATTATGAGAAAAAAGCAATAAGTGTTGCACTGAATAAGCATAATGGGAACCTTTCGAAAGCGTCTGAAGAATTAGGTATTGCAAGAAGTACGTTGTACAGGAAAATTGCACATTTTGGGATGGAAACCTTATTGGTGAACCCTGTTTAAGTCCAATTAAGAATAGTTCGGGAATGATTTACTAATAAAAAAATGAAGTAGCAACTGAAATGCAAAACATATGGAAAAATATCTCTGATCTTGGAGTCAATAAGGCACACAATCAATTGAGCCGGAAAACCATAATTCTGACCAATCAGCTTAATTTTGTTATGCTTATCTCTATGTTCTTATTGCTGGTGATAACAATCGTTACACAAGGACTTACACATATGGTCCTGTCTATAGGAACGCTTCGCATTGCAATGACTCTCGTCCTAAGCCTTATTAACCTCATAATTGCCAGGTATGGTTATACAAATCTCAGCAGACTCTCACTTATTTTTCTTCCAACAGTTGTTTTCGTACTTGGTCCTACAATGATAGGGTATGTTGAAGAGGAAGCTTTTACCTATTATCCTTATGTATTAATAAGTATTTCTATTATTCCCCAGATGCTGGTTAATCCGCATAAAGAAAAATTCCTCTATTGGTTTTCACTGTCATATCTTTTCCTGTTAACAGTATTCATAGACAGGATTATGCTACAATTAGGGAAACCCTGGATGGTAGAACCTGACATGCTCAGCTACCCTATAGTAGACAGAATATTTACATTTTCTATCTATCCTTATTACAAAATTTCGCAAATCAGTATTTTTCTGTTTATAAATGCAAATATTTATTACCTGAGATTACTTAATTTTCGTTATGAGGCTGAATTGAACAGAAAGAATAACGAACTTGATTTACAATATAAGGCACTTGAAAATCAGAAAAATGAAATAGAAAGACAGAAAGATGAACTTGTGAGCAAAGAGATCAGTACGTGGCAAAAACTTGTTAACATTATATCTCATGAAATAGTAAATTCGGCAATTCCGATTACCAATCTCGCAGGTATGACAGCCCAGATGCTTGAGGATGAATCCGGATCTGTCCAGAAACCTGTAGAAATAGGAGCCGAAGTGACCGAAGATATTCATCACAGCTTAAGAATAATTGAATCCCGTACACAAGGTCTGATAAATTTTGTAAAAGCTACAAAAAGTCTCACAGATATTCCGAAACCAAACATCAGAATAATAATTATCCGTGACTTATTTGATCGAATTGCCACTCTGTACATGGCTAAATTCAGGGAAAAAGGTGTAATATTTGAAACTGAAATAGTTCCCTCTGACCTTTTTATGGAGGCTGACCTCGAACTTATTGAACAGGTGATCATTAATCTGATACAGAATGCGTTGGAGGCAATGAATGATATCACCGATCCGCGATTGTTACTTAAGTCATCCAGAAATGACTTAGGTCTTGTGCAGATTTCAGTTTCCGACAATGGCCCTGGTATAAGTGAAGAAGTCCTTGAGCGTATATTTCTGCCCTTTTATTCCACAAAATCCAATAATTCAGGCATTGGATTAAGCCTTTCTCAACAGATAATGATGCTTCATCATGGAAGATTGGAAGTAAGTTCAGCCTTGATGAAAGGAGCAACCTTTAAGATGATATTTTAAATGCTGGTGACAGTACCTTTGCCATTCTTCCGCGAAGGCATTTCAAATGTCTGGCCTTCATCCTAAACATGATATTTATAATAGTTGATTCTTGCCTCATTTTATTTTTGGTAGATTTGAGCCCAAGATGAGATCCGGTTTGCATCCATATCATAACGCTGAAAAACCTATTTACCATTTTAGCTTCCTCAGGGATATTAAAGTTCATGGTATTTACTTCAGCAGTTTTGTGAAGTTTTTAAACCTTTATTGTTTTATAAAGAAGGAACATGCCCATGATTTTTACTCAGTTATCGTATTTGCCAGAGGAAACGGAAGTATAGTAATCAATAATGACAGTTATGTAGTCCGACCACAGACTATATGTATCGTAGGTCCAAACCAGATGCACTCATTTGAAGGTCTCGAAGATGTTGAAGGAACAATCTTTTTCTTTTGTCAGGATTTTTATGTTGAGGAGTTCAGTATTATCCGTCTTCTGAACTTATATTCATATACCTCACAGACCGGCTCGGAAATATGCAACCCATGTGTTTCCCTGAATGATTTGGAATTCAACCCTATAAATACTGTGATAGATTCTATTAAAAACGAATATGAATCATATACTCCGTCAAATAATTCTGAAGTAATAATTCGTTCGCAATTGAATATTCTGTTGTTAAAACTAACCGGATTATACGAGGTAAAATCTGGGAAATCAAATAAAAATGATAGTATTCTGATACACTCGTTATCACATCTTGTTGATTCCTATTTTATTAAGGAACAACAGCTTGGGTTTTACACATCTGCATTTAACATATCCGAAAGCCAGCTAAACGATATCTGCCAGAAACATTTTAACTGCGGATTGAAAAAGATCTTGCAGAACAGGCTGATGCAGGAAGCCAGAAAATTATTGTTATCATCTGAACTCTCTGTTTCAGAGATTGCCTACAAACTTAATTTTGAGGATAATTCATATTTTAATAAGGTTTTCAAGAACAAAACAGGCATTACCCCCAAGCGCTTCCGTGACATTCATAAAAAATTTGTACCACAAAAATCCTGATTATTACCATTTTCAATAGTCTTACGATTCTACTTTTGCTGCATAAAATTGTAAGAACTATGAAGAAATACTTGTTTTTATCTGCAATTCTTATTGCATCTTTTGTCTCCTGCAAAAAAGATGAAACCAAACCATCAATCCAATCACAGGAATTTGAAATCAACTCTACGGCGTCGACTGCATGGAAATATTTCAGTTTTGCGACCAATGACACTGTTTCTGTGACAGATCCTGCTACTTCTATGGCATGGGATCTGGCATTTCAGCGATATCGTATTAAAACCAACGGCGGGTTATCGGGAAAAGGTTCAGGCAGCGCGGCAAACTCTTTCAATAAAGGCCAGACCGGTTTTGATGCCTTAACAATAATTCCCGATACTACTACATTTGCAGCGGATGCTTCAATAAGTATCGCAGTACAACAAGGTTACGCCACCTATGTTGTTAATCCTGCATTATATACCTGGTTTACTCTGGAGTTTGCAACCCAGGGGACCCAGATCGTACCAAGTGACTATATCTATATAGTAAAAACCGCAACCGGTAAGTATGCAAAAGTCTGGTTCAAAAGCTATTACAGTGCTACGAACTTGTCAGGTTATGTTACTTTTCAATATAAATATCAGGCTGACGGATCGAAAAACCTGCAATAGATGCTGAGAAGACTTCAAATCCTACTTTATTTTCTGTTTATTCCCTCTGTTATATTTTCTCAGGTTGTCTCTTTGTCCGGATTTGTCAACGGGACTGACAGTAGTTCTGTTACAGGTGCTGCCATATCGTTAATAGGGACTACTCTGGGTACAGTAACCGATAAAAAAGGATTTTATAAAATAAACAAAATAATCCCGGGGAAATATATTTTGAGGGTATCTTTTGTGGGATTTGAAACGTCGGAGCAGACAGTTGACATCCAAAACGCAGACACCCATATTGATTTCTATCTAAAAGAATCAAATATTGATTTGAACGAAGTCGTTGTAACCGGTACTAAATCGGAAAAAACACTGAAATATGTTCCGGTTCTTACCCAGGTCATCAGCGCCCGTAAAATGCTTGAACTGGGTATCACAAATGTGACTGATGCATTGCAGACTATGGTGCCTGGTATTAATGTCAGCCATCAGGGTACATTAGTCACTGTAACGCTTCAGGGAATGGATGCAAAGTATGTGTTGTTTCTGATTGATGGAGAAAGAATTGCAGGTGAAGTAGACGGCGATATTGATTATTCCATGCTCAATCTTCAAAATATCGACCATATTGAAATAATAAAAGGTGCCTCATCGTCGCTTTACGGATCCAATGCCATTGGAGGTGTTATTAATATTATCACAAAAAAGATTAATGATCCCTTTGATGCGAAATTCTATTCCCGTTATTCAAAATATAATGAGCTTTATTCCGGCGGAAGTATTGCATTGAAAAAAGGAATACTAGGATCGAGGACAAGTATTAATTTCAGCCGTATTGACGGGTATGACGTGACTCCTGAAACTCCGCATGACTGGACCCAGAATCCATATAAATCATTTCAAATTAGTCAGAAATTCGAGATAACTCCTTCATCGAAATTATCCTTTACTCCTTATTTCACCTATTATCAGTTCGAACGAGGAAATGTAAGCGCACGTCCGGTCCACAATCTTTATTCTGATCTGAGCGGTGGATTGAAAGGACAATTCTATTTTGGTAAAAGTTCCATCGATTTTTCCTATTATCGTGACCGATATAACACTTTTACTATTCTTGAACAATTAAACAATAAGAGAGATACAGCTTCTTACGATTTCATACAAACATTCAGGACACAGGTGAATTTTCATCTTTCCGACAAAAACAGTTTAACTGCAGGTGTCGAATATAATACAGAACGTCTTTTCTCCACGCGGGTGGCAGGCGGTTTAAAGAATGCCTCAGAGGCTGTGGTTTATTTTCAGGAAGATATTCGTATTGGTGAACGATGGGAACTTATAGCAGGAATTCGCACGGGGTCACATAGCAATTATGGATTTAATGCAGCTCCAAAAATCTCGGCAATGTTTAAACAGGGATTCCTGAATTTCAGAGCTTCAGCTGGTACAGGTTTCCGTTCTCCGGCATTAAAGGAATTATACTTTAGCTTTGATCATTTCGGCGAGTTTAATGTAGAAGGTTATCCTCAACTAAAACCTGAATCTTCAAAATACATTTCCGGGTCAATAGAGTTTACGAAGCCATGGAATAATTCATCGGTTACTGTATACAGAAACGTGTTGTCAGATATGATTACAACAAATTTAATAAGCGTACCAGGTGCAGTTGAATCAACATATCTATATGGAAATGTGGCCAATGCCTCGGTTAATGGTATCGATTTATTATCTAAACAGAAGATATTCAAGGGAGTATGGCTTAATGCCGGGTATAGTTATGTTCATGCGCTGGATAATGAGACGGGACTCCAATTGTTTGGTACTGCAAAACACTCGGGCAAAGTATCCGTAGATTATAATTTCAAGAAAAAGTATTATTCATTTACAGCACAGCTTAATTGTCAGCTGATGGGTGAAAGAATATATCAGGATGCTGACGGATCCACAAAATATGACAGGCCTTTCAGTAACTGGCGTTTTACTATTTCCCAGGAATATAAATGGTTACGGATATCTGCCGGCCTTGATAATATGTTCGGAGTTGTGATTCCTGGTAATTATGATTTCATTTCTCCCGGAAGAAGGTTCTTCGTGGGTATGAATGTTGATTTCGGAAAAATCAAATAGTGTCAATAGTATAACTTCTCTGTGCAACTCTGTGCTTCTCCGTGTTCCATTGTGTAAGTTCTTTGTTTTTTTACACAAAGGGTCACAGAGGTTTCAAAGAGAACCACAGAGTTTATTACTTAGGCTCGTCCAGATCATCAATATTTTCCAGCTTTGCAAACTGCAGAGGCTTCTTGAAGAAGTTAGTCCGGTAAGCCCCATAGATCAAACCAACCGTGAGCCAGCTGATACCAACGATCTTCGCTTTAATTCCCAGGCTGAACCAGAGATAAAGACAGATCGAAAATCCAAGAATGGGTACAATTAAATATGTGAATCTTTTACGTTCACCACGTAAAAAATAATGCATGAATGCGGATACATTGACACCCATGAATGCTACCAGCGCACCGAAGTTTAGCAGCTGGGCTCCCAGCGGGTAACTCAGAAGAAAAACACCTCCCAGTACTATCACGCCGATCAGGATAATATTGTTGGATGGTATTTGTGTTTTTGGATTTATATGTGCAAAAAATTTACCCGGGATCGCATTGTCCCTACCCATTCCATATAAAAGACGTCCAGCGCCGAGATGAGCTCCTGCACCTGAACCTATTGTTGCAACAAGTAGAGCTATATTGACAGTGTTGAAAAGCCAGTGACCACCTGCTTTACCTGCCACATAACAGAATGCCGTATCCTGATCAGGGAAGTTGGTACCCGGCCAGATCATCTGTGCAAAATATACCTGAACGGAAGCCAGTATCCCGGTAATTATGCAAACGAGTACTGTGGCAAGTAAGATATTACGTCGCGGGTTATGCACCTCTTCAGATAATGTTGAAATACCGTCGAAACCTATATAGGTAAGTACTGCAAGAGAAGCGCCGGCTGAAACCGATGGAAAGGAAAAAGTCTTGGGATCATAAAAAGGTCTGGTCCATTCCGCAGCGTTTGCAGGCGGATTTAACATTAGGTATCTGACTGCAGCCCCAAGGAAGAGGATGATAACTACTCCTAACCCGGTTGCAATTATAGAATTCGTACGTGAGCTCGATTCAATGCCGCGAAGGTTCATAACCGTAAACAGGCAGGTAAAAGAAATTGCCCAAACCGGATAAGGGATCTCAGGAAGCATATTTATTGCAGCTTTGCTGATCCAGATCACACATATTATCGGATTCATAACATAATCGAAAATCATTCCCCAGCCTACGAAATAACCAAGTGATGGATGAATTTCCCTGCTTACATATGTATATGCTGAGCCTGCACTCGGATAAGCATTTGCCATACGCCCGTAACTTATAGCGGTAAATAACATGGCAACCATGCCTATAATAATAGTGGTGACAACATGGCCTTTTGCCAGTGTTGCTGCGGCTCCGAATAATGGCATAGGCGCAGTAGGCTGAATAAGGATAATACCGTACAGCACAAGGGAGGAAAGTCCAAGAACACGTTTTAAACCCGGTCCGGATGGAGATAAAGTTTGAGTGTCACTCATATTGTTCACTTATGATATAAATATTAGCCATAAACCTAATAATTATAAACCTAATTCAAACATCTCTCTGAAAGAAAATTGAAAAAAGAACTAAATGCATGTGATTTTGTTTTAATTCCTGCAGTTTTTTTTAAACTTTAATATCCTCAAAATGTATTTTAAAATCCACCTTTAAAGCTATCATATGAAAACAACGAATCTTCTCACTTCTATTCTATTAGTAATATTTCCCATTATCTGTATCGGACAAAGTACAGCAGGAGGTAAATTCCTGCTTAAAGATAACTGGACAATTCAATCTTCAAAAGAAGTCAAATCAGACGGCAAAACTATTTCTACCATTGGTTTCAGGACAGAGGGATGGTATCCCACTTCTGTTCCGACTACTGTTTTGGCTGCTCTGGTAGCCAATAAGGTTTATCCCGATCCTTATTATGGAACCAACATCCTTAACCTGCCGGGTCAGATACCATATCCAAAGAGGGAAATGCCCAATAACAGCCCGTTTAAGGTTGCGTGGTGGTACCGGACGGAATTCAAAATACCTGCCGATTTCATAAAAATGCACACCTGGCTGCAGTTCCACAGCATCAACTACAAGGCAAACGTATGGCTGAATGGTAAACTGATTGCCGATACAACTTCAATTGAGGGGGCTTATCGTCTTTTTAACCTTGATATTTCAAAAGCTGCTATTCCGGGAGATAATAATTGCCTTGCTCTTGAGATATTCCCTCCTAAAGGCAACGATCTTACCATCACCTGGGTTGACTGGAATCCAACTACTCCCGACAGAGGCATGGGAATCTGGTATGATGTATATGTTCAAGCTACCGGCGAAGTAGCCATTGAGAACCCGCAGGTGGTGACAAAACTCAATCTTCCGGCTGCAGACCAGGCCAAACTTACGGTTACAGCTGAAGTAAGGAATAGCGATCAGAAACAGATTAAAGGAGTGCTTAAAGGTACTATTGAAAATATAGTGTTCTCACAGGAAATTATCCTGGAAGCAGGTGAAACAAAACTTGTGAGATTTTTACCGGAGACATATTCCCAGCTTGTGATAGCCAATCCAAAATTATGGTGGCCTCACACTGTTGGTCCTCAGAATCTCTATGACCTTAACCTCAGTTTTGAAGTCTCAGGCAGAACGACTGACACAAAAAAAGTCAGGTTTGGAATTCGCGAGATTTCATACTGGATGAATGATTTCGACAAACAACACACAAAAGTTTTCCAGATAAATGGGAAAAATATTGTGATCAGGGGGGGAGGATACGTTCAGGATCTTATGCTCAGACCCTCAAACGATCGGATAGATGCTGACCTGAAGTATGCTAAATATATGAACCTGAATGCTCTGAGGATGGAAGCACCGCGCGGATCGGACTATCTCTTTGAAAGATGCGATGAAGAGGGTATCCTGCTTATGGTCGGTTGGTGCTGCTGCAGCTCCTGGGAAGGATGGAAAGACTGGACACCTCATACGGGAGATGTTGCAGAGGCAAGCTGGAAAGATCTTATTGTACATCTTCGCAATCACCCGTCAGTTTTTAACTGGTTATACGGAAGCGATAATTTTCCGCCTGCTGAAATTGAAAAGCGATACTTAAAGGTGCTGGATGAATATGATAACACCCGACCCTATGAATCATCAGCTACGCAAGATGTTAGCGATATTCAGGGGATAACCGGTGTTCATATGGGGCCTTATCCAAATGTGTACGCATATGAAACTCCATCATTCTGGTATACTAAACTTGAATTCAATACCGAAGCCGGTCCGACAGGAGAGCAGATACCTCCGATAGAAACAATGAGACGGATGATGCCAAAAAAGGATCTCTGGCCTATGAGTGCTTCCTGGGATCTTCGTCTGCACAAAGCATTTTATCCAATTGCCAGGGCTGCTTTTAAATCGCGCTATGGTAAGCCTGTCAGTGTTGAAGAGTATTGCATGAAGGCTCAGGTTTTCCAGAATGAAGCAGTAAAAGCTATGTTTGAAGCATTTGCTGGAAACAAATATAAATCGAGCGGGATCATTTACTGGATGTATAATTCAGCATGGCCAAAAATGTACTGGCAGCTCTACGATTATTATTTTATGCCAAACGGAGCTTTCTATGGAGCAAAAAACGCCTGCGAACCTCTTCATATCCAGTATTGTTATGACGACCAATCAATTAAAATCGTGAATTGCTTCTATAAAGATTTCAGCGGGTTAAAGGCAAAAATTAAAATCTATGATTTTAACATGAAGGAAGTCTTTTCAAAATCGATTGATACCAAAGTCGGTGCGGATGGGAGCGAGAAGATATTTACTATTGAAACACCAAAAAATATAACAAAAGTTTATTTCCTGAAACTGGAATTGGATGACGCCGCTGGTAAGGAAGTCTCATCAAATTTTTACTGGTTGAGCTCAAACGGCGATGAAAAAGCTGATTTTACTGATCTGAACAAGCTTGCGGCAGCCACTCTAAATGTAACCGCTTCTGCCATTAAGCAGACAGGAGACAAATGCACTCTGACAGTAACAATCGAAAATCAGGGCACAGGACTCGCTTTTGCAGTTAATCCTAAGATACTGAAACTTACTTCAAAAGAACCTGTACTACCGGTATTCTGGGAAGATAATTATATCTCCCTGCTTCCAAAGGAGACAAGAGTTTTACAGGTTGCATACGACCTTAAAAACCTTGATGGAGAAAAACCTCTGCTTAAGGTTGATGGCTGGAATGTAAAAGCACTTGAAAAGGAATTAAAATAATTTAGTCACACAATCTTATGAATTACAAATTGATGGCGGCGGTAAAATATTTTCTGCTGCAAATACTGTTTTTAACTATTTCAACCAGGTCTGAAGCTCAGAATCAGCCATTCAAAGTACTGGTTGTCGCTTCACCTGATCCCGATCACGGAGCCATGATAAAATCATCCCAAGCCATATTTAAGAAGATAGGTTCTGAAAATGGGTTCACAGTTGATTTTACCCGCGACGCTTCTATTATCACTGATGAAAACCTTCTCAACTACAAGGTTGTTGTCCAACTGCATCTCGCTTATTTTGAAATGACTCAGAAGGAGCAACGCGTATTGCAGCATTTTATCTCGCGGGGTAAAGGATGGGTAGGAATTCATGCTGCCGGACTGACCGGAAAACAATTCATTAATAAGGAAACACCTTACTGGGACTGGTACCAGAAGATGATCGGTGATATAACCTATTCAGATCATCCTGCTTTGCAAACCGGGACCATTAAAGTGGAAGATCGTGAACATCCGGTTATGAAAAACCTTCCAGCATCATTCCCTTTTTACGACGAGTGGTACGAATTTGACAAAAACCCACGATCAAATGTTCATGTGCTTGCTACCGCCGATGAAACTTCATATAAGCCAAAGAAACCAATGGGTGATCATCCAATAATATGGACAAACCCTTCCTGCGACAGATCCATATATATAGGCATTGGTCATGATAGCACTGCAATTTCAGATCCGAATTTCACAATTTTAATACGGGACGCTATTCTTTGGGCAGCCTCACCGGTAACAAATAAAGAACAATCTGATCTTGACAATTCCCTCAATGCAGGATTAACAATTCTTGCCAGCCAGGTGGCTTACGACCTCGATGGGCCCAAATCGGCTATAATAAGAAGCAGGGAACTCCTTCCAGCCGATGCTCAGTTTGAACTTGTCGATGCACTAACATTTAAAAAGGTTTTTTCAGGAACTTTGACCAGGGGCATAAAAGTGCAGGAATGGTCGCCGGATTTGTATTATTCAAAGGCTGATTTTTCTTCTTTTCAGAATCCGGGCTATTACAAACTGATTGTAAGGAAGGATGGGAAAGAGTATAGTTCATATGATTTTACGATTGATAATATGGCGATAGGAAAAGCCGCTATTCCTGCCATAATCAACTTTTTTTATCATCAGCGCGCAAACTCTCCTCAGGAACTGGATGCTGATAAGAACATCATACTCTATGGAAGCAACAAAACAGTTGATCTGCATGGCGGATGGTGCGATGCCTCTGGAGACATAAGCAAATATTTTTCACATCTGGCTTATACAAATTTTATGTCCCCCCAGCAGACGCCAATGGTTGACTGGTCAATGGTGAATACAGTCGAAACAGCCTCAAATTTATTGATAGAGATAAACGCTAAGGAAAACCTGGTGAAGGAAGCCCTTTATGGTGCCGATTATATAATGCGATCGCTCTCTCCTGAGGGTTATTTCTATATGACGGTTTTTACCTATTTCAACAAAGATCCTAAAGCTCGCAGGGTAGTCGGGCTGCTGGCAGACAGTAAAACCACTTCAGATTATCAATGTGCATGGAGAGAAGGAGGAGGAATGGCGATAGCATCTCTTGCGCGTATTTCACAATGGAAGAAAGACGGAGATTTTACTTCAGCGCAATACCTTGCAGGTGCGGAACGTGCTTTTGACCATCTCCTGGTTAACAGTACAAAATATGCCGATGACGGAAAAGACAATGTCATCGATGACTATTGTGCTCTCATGGCTGCTTCGGAACTGTGGATAGCTACCGGCAAAGATCTGTACCGGAATGAAGCAAGAAAACGGACAGGGAATCTTTCAGGAAGAATGACAGGAAACGGTTATTTTCTAGCCAATGATGCTGACCGTCCGTTCTGGCATGCTGCAGATGCTGGTTTACCCGTAATAGCGCTTGCCCGTTATCTTGATAAAGAAACCGAAGTCAAATATCGTAGTATTGCACTTAACACAATAAAAAAAGCACTTGACTATAACCTTAAAGTTACCGCGGAGGTTCCAAATCCATTCGGATACCCGCGTCAGAGCTTTCTTTATAAAGGAAAAGTTCAAAACGGATTTTTCATACCTCACGAAAATGAGAGCGGCTGGTGGTGGCAGGGGGAGGATGCACGTCTTGGATCTCTTGCCACAGCTGCCATTGTGGGCGGACGACTTGTATATCCCGGTAAGGCTGCTTATGGAGTGAACAGCGACCTGGCCGGTTATGCAAGCCGCCTCGTATCATGGGTGCTTGGATGTAATCCTTACAATATATGTATGATGTACGGTTATGGTCAGAACAACGTGCCATATATGAGCTCAATGTTCGGACACGGATCGGGCAGGGGAGGCATCTCGAACGGAATTACAGGTAAAGCAGGGAACGGCGATGGATCGGGAATTGATTTTAAAATGGAAGATAATGGCAATGAGTGGCGCTGGAGCGAACAATGGATTCCTCATACAGGATGGTTCCTTCAGGCAGTAGCTGCAATGTCATCTGATAAAACTTCCGGTGTTGCAGCAGTTCCAAAATTTAAGGCTCTCGTTCTGGCCGAACGAGGAGGGCAACATGAAGATTTTGTGGTTTCTGCCCTTGAATGGTTATATGGCTATGCAGCTGAAAAGAACTTTGAGATTACAGTTATTAATCATGCAAATGAGATTGATGAGACTCTTCTCTCGAAATACAAGGTTATAATACAATTGAATTATGCCCCTTATAACTGGGGTGATAAAGCAATGGCGGCTTTTGTAAAATATATTGAAGAAGGCAAAGGAGGCTGGGTAGGATTTCATCATGCCTCATTACTCGGAGAATTCGATGGATTTCCCATGTGGAACTGGTTTTCTGATTTCATGGGAGGGATAAGGTTCAAGAATTATATTGCTGCAACTGCTTCAGCTACTGTAAATATTGAAGACAAGGACCATCCGGTGATGAAAGGAGTCGCTTCACCCATGATAATTCCTGATGATGAGTGGTACACTTTCGACAAAAACCCGCGGCCAAATGTTCATGTCCTTGCCAATGTGGATGAATCTTCCTATAAACCCGCTTCTGATATAAAAATGGGTGATCATCCTGTAATTTGGACTAATGAAAAGATGAAGGCAAGGAATGTTTATTTTCTTATGGGGCATAGCCCTTCCCTTCTTAAATCTGTCGGATTCAAGACAATGTTTGGCAACGCAATTATTTGGGCCGCAGGTAAATAAATATTATCTGAAAAATATATAAATATGAAAATGAAATTCGGCTTGTTTTATTGTATATTATTTACACTGTTAATAGCACAGGCTCGGATAAGCTCCGGCCAGTTTCCAAGGTTTAAAATCCTGGCTTTCTATTCTTCCACAGTAGAACCTGATCACGTGGCATTTGCCACAGACGCTTTAAAGTTTTTCAGGGATCTGACAAGCGGAAATGGTTTTGTATTAGATACTACCAGCAATATGGACGATTTGACACTACCAGGATTAAAAGATTACTCGGTGGTTATGATGCTGAATGACTTTCCGCACAGCCAGGCCCAGCGTGATGCCTTCCGCAAATATATGGAGAATGGGGGAGGTTGGTATGGT
This sequence comes from Bacteroidales bacterium, assembly GCA_003157075.1. Lineage (GTDB taxonomy): Bacteria > Bacteroidota > Bacteroidia > Bacteroidales > VadinHA17 > LD21. Next base: position 8,308 of record PMIL01000332.1, on the reverse strand, counting down.
TTTCATGTGGCAGCATATAATGATAAAGATACCAGGTGGCCATGGTATGTAGATTTTCTTGGAGGAGGAGTTTTTTACAGAAATAACTGGCCGGTTCTGCCTGCCAAATTAATTGTTGACGATCTTAAACATCCTGTAACTAAAGGTTTGCCTGAGACTTTTATTTCGCCTCTCAATGAATGGTATCAGTGGAAGCCAAGCCCAAGGGAACGGAAAAACGTAAAAGTACTGGTAACTTTATCGGCGGACAATTATCCTCTCGGATTGAAAGACATTATTCCTGACGGAGATTTGCCGGTTGTATGGACTAACACCGATTACAGGATGATATATCTGAATATGGGACATGGAGCAGGATCTTTCGGTGATGCAACACAGAATAAACTTTTTATTGCTGCATTCAGGTGGGTTGTAGCGAGTGATAAAAAGGGGAATGTTTTTGAAAAGTGAAAATCAGTAATTTTTCGCCCTACTGGCCCCGGTTTTTTCCGATTCTTAGAATTGTAATTTAAATGGATAATTATAATCCAAATATTCATCACCGTAAATCTATCCGATTGCAAGGATATGATTATTCAAAATCAGGATTGTATTTTATTACAATTTGTGTTCAGGATCGAAAATGTCTTTTCGGGAATATTGTGCAGGAAAATAATGTTGCCCAAATTATATTGAATGACGCAGGAAAAATCGCCGAAAAATGTTGGTTGGAAATCCCAGAACATTTTCCAAATGCCGTTTTACATGAACACATTATTATGCCGAATCATGTACATGGAATTATTGAATTGGTGAAAAAAGTAGGGGTTCAAAATTTTGAACCCCTACATCAAATCAACAAATTCCAAAAAATCATCCCACAATCCATCGGATCAATTGTTCGGGGATATAAAATTGGCGTTACAAAATGGTTTAGATCCAATACGGATATTGAATTTGTCTGGCAACGAAATTATTATGAAAACATCATCCGAACAGAAAAATCCTGTCAACGTCTAAGAGAATATATATTAAAAAATGCAAAGAATTGGTTTGAAGATGATTTCTTCAGCTAATCATATCGATCTTCTGATAATGGGGTCATTTCACCCCATCAATATACCTGTTATTAAAAATTAACTTCCTCATCTCGATCATATCAATCGGACCCTGATTACGGTATAATATTTTACCACCCTGTTCTACCAGTAATGTATATGGAAGGGCACCGGACCATTCGGGGTCGACGGCTTCGACTAGTTGTGTGTTATTGTCGCTATTGAAAATGTAGTTTTTATTTGATGCTTCATTCTTCTGCAGGAATTTCAGCACATTCTCTTTTCTCGATATTTTATCTGCATTAATTGATACGAATTCAAACTGGCGGCTGCGGTAAATGCGATCGATAATAATGAAGTCAGGAAATTCCTGTACACATGGTCCGCACCACGAAGCCCACACATTTATGAGACGTAACTTTTCTGATTTGTTCTTAATGAGATCTTTTATTCCTGTTGGATCAATATCTTCAAGCGTTACAGGTAGCGCAGCCCATTCTTTGTAGAGTTTTGTGGTTCCTTCCATCTTCCACGCCCATTTTGTGGAGCATCCGAATACTTTTGTAACTGGTTTCTCGATCGGCTTTCCTGCCAGTATGGCATCTATGGCATTTTGCAATGTTTCTCCTTTTCCATTTTCCATCGATTCATCAATACAACCTGCGTACCTGAGTTTTCTCTGTTTATCAAATACAAAGGCATGAGGGGTAGCCAGAGGTCCATACTCAATTGCCGTTTTCTGATCATCTCCGTCATACAAATAAGGAAATTTAAAACCCTTGTCTTTTGCCCGTATTTTCATCTCCTCATACGTATCTCCCAGATCCGACCAGCCCTGTTCCCATAAATTAAGAGATTTTGAACTGTTGGAGGAAATTACCACAAGAGCTACTCCCTTTGGAGTATAATCATCATATATAGTTTTAAGCCTGTCCTGATACGCCTGAGCGGTGGGACAGTGGTTGCAGCTGAATACCACAACTATCACTTTTGAAGCTGCAAAATCAGCCAGCGAATAGGTTTTGCCATCGACACCTTTTAATCTGAAATCAGGGGCCTGTGAACCTATTTCAAGAGTTTTGGGATTAGGGTGTATTTCCTGGGCCATTGCGATATGTCCGGAAAGGAAAAGAGAAAATATTACATGTAAGAGTTGTTTTGTTTTCATAGTGTCAATTATTTGATTTTACCATTTAATCCCGATGCTGCTGCAGCATCCAGGAGAATCTCACAATCAGGATGCAGTTGAACAACTGATGCGGGAATATTTACAGTTACGGGTCCAAGTATTGCTTTTTCAATAATATCAGCCTTATGAATACCTTTTGCAATAAGAATGATTTTACGGGTTTGCATTATATTTTTTATACCGCGGGTCAGCCCTCCAAGAACGGTTTCCGGCGGAACCTGTGTTTCCCGGCGAACCCTGGCTTCAAAATCCGGATCCATGGGAGAGACCCAGGTTTCGCTTTCAAAAGGGGTTCCGGGCTGATTGATACCAATATGACCATTGCCACCTATACCAAGCATCTGCAAATCGGCACCTCCACGCTCAGCCAGCTGTTTCTCAAATAAGAGGCACTCCGCATTAAAATCATCAGACATTGTCGGAGGCATTATAAAGTTCTTATCAGGAATGCCCAGTGGTCTTACAAGTTGATTCAGTATCATAGTATAGCAACTGCCTGAATACTCCCGCGGTAGGTTTGTGAGTTCATCCACATTAAAGATTGTTATCCGGGACACATCGAAGGGGAATTGCGAATAAATTGATGATACAATTTTATGCATGCCTATGGTTGTCTGGCCCGTTGAAAGTCCGATCACTGCATTTGGTTTTTGGAGCATCATAGCGATTATCCTCCAGGCAGCGGTCCTGTCAAATTCATGTTCGTCTTTTGTTATAGTGATCTTCATTTCAGAACTTTTTCATTTCTTCATTAAAAAAATTATCAAATGCAGCAACTGCCTGAGATTCATCATCTCCTTCAATAATAACAGATATTGTGTCGCCGCATTTCAGAGCAAGTGAAAGAATATTCAGCATGCTTTTCATCTGTATCTTATTGCCATCTTTTTTCAGACTGAATTCCGACTTAAACTGCCTGGCCAGCCTGAGTAAAGCTGTAGCCGGACGGGCATGCATACCGTGAGGATCAATAATCAGATAATCCTTTAATATCATTTTGACACCTCCTCTAAATATCGTTTTATAGTTCCTGAATTATCCATTTTCATAACATTGCTGCAAACGTCCCTTGCCTTTGAAAGGCTGTTTCCTATGATAATGTTTTTAATATAAGGAATTGACGCTGCACCCATAGATAATTCATCCAGTCCCATGCCCAGTAATAACAGGGTTGCAAGAGGATCAGATGCCATTTCACCGCATAATCCTGCATTTATTTTGTGCTTATGCGCCTGAGCGATTACGTTTTTTATTAACCGTAAGAGACCGGGATTAAAATGATCATAAAGGCCGGATACCTTTTCATTCATCCGGTCAACAGCAAGAGTATACTGGCAAAGGTCGTTTGTTCCTATACTGAAAAAATCCACTTCTTTCGCAAAGATGTCAGCCATCAGAGCTGCACTCGGCACTTCGATCATAATGCCTATCTCAGTATCATCTCTGAAGTTAATGCCGGATTTAAGCAAATCCTCCTTTGCCTGCTGAACACACTCTTTTGCGCTTCGGATTTCATCAATACTGGAAACCATCGGGAACATGATTTTCAGGTTTCCAAAAACACTCGCTCTGAGAATTGACCTGAGTTGTGTTAAAAAAATGTCCTTCTGATTCAAACAGATCCTGATCGCCCTGTATCCGAGAAATGGATTATTTTCATGAGGAATTCCAAAGTAAGGCAACTGCTTATCGCCGCCGATATCGATTGTCCGGACAATAACAGGTTTCCCTTTTGACTTAATTGCAACCTGTTTATAAAATTGAAATTGTTCTTCTTCCGACGGGAAGGATTCTCTCCCGATAAATAGCAGTTCTGTACGAAACAATCCAACTCCTTCACCTCCATTTTCAAATACCTGTTCAAGATCGGTATGACCTGAAATGTTAGCTAACATCTTAACAGTATGGCCATCAGTTGTTTTAGCAGGCAGGTCTTTGAGGGCTTTCAGAAAAGAGAGCTCTTCAATAATCTTTTTTTGTTTTCTTTTATATTCTTCGATTTTATTGTCGCCAGGTCTGATAATAACATCACCAGAAGTTCCGTCAAGAATTATTATGTCATTGTTTTCAATATTCAACAGATCCTTTCCGCACGCCACTACCGCCGGAATGCCCCTGGCTTTTGCTATTATTGCAGCATGCGATGTTTTCCCTCCTGATATGGTTGCAAATCCTGCAACTTTAGTAATGTCAAGTGCGATTGTCTCTGATGGTGAAAGATCTTCTGCAATAATTATTGTGTTCTTCTTAAACTGAGCTGGTAAATGCTGTGCGTTATGATTAAGAGCATTTAAAATTCGGTTTCCGATATCCTGTAGATCTGCAGCCCGTGTTTTTAAATAGACATCTTCCATATTTCCAAACATCTGAGCTGCTGCAAAAACGACTTCTATTACAGCATCCGATGCTGTTTTATTTTCATTGAGTATTTTATCAAGAACATCACTTCTGATTTGGGGGTCACTCAGAAATTCAATCTGTGTATCCAGAATATCAGATTCTTCACTGTTAAGTGTAAGAGCGTTTTTCTCCCTTAAAAAATTGACTTCTTCAATTGCGCTCAGTACTGCTTTATCAAATTTCTCAGCTTCAACATCTTTTTCTTCCTTAGTTTCCACTCTTATACCCGAAATGAAAATTGCAGCTTTATAAATAATGCAGGCATTGCCTATTGAGATACCGGGAGAAACACCTATTCCTTTCATATAATCTTGAATGGGATATTAAGCAAAAATATGAATAATACTGCCAGCAAATCCGAAGGCAAGTATTCCCAGCAAGAGCCAGGTAGTTTTTATATTTTTTCTCACAAAATAAAATGTTAATAAAGTAAGAGCAAGAGGCAGGATATCAGGTACAAGCTGGTCAAGTATATTCTGAACTGCCACCTGTGAATCTTTGGCCCCGATAGTCAGGGGAGTCTTTATTGACATCAGCATTGCAGGCATAGCACCTATTACCATTAGCCCAAGGATTGATGCTCCTGTTGTAAGCCTGTCCAGAATATTGCTCTTTACCAGGTTTTGCAGGAATTTGTTCCCAGCCTTGTATCCGATAAATGTGAGGTTATATCTTAAAACAAGATGTGGGATATTAAATATTAACAGAAAAAGGATTGGCCCTAATATATTCCCTTTCAAAGCAAGTGAAATTCCAACTCCGGCAGCAATTACTTTCAATGTGCCCCAGAAGAATGAATCAAAGACACCTGCAAGCGGTCCCATCAGTCCAAGTTTCACCGCGTTGATGGATTCCTCATCAAAGTCATCCTTATTGCTGTTCTGTTCTTCCATTGCAGCAGTTATCCCCAGTATTAGTGTTGAACCATGAGCGGTTGTATTAAAAAACTGAAGGTGCCTGGTAAGGGCTTTTGCTATCGTCTCCTTTGTTGTATATAGTTTTCTTAAAACGGGTATCATTGAGAATGCAAATCCGGTATTCTGCCATGTTTCAAAATTGAAGTTTGCTTCCATAGCCAGTGAACGGAAGAATACTTTACGGATAACATTTTTTGAAATCAAAGACTTATGTTCACTCCCCGGATCATCAGAAGAATCTTCAAAAACACTTTCTCCCAACGATTCACTCTTATGTGTTATTCCGGTAATTATGACGGCGATTATAATACCAAGTCCGCCAATAGCGATCATTGGGAGTTTCAGAAAGCTCGCCAGGATGAATCCAAGAAAAAAGTATACAGCAACCCTTTGATTAAACATAAGGTTCATCAACAGAGCAAAACCTACAGCAGGAAGCATATTCCCGGCTACCTGCAATCCCGATTGAACCCATGCCGGTATGGTATCCAGAAAGGATTTCATTATATCGGCTCCCAGTTGCAGTGCAAGGAACGAAATGAGACCCATCAACAACGGTTTAAGCAAGCCTGATGCGATATGCAAACGTTCAATTTTTTTATAGTCAGCTTCCTGTGCATACCTGTTAAATCGAGCGTTAAACATTGGCCGTAAAACAAAAAGCCCGCTGATAACCATCTCAGCCAGGATTGAAATCGGGACCGCAATTGCAAGAGCAATAGCTGCACCTTTTCCTGAAATTATTGCAAAAGCGGTACCTAATACACCACCTGTAATGACATCTGGGGGAATTGCTGCCCCTACCTTGATATTGCCCATAAATATTAGTTCCAGAGTGGCTCCTATAATAATTCCCTGGGTCAAGTCTCCAAGTACAAGACCGACCAATGGTCCCAATACCAGAGGTCTGCTAAGCAGAGAGGCGCCCAGGAAATCTTCCATGTGGCCAAACATTACAATCAACGTTATCAGGAGATATGATACTAACACTTTTATTTCCTCCGTCTTATATTAAATTCTTCACAAATAGTTTCTTATCAGTAGGCACCTGTCTTATCTCAAGCTCAAGGCCCTTATCAATCATAAGTTTAATAACAGGGATATCATCGTCGGTAATTGCTATGGCTTTCGAAATAAGCCTGGAACCTTCTCTGGTCCTGATCCCCCCAAAATTGACCGATTGAATTTCTGAAACTCCATTAGTAATAATAAGGGCGTCATTTATGCAATTAATTAGTACGAGTATTTTTGAATTCTTGTTTTTAAGATAATTTAAGAATACAATGGAATCAGCCAAAGTCATGATTGCAAGTTTAACCATTGGAGGTTTGGCCAGTCCCATTGCCATTTTCTGGAATTCGTCCTTCGCAATTTTATCATTGGCAACAACAAGACAATCGATTCCCAGGGATGAAACCCATGTAAACGCTACTTGTCCGTGAACCAATCTGTCATCAATCCGGGTCAGTTTAATCATTCAACCTTATTTATTTGTTGTTATAAGTTTATTAACGAACACAATCTGATTCCTCGCATTATTAATTCCGGTTTCGATAACTTCCAGGACAGGAGATGAAGGATCTGCAAGCAATACTTCAAGCAAAAGCGGGAGGTTAAACCCGGAAATGATATATACATTTTCTTTCAGCGCATATTGGAGGATCTGATTTGTTACACTTCCTCCCATAAGATCAGTGAAGACAATCAGTTCATCCTCATTATTAATATGTTCCAGTACAGAATCAATTTCTTCTTTAAGAGATTTATTCTCACCGACATATGCCTGAATAAGAAAGACATTTTCCAGTGATCCCATAATAATTTCCAATGAAGATTGTATCCCTTCTGGAAGCGTTCCATGGGCTGCAATCAGGAATTTTCGCATAGGTAATTCAGTTTAAATATAGAAAACGGGTATTTTTTCAACAATCAGATAATTAACAATGGATTTGCATTTCAGAAAACTCCTCAGCTTTTGAGGGCTATCTGAGACAAAAAATCTTTCCGAAATTAATAATAAATATTCAGACTGGATTTAAAATCCGGTTGGTTTAAAAAATAACTTATATTTTATGATTTTGGACTCTTTATCGAACCAGTAAAAGTTTTCTTTAGCTTTTGAATATAGATTAGTTCTCTATCGAGCGTTGGGCCAACTCCTGGCACAACTCGCTTAAATGGCGATATGGTTGGGTGCTGGCAGTAATTCTATCCCGGAATGGTCAGTCCTGATTTTAAGGATCAGGCAGCGAATCGACATATTCTGTGCATCGTGAGTAGTATGACCCCCTTTATCCTGATCGGTTATGAAAAGCGAGCCATCAGGTAATTCCATTGCTTTGGCATATCCATAACAGTTGCTTACGAGAAAACCATAATTTTTTGCCGGGGCTATCCATGTGTGGCCTCCGTCGGTACTGAAGATTACTCTTAATCCTGCGTGATCAGGTTCATAGGAGCCATGAAGACAAACCAGAGTGCCATCGTGCAGAACATAAAGACTCGGCGCGTACAGTCTCATGCCAAAATTTACAGGTTCTGTCCAGGTGTGACCCTGATCACCCGACCAACTTATGTAACCCTCAGGGCGGGCAATCATTACCCATTGACCGTCAGACAAAACAGCGGTATTTGCTTCGTCGAGATTATGTTCTTCTGAGAGGATGCGACTCTTCTCAGTATCCATCTCTTTGCTTATGGTAACCTCCTGCAGTTTATTTCCTGCCTTTATCGTAGAAAGGAGCTGCCATGTTGCTCCTCTATCC
>PMIL01000039.1 GCA_003157075.1 Bacteroidales bacterium | reverse complement strand
CTTTTGTCAATCACAAAACCGGAAATAATCAAAAATATACACCGTCAGTATCTTGAAGCGGGAGCAGATATAATTACTACAAATACTTTTAATTCCAACAGGATCTCTATGTCAGATTATGGAATGGAGGATCAGGTATATAAAATGAACCTTCAGTCGGCGCATCTGGCAGCGGAAACTATAGCTGAATTTGAAAATTCAGGGAAGAGAAACCATTTTATTGCAGGCACCCTCGGCCCTACAAATCGTACCGCATCGATGTCATCGGATGTGAATGATCCGGGAGCGAGAGCAGTATCCTTTGACCAACTCGTTGAGGCATATTCCGAGCAGGCACGTGGCCTGATTGACGGGGGAGTTGATATTCTGATGGTTGAGACGATTTTTGATGTCCTGAACTGCAAGGCTGCATTATTTGCAATTGATTCTGTTTTTGCAGAAAAACATATATCACTGCCGGTTATGGTATCAGGTACAATTACTGATGCGAGCGGAAGGACCCTGACAGGACAGACTCTGGAAGCATTCATGGTATCCGTTTCCCATTTTCCACTCTTCAGCATTGGATTAAACTGTGCTCTTGGAGCTGAGCAGCTACGTCCTTTTGTTGAGGAATTATCTCATAAATCCGGCTTCTATGTTTCAGTACATCCAAATGCCGGACTTCCGAACCAGTTTGGTGAATATGATCAATCAGCTTCTTTTATGGCTTCCATAGCAGAAGATTTTATGAAAGAAGGATGGGTGAATATTATAGGAGGATGTTGCGGGACAACACCTGATCATATCCGAAAAATTGCTGAGGCATCGAAGAAATACAAAGCAAGAGTAAAACCTGAAATTAACAAGTACACAAGGCTAAGCGGTCTTGAAGTACTGACAATCAGACCCGACACCAACTTCGTAAATATAGGGGAACGGACCAATGTATCAGGGTCAATAAAATTTGCAAGACTGATTAGAGAAGAGAAATATGGCGAGGCACTTGCAATAGCGCGTAATCAGGTTGAAGGCGGAGCCCAGATAATTGACATCTGTATGGATGAAGCTATGCTGGATTCTGAAAAAGCTATGGTTAAATTTGTTAATCTGGTCATGGCTGAGCCTGATATTTCAAAGCTTCCTCTGATGATCGATTCTTCGCGCTGGAATACGATTGAATCAGCTCTTAAGTGCATACAGGGGAAATCGATAGTAAACTCAATCAGTCTTAAGGAGGGGGAGAAGGTTTTTCTCGAGCATGCTCATACATTAAGGAAATACGGAGCCGCTGCTGTCGTAATGTTATTTGATGAAAATGGTCAGGCAGACACTTTTGCCAGAAGGATTAGCGTAGCTGAAAGATGCTATCGTCTCCTGGTTGACAAACTGGAGTTTCCGCCTGAAGATATAATATTTGATCCGAATGTTCTTGCTATTGCCACTGGTATTGAAGAACATAACAATTATGCAGTTGATTTCATAAAGACAACGGAATGGATCAAACAAAATCTTCCTTATGCCAGGGTAAGCGGAGGAATAAGCAATCTTTCATTTTCATTCCGTGGTACTGATAAGGTCCGCGAAGCGATTCATTCTATCTTCTTATTCTATGCTATTAAAGCCGGTCTTGACATGGGAATTGTCAATCCGGGCATGTTACAGGTCTACACTGAGATACAACCCGATCTTCTTCATCTTGTTGAAGATGTTGTACTAAACAGGAGAAAAGATTCAACAGAAAGACTGGTTAAGTTTGCCGAAGGGATACAGAATGAAGGTAAGAAAGCAGAAAAGGAAGACGCCTGGCGACAGCTACCGGTTATCGACCGGATTAAACATTCACTAATAAGGGGTCTGGATGAATTTATTGAACAGGACGCAGAGGAGGCAAGGCCCCTGTTCAGGCGGTCCATTGAGCTCATTGAAGGTCCGTTAATGGGTGGAATGAATGAAGTCGGAGATCTGTTTGGTTCAGGGAAGATGTTTCTCCCCCAGGTTGTTAAGAGTGCCAGGGTGATGAAAAAAGCAGTTTCAAAACTCGCACCTTATATTGAACTTGAGAGTGAGGGAGAGGAGAAAAAAATTGCAGGCAGGGTTCTTCTGGCAACTGTCAAAGGTGATGTTCATGATATAGGCAAAAACATCGTGGGAGTTGTGTTGTCATGCAATAACTATGAAATAATTGACCTGGGCGTAATGGTACCTGCTGAAAAGATCATAGATACAGCTATAAAGGAAAAAGTTGATCTCATCGGCTTAAGCGGTTTGATAACACCTTCCCTGGAAGAAATGGTTCATGTTGCTTCAGAAATGGAACGGAGAAAAATCACTCTTCCGTTGCTTATTGGCGGAGCAACGACTTCTGAGATCCATGCAGCAGTAAAAGTTGCACCGGCATATTCAAATGCTGTAATTCATGTTAAAGATGCATCGAAGGCCGCAGGGGTTATATCTTCCCTTCTTCAGAAAGATAACAGCTCATATGTTTCATCCGTGAAGGCAAAGTACAAGAAGTTAAGAGATGATCATAACTCTCTTCAGACCGACAAGCATCTTCTTTCTTTAAATGAAGCAAGAAAAAACAAATATATTACTGATTGGCAGTCTTTTAAAGTGTTTGAGCCTGAAAATCCCGGACTTCACATTATAGATAAAATAGATCTGAATGAACTTAAGAATTATATTGATTGGACCTACTTTTTCTTTGCATGGAAAATATCGGGCAAGTATCCTGCTATATTCAGCGATCCGGTAAAAGGGGTTGAAGCTAAGAAGTTGTTTGATGATGCACAGATATATCTGAAAAAAATAATCGATGAGAAGCTTTTAACTGCAAAGGCAGTTTTTGGATTATTCCCTGCCTGGGCAGACGAAGATGACGTTAAAGTTTATTCCGACAAGAGCAGAAAGAAAGTAAAGTCAATCTTCAGGTTTCTAAGGAATCAGGAACCAAAGGAAAAAGGTGTTCCTAATATCTCACTTTCCGATTATATTGCACCGGAAAGTTCAGGATTGAATGATTGGATTGGCGCATTTGTAGTGACAGCAGACATTGATAAAGTGGCGTTTGATAAATACAAGGATGATGATTATGCATTAATAATGATCCGGATTCTGAGTGACAGGCTTGCTGAGGCTGCTGCAGAATGGCTGCATGAAAAGGTCAGAAAGGAATACTGGGGATATGCGAAGGACGAAAATCTTTCTGTTGAAGATGTGCTTAAGCTGAAATACAAGGGTATTAGGCCGGCTCCTGGATACCCAGCCTGTCCTGATCATACGGAAAAACAAGTTATATTTGATCTCCTGGATGTTGAGAAAGCAATCGGTGCTGCTCTCACAGAAAATTATGCAATGATGCCACCTGCATCAGTTAGCGGGTATATCTTTTCACATCCGGGATCAACATATTTTAATCTGGGTAAACTGGCATCTGACCAGTTGAAAGATTATGCAAAAAGAAAGAATTTTACAAACGCGGAAGCAGAAAAATGGCTTGCCCCAAATTTATGATAACATTTTGCAATGACTGTAATAGATAAGATTAATAACGCCAAAGGACCATTATTCACATTTGAACTTTTGCCTCCCCTGAAAGGACATAGTATCGAACGGACTTATACTGCCATTGACAGGCTTATGGAGTATGAACCTGCTTACATTAATTTCACCTCACACCGTAATGAAACAATATTAAGGGAAAGGCCTGATGGTCTTCTTGAAAAAAAAATTGTAAGGCTTCGTCCGGGTACATTTGCATTGGCTGCTGCAGTAAAATACAAGTATAACATACTGGTAGTTCCTCATATACTATGCGGAGGGTTCACAAAAGAGGAAACGGAAAATGTGCTTATTGAAATGAGGTTCCTTGGGATTGATGACGTTTTGGCATTAAGAGGTGATCCGCAAAAAGGGAGCCGTACATTCATTCCCGAAAAAAATGGTCATGCACATACCTATGAGCTTGTGCAGCAGATTATTGACATGAACAATGGTAAATATCTCGAAGATACTCTTGAAAATGCTGACCCTACAAATTTTTGTATAGGGGTAGCAGGTTATCCCGAGAAACATTTTGAGGCTGCCAACAGGCAGTTTGATCTTGAGAATCTCAAACGGAAAGTCGATGCAGGAGCTAGTTATATTGTTACGCAGATGTTTTTCGATAATAACAAATTTTGCCGGTTTCGCGATGAGTGCAAAAAGACAGGAATAACTGTTCCGATTATCCCGGGTATCAAACCTATCTCTGCATTGAATGATATTAAGCTGCTCCCNNGAATGGGCCGTTATGCAATCAAGGGAATTAATCAAAATGGGTGTCCCGGGTATTCACTACTATACATTAGGGAGGTCAGATAATATCGCAAGGATCGTGAAGGCGTCATTCTAGTCCCTTTTATTGGCCCCCCAACCCCCCTCAAGGGGGGCTCGTCCTGAAAAATTATGAAGCATTATTAAAAACGTGGACAGACCCCTTTAGTGGGGGCAGGGGGGTAAATACCAATGAGGCGAAAATAAATTTTATCTCCCCAATGCTTTTCCCATTTCCCGTATATGTTCAGGGGTTGTGCCGCAGCATCCGCCGATTATATTTGCTCCTTCTTTTAAAAGATCAGGGATGTAAGAGGCCATCATTTCCGGCGATTCCCGGAAAACTGTTTTTCCGTCTATATATTCAGGCAAACCTGCATTTGCCTGAATTATCACAGGGATGTTCCTGTCAACGGCTCTGATTTCAGTGACAATGGATATCATATCCCGGATACCATTTCCGCAATTTGATCCAACGATATGAGCACCGGCTGCCTTCATAGAATTTACCATTTCAAAGGGAGAAACACCCATCATTGTAAAGAATTCGCCCTTCAAATCCTTCGAGAAAGTCATTGTAACAATAACTGTACAATTTGTATTTTCCCTGGCAGCTTTCACCGCGAAAGTAGCTTCATCCAGGTCAGTCATTGTCTCAATAATAATAATATCGGCGCCTCCTTTTTCAAGCGCGATTGACTGTTCCTTATAATTTTCATATAATTCTTCACCGGTAACATCACCCATCAATAACATCTTTCCGGTCGGACCAACTGATCCTGCAACATGTTTATCCGTGCCGGCGATTTCACGGGAAATTGAGGCAGCCGCCTCATTCAGCTCGTTTACACGATCACCCAGGCCATATTGAGAAAGTTTTAACCTGCTGGCTCCGAAACTATTTGTCTCTATAATATCGCAACCTGCATTCAGATAAGCCTCAGCAATATCACTAACATCCTTCCTGTGTGTAATGTTCCAGAGTTCCGGACATTCACCAGGATTTAATCCTTTCGACTGGAGTAAGGTACCCCAGGCTCCGTCGGATAACAGAACCTTCCCCTGTCTTAATTCGTCAAGAATATTCATTTTCAGTTGACTCATGACACAAGGCACAAGACACAAGACACAAGGAAACCCCATTGTATAATAAAAATCGGGGTTCCATGAGTCGTGCGTCGTGCGCCCTGTGTCGTTTTTATAATTTAAACGCCTTCTTTATTTTATCTACATAGTCGAGTTTTTCCCATGCAAAGAACTCAACTTTTTTCTGGTAACCCATTTTCCCGTTTTCATTCATAGCCTTTGGCTTGCTTCCGGGAACTTCATAGTAGACATCAACAGTTTTTGAATAACTCTCACGGCCAAAATGTCCATATGAAGCAGTTGGAAGGAATACAGGATTCTTAAGGCCAAAGCGCTGGACTATAGAATAAGGCCGCATATCAAAAAGCTTGTTGATTGTCTCCGCAATTGCTCCATCGTGAAGAATATTTCCTTTTTTGTCTTTTACCTTTGCAGTGCCATATGTATTTATATACAGGCCAACCGGTTCTGCAACTCCGATAGCATAAGCTACCTGTATCAATGCCTGGTCGCATACACCTGATGCTACAAGGTTTTTTGCTATATGCCGTGCAGCATATGCGGCAGATCTGTCAACTTTTGAAGAGTCCTTGCCCGAAAAAGCTCCGCCACCATGTGCACCATGGCCTCCATATGTATCAACAATTATCTTACGACCTGTCAGGCCTGTATCGCCATGAGGGCCTCCAATTACAAATTTCCCTGTAGGATTAACCATCAGCCTGTACTCGCTTGAAAACAGTTTCTGAATTCTTGCAGGAAGCGATTTTTTTACTCTGGGTATAAGGAATTTTTCAAGATCTTCCCTGATCTTCTTCTGCATTGCTTTTTCAGCTGCCAGTTCAGCTTTTTGTGATTTGTCTGCAGGCAGAATAAATTCATCATGTTGTGTACTGATTACAATCGTATCGATCCTCATGGGATTATTATTGTCATCATACTCAACTGTAACCTGCGATTTACTGTCGGGTCTCAGATATTTCATCTGTTTACCTTCGCGCCTTATTGCTGCAAGTTCCCAGAGAAGTCTATGGGCGAGCTCAATAGTTAACGGCATGTAATTATCCATTTCACGACAGGCATAGCCAAACATCATTCCCTGGTCGCCTGCTCCCTGTTCTTCAGGTTTTGAACGGACAACGCCCTGGTTTATATCGCTTGACTGCTCATGTATTGTAGAAATCACTCCGCATGAGTCACAATCGAACCGGTATTCGGCTTTGGTATAACCGATGTTACGGATTACGCCTCTTGCAATTTCCTGATGATCAACCCAACCTGTAGTGCGTACTTCACCGCCACAGACAACGAGTCCTGTTGTTACAAATGTTTCGCAGGCAACTTTTGAATCCGGATCCCAACGAAGAAATTCGTCGAGCAATGAATCTGATATCTGATCGGCTACTTTATCGGGGTGACCTTCGGAAACAGATTCAGAGGTAAATAAATATCCCATAATAATATAATTAATTCATGAAAAAAACATTTAGAAAGATTGGTTGATTGTAAAAAGGAATTATCCGCGGTTTAGCATTTTTTTCCTGTGGTTGCAATCAGCACAAATCTTTCCACTAATCTAATACAGTGCAAAGCAACAAAAAAAAATGAGGATTAGGAAATTTATAGAGGGAAAAACTATTGTTAACACGTTTGTGACACTTTTATATTCGTTTACCCTCCCCCACGGGGGAAGGAGTCAGAACAATCATCCAGCCTAAGCAGGACAGGAAAGGGGGTACTAACTTAACAAAGCGAAGAAAAGCAGGCCGGATAATTATCCGCCAGTTAGTTGTCTGAAAACATCTTCAAGATTACTCTCCTGTTTATTCAGAGATAGCACTGTAAGATTATTTTTTACCGCAAAATTGAACAGAGAGGGTCTGATATCTTCTTCACTTTCTGCCTCAATCAGCCATAAATTGTTCCTTACATTTTTCACATTCTTCACATTTTTAATTTCGGAAAGGGATGATTCCCTCGTTTCCTTATCAAACTCCACCTGAATGACCTGTTTTGGACGTATAATTTTGGAATAAATATTGATCTTTTCTTCATCAGCGACTATTATTCCTTTGTCAATGATTATGACCCTGTCGCAAATTGCTTCAACTTCCTGCATAATATGTGTTGAGAGCATTACGGTCTTTTCCTTTCCGGCTTCTTTTATGAGATTTCGAATTTCAATTATTTGATTTGGATCAAGACCCGTTGTTGCCTCATCGAGTATAAGGACAGCCGGATTGTGGATCAGAGCCTGGGCAAGACCGACTCTTTGCCTGTATCCTTTGGAAAGGGCTCCGATTTTCTTATTTTGTTCGGGCGCGAGTCCGGTTAATTCAATTATGCTGTCAGTCTGTTTTCTCAACGTGGAGCCTGTCTTGTAAATTGAAGCAACAAATCCAAGGTATTCTCTAACATACATTTCGGGGTAAAGAGGATTATTTTCAGGAAGATACCCAATTTGTTTTTTAACCTCAGGGTTATCATCTCCCACCGGCAGGCCATTAACACTTACATTGCCAGATGATGCAGGGATAAAACCAGTAATGATCTTCATCATCGTAGATTTCCCGGCACCATTAGGGCCAATAAACCCGACAATTTCGCCTGTTCTTACCTCAAATGAGATATTATTCAGAGCTTTTTGTACACCATAAAGTTTTGATACTCCCTGAACTACAATGGACATAATCTGGATTTATATTTTCATAATCTGTCGCAAAGATAATGCAGGGAATCTCTTTATGATCCCCAACCTCCCATAAATTGTCCGACGCTGGCAAAAGATGCTTTTGGATTTACACAACAAACAGGAATTCTGGAACTGTTTGCTATAATTTGTTGTTCAGAAGCTCCTAACATATAATCGGCTATAGTTATATTCTTGGTGGTCACTATCAGTATCAGATCGGCATTGGTTTTTTGAGCGAAATCTATTGTCTGTTCAGCGGAGTTCCCTTTAGGCATATTGTGGATTTCATATTCTATATTATTTTGTATCAGGTATTTAATAGCAAAATTTAAATTTGTTCGGGTTTTTCTTAATGTATTTTTATCGGTACTAAATGAAACAAGCATATGAATCTTTGACTCAAAGTATTTCCCCATGAAAATAGCCATTTTTATCTTTTCCTTGTTTTCACCCCTGAAATCGACAGGGAAGACAATATTATGGTACCGTTCCTGATCGACAGGAGGATCCTGGATTACAATAAACGGAATCTTTGATTTTACGATTACTTTTAATGCCCAGCTGCCGGTAAGCTTTTGCATTCCTTTCATTCCGTGAGTACCCATTACCACAAGGTTCGCTTCCTTTTCATTTGCATATTCGGCAATTTCAGTAAATATGCTTCCTTTAGAAATATGAAAAATAATGGGGATACTGTATTTAGTTGCGTTTTCTTCAACCAGTTTTTTTAACGAAGCGGTTTTTTGTGCTAATTCTTTAGGGTTGATGCCTGAATCTACAATATGTAAAAGACAAATATCATTGTTTACCATTTTACCAATCTTAACTGCATGCGCCAAAGCATTTTCAGCCACATGAGAAAAATCCCATGGTACGACTATAAGTTTCTTTTGTTCTTCCATAGCTTCTTATTGTTTACAATTTTATACCCAAAGTTATTCAGATTTTACCAATATTCAAACCAATATGTATTCTTTAAGCACAGAGCGCAGTGCAAGGTGCTCAGGGTGTCAAATCCTGAGCTCTGAGCACTGTGCCATGAGTCTATCTAATATAAACTTTATTTCAGGGAAGATATTATGCTTTCCAGTCAAATTAACTGAGAGAGAAGCCACTAACGTACAAAAATGATGCCATAAAGAAATAATAGTCATTACTTCTGGCTTAGCGGTTAACATTTTATTATTTTTGCACATCTGATTTTTTTGATTTTAACTGAACATGATGAAAAGAACTAAGGTAAAAAGCCTGTTATCCAGTCCGGCATTGGGGACAGAAGTATTGGTAAAAGGATGGGTGAGAACCAAAAGAGGAAACAAGAATATTCTGTTTATAGCTCTGAATGACGGCTCGACAATCAATAATATACAGGTTGTTGCAGAAGCTGCATCTTTTGATGAGAATATTCTTAAAGATATTACCACAGGTGCATGTATTGCTGTTAAGGGTAAGCTTATAGAATCACAGGGGCAGGGTCAAAATATTGAAATAAGCGCTGCTGAAATTGAACTTTATGGCAAAAGTGATGCTGAAACCTACCCTCTTCAGAAAAAAGGACATTCAATGGAATTCCTGCGGGAAATTGCCTATTTCCGTCCAAGGACCAATACCTTCAGTGCCGTTCTCAGAATTCGTCATGCAATGGCCTTCGCCATTCATAAATACTTTAATGATAAAGGCTTCTTCTATCTTCATACTCCCATAATCACGGGAAGTGATGCGGAGGGTGCAGGCGAAATGTTTCATGTTACTACAATGGATCTTACTAAAGTACCCAGGAATGCAGATAATTCTGTTGATTATTCAGGTGATTTTTTCGGAAAACCCACGAACCTTACTGTTTCGGGACAACTTGAGGGGGAGTTGGGAGCACTTGCACTGGGTGATATTTATACCTTCGGGCCGACTTTCAGGGCTGAAAACTCAAATACTCCGCGTCACCTTGCCGAATTCTGGATGATTGAACCAGAAATGGCATTCTATGACCTTAATGATAATATGGATCTTGCCGAGGAGTTTGTTAAGTATCTTATCAGATACGCACTTGATAACTGCAGTGATGATCTTGACTTTCTCAATAATATGATTGATAAAACACTTCTTGATCGGCTAAAATTTGTCCTTGAAAATCAGTTTGTTAGAATTACCTATACCGAAGCTGTCACCATTCTGACTGCCTCGGAAAAAAAGTGGGAATATAAAGTTGGCTGGGGGACAGATCTGCAAGCAGAACATGAGCGGTATCTTGTCGAGGAGCATTTTAAACGCCCAGTAATACTTACTGATTATCCTAAGTCGATCAAGGCTTTTTACATGAAGCAGAATGACGACGGCAAAACGGTAAGGGCAATGGATGTTTTATTCCCGGGCATAGGGGAAATAATCGGAGGATCACAGAGAGAGGAAAACTATGAGAAGCTTTTAAAACGAATTCAGGAACTCAAAATCCCGGAAAAGGATCTCTGGTGGTATCTTGAAACAAGAAAATTCGGAACAGCTCCGCACAGTGGATTTGGCCTCGGATTTGAAAGGTTAATTTTATTTGTTACCGGAATGTTAAATATAAGGGATGTGATTCCATTTCCCAGAACTCCTAAAAATGCAGAATTCTAACAGATTCTGAAACTGATTAATAATTTGAGCAAAGCAGGATGTTAAAGCAAAGGTTACAGCAGAAATTGCTTCAGAAACTTTCCCCGCAGCAGATCCAGATGATCAAATTGCTGGAGGTACCTACTTTGCAAATGGAACAGAGAATAAAAAAGGAACTGGAGGAAAATCCTGCCCTGGAAGAGGGCACTGATGATGAAGAGATTCCCTCGGAAGAAGAGCAGGATGATCAGTTTGATGAGAAGGATAAGGATCAGGAAGAGTTCACTATTGATGATTACATAGAAGAGGATGATATTCCTGATTATCGTCTTCAGGCTAAAAACAACAGCAAGGATGAAGATAAAAGGACAGAAATTCCATTTTCGGTCGGGTTTTCATTTCATGAACATCTTGAATCACAATTAAGTCTGAGGGATCTAACTGAGAAACAGAAAATTCTGGGAGAATATATCCTGGGTAATATTGATGAAGACGGATACCTGAGAAGAGAGCTTCTAAATATTGTTGATGATCTGGCTTTTCTCCAGAATGTAGAAACTACCGAAAGCGAACTGGAAGAAGTCCTGAAAATAATACAGGACCTTGAACCGGCCGGCGTAGGCGCAAGAACGCTCAGGGAATGCCTGTTACTGCAGATCGAAAAACGCGATAACACCCAGGCCTCAATGAAGCTGGCTCATACTATTCTCGATTTATACTTTGAAGAATTCACCAAAAGACATTACGACAAGATAATAGCCAGGCTGAACATTACTGAAAACGAGCTTAAATCAGCCATTGATGAGGTGTTAAGACTTAACCCCAAACCAGGAGGAGTTTATAGTGATCCGTATAGTAAAACATCTCAACCGATAATACCTGACTTCATTCTTGAACTTTCCGAAGATGGGTTTGATCTTCACCTGAATTCAAAAAACCTTCCTGAACTCAGATTAAGTTCTGCCTATAGTGAAATGCTTCATTCCTACAGCAAAGATAAAAGTCAGAAAAAAGAGATGAAAGATGCTGTTCTTTTCGTTAAACAAAAAATCGATTCTGCGAGGTGGTTTATAGATGCGATAAAACAGCGTCAGAATACTTTATTGCTGACAATGAATGCTATACTCGAATATCAGCAGGAGTATTTTATTGATGGTGATGAGACAAAATTAAAACCAATGATCCTGAAAGATGTTGCTGAGATGACAGGCCTCGACATCTCAACTGTTTCCAGGGTTGCAAACAGTAAATTTGTCCAGACACATTTTGGTATTTTCCCTCTGAAGTTTTTCTTTTCCGAAGGGCTCCAGACTGACAGCGGAGAGGAAGTATCGACGAGGGAAATAAAACGAATTTTGCAGGATTGTATTGAAAATGAACAAAAACGCAGACCTCTTACAGATGAGAGCCTGACAGATATTCTCCAGAAAAAAGGATACCTCATTGCACGACGGACTGTCGCAAAATACAGGGAACAGCTAAATATCCCGGTGGCAAGACTGAGGAGAGAGATTTAAAGTATGTAACAGGATACTTTGAATCTGGATTGTTATAATGAAATAAGACTACTGCCCACGATATGAATACTGATAGACCAAAGGATTTCCTTGAAACACCGGCAAAAATAATTGGAATAGCTTTTCATCCCTTACTGATGCCGGTTTATGGAATGATTATTATCTTTTCAGCTCCTACGCTCTACGGATACCTTCCCTTTAATGTAAAGAAGTTATTGCTTCTTATTATGCTGGTTAATAATGTTTTATTGCCTTTCTCTTTATTGCCGTTTTTTTATCAGAGGAAGATAATCACCTCATGGACCCTAAATGAAAGAAAAGAACGGGTAATTCCCATGATAATCACAACTATACTCTATGGTACCACTTCATATATTGTATTCAAATTCCCTATTCCTCTGTTTTTTAAATCCTTTATTTTTTCCACTGCATTTTTGTCACTACTGGTCACACTTATTAATCTCAGGTGGAAGATTTCACTTCATTCTGCCGGAGCAGGCGCCCTTGTCGGACTGGTATTAACTCTTTCCTTTAAGATGCTTACACCTTTGGATTGGTACCTGATATCAACAATAATCGCTGCAGGATTGGTTCTTGCTTCAAGAATGAAACTTAATCTTCACAATCCACAACAGGTATGGATAGGGCTACTCACCGGGTTTGCCGGATTCAGCTTCTTTATGATGCTTTTCTAATACCTCTTTTAACGCTTCTTCCAAAAGAATTCCGCTTTGCCTGTTTATCTCATCATAAGGTATGGGCTTACATGGCCCGAATGAAATATCATCGCTAAGTTCATCCTGACCAACTGTATTAAACCATCCTTTTTCTGAAAGATATTTTGCCAGGTATTCCTGTTCTGTCTGACCTGGTGTAGGTATTATCAATGCAGTACAGTTAAGACTCACCAATTCCATTATGCTTGTATAGCCTGATCTGGCGATTATATTCCTGCTGCTTTCGATAATCTCCCTCATCCGTGGCCCGGCCAGGTGGCTGTAAAAGCTGATATTGCCATGCATGGCGGTATTTCCGTTTTTATCCGGTTTCCCTTCAAACATAATAGTTTTTGTTGCTTTATCTTTAAGCAGAGTTATAAGTTTCTGTCTGAGGATTTCCCGCTGTGGTTGAGGCCCGGAAAGTATAACAGTGATATGATCTGATTTTTCAGGAGTTTCATATTGCCTGCTACCGGAGTTGTTGAACCTTGATAAAATACCAATAAACCTTACATTACCAGGAAGTTTTACGCCGTGGGAAAGCCTACCTGATAAGTTAAGATCTCCGGGCAAATCAGGGATAAAACAGAATGAGTATTTTTTTATGATTTTTTGATGCAATGCCACACCTATTGATTCCAGGAATTCAAACGGCTTAGGGAACGGTATAAGAGGCATATGAGTTATATATACACTGGTGACACTTCTGTTCCATAAGCCAAACCTGTTATCACTGATTATTACATCAACGGCATTTTCATGAAGAATTTTCTTTAATTTATGATGCTCAGCAATTATATAGTAAAGAAGTAATGGTGTTTTAGACAAAAGGGAAAGGTACTGAGGAAGAAACCGGGAATAACCTGGTTTGAATCCCGGGAAATTAATTAAAGTAAGTCCTGGTATTTCGGTCCTAAAGAGTGATAAGTGTTCTTCTCCCGATCCAATGATTACTTTATGATTCATCTCCCGGAGTTTTCTGGCAAGAGGAATCATCCGTGCGGCATGACCCAATCCCCATTCAAGGGGACAGATAAGTATATTTAAGCTCTTTGTCAATCTTAGCCTGAAACCTTTGTTCTTATTCCTATCGAATTAACTAATGATGCGATACCCTTTAACTCAATCATAGGTACTTTGATTAGTGCCGCTCCTTCAGGAGTGTCTCTCGAGATAGTATAGATCATAACTTCCGATGGGTTAATTCTTTCTATTGCTTTAAGCCAGGCCCCGATTTCTTCCTGAGTTGTATTATCAACCACTTTTCCGTTGTGCGTTCCGCGAAGAAAGAGCGTCTGGATTATAACTTTTCCATTAAAGCCTGCAAGGTTTTCAATCAGTTCAGACGCCCTAATATTCACTCGTGGCTGGTTATGAATCTGAATTGTTGAATCAAGAGCGGAGTCCAGTTTAAGGATATTCTGATCAACTTTCAGAAGGGCTTCCTTTATTTTTGGTTTTGTAATTGTTGTCGCATTAGACAGAACAGCAATCCTGGTTTTCGGAAAATATTTGTTTCTCAGGATTATGCTATCATCAATTATTCCGGGAAAAGCAGGATGCAAAGTAGGCTCGCCATTGCCTGCATAGGTTATGACGTCAGGGATCTGTCCTTTTTCCTTCATCTCTGAGAGTTTCATATCCAGAGCAAGAGAGACCTCTTCTCTGCCGGGAAGCTTGTTTACGGCTTCTTCAATATTTTTGGTCCATCCGCATTCACAATAGATACAGTTAAAATTGCAGATTTTTCTTTTGACGGGCAACAGGTTAATTCCAAGCGAGACGCCCAGCCGCCTGCTCTTAACCGGACCGAATATTATCTTGTCAAATAGAAATGTAGCCATTTTGCCTTGTATCGAAGGTTGCAAAAATAATATAAATCTCTGTGAAACTCTGTGCTTCTCTGTGTAACTCTGTGATAGTTCTTATTTTAGTTACACAGAGGCTCACAGAGAGGCACTGAGGGCCACAGAGAAGAAATCTAAATCAATCTTGTCACAAAACTGCCAGGGAGGAACTTCATATTTATGAGATCAACATTCTGAAGAAGGAGTAGCCCAGGCTTTTTGCCGGTTTCAATACTTCCGAACTGTTCCTCTTCACAGAGCGCTCTGGCGCCATTAATTGTGGCCCATTTTATTAGATCCGGAATTGAGGTATCCGGAAAAGCTAACTGAAGTGTTTTAAGCTCTTCCAGTATACTGAGTTGTGTATTAGAAGCCAGACTGTCGGTACCGATTACAATGTCACATTTCTCTTCAAGAAACAGGTTCAAAGGCGGAACTCTGTTTTCAATATACAGATTTGAGTTCGGGCAAAGACACCAGTACAGATTTTCCCTATTTTTAACACTTCTGACGGAATCTCTGTCAGCAAAAGTATTATGGATAAGTATCAGGTTGCCTGAATTGGTTATCTCAGTAAGCACAACATCTGTATGATTTGCCGCAGTTTCCATCCTAGGAGGAAGCAATCCCGATCGTTCATATGATGAAAGAAGTGATCCGGTATGACTGGTGAGAAAGGTATTTTCACCGGCTGATTCCATAAAATGAATGGAAGTTACTTTATTATCTAAACTTTTATTTCGTAATAGACTGAAAAGAGTCAGCGACATTGAGTAAGCCGAGTGAGGAACAAGAGAATACTGAAGATCCAACTCTTTAGCTTTTTGGGCGACGTTAATAATTTCAGCAAATCGTCTTTCGGCTTTTTCAGGATCAAGACCAAAAACTTCAAGTAAATTAATGTATTTGATTTTACTCTCCTTCTTAATGTTGAAGGAATCAGAAGTGTTACAGATATCAGCGCATAAGGCTACTCCTTCCTTATACATAAGATTATCGGCTAAAGAAATAGCCGAAGAAATATCCTCTTTATTTAATTCCCTTGTGCCTCTTATCTGTTCTATAAATCCTCCCAAACCCTTTCCCTTTGAGATATTATTTTTCAGGTGGGAGAGCTCAAGATGACAATGACAGTTGACGAAACCGGGTATAATAATTCCATTATGAAATTCTGTGGAATGTTCTTCTTTAAGATTTCCTTCTGTGTCCTCAACAGTGATAATTATCCCATTATCGTCCGCCGTAATAACTCCTCTTTTAAGGGGAGGCCCCGAGTTTGTTATTATATATTGAGACGCAAAGCGTTTCATAGTATTGCAGCAGAAGTGAATATAAGTGAAATATTCTCTATTTTAATGTGTGTTTTAAGACCAGAAGGAGAGTTATCTAAATAGAAAAGCCAGCCTCTCACATGATTACTATTATTACGAACATGGATAGGAAGACTGTAGTTGTGGAGACGTCCATCTTTCAGATATTTAAAAGATTTCATATATCGTCTTTTCCCGCTGTCAATGCTGTCAGGAGATGTTGTAAATACTACCGGTCTCGGATTAAGCGACTGGTCATCAGGGAATATCGTTGCAGAAAATGCCAGGGTATAGAGACCAGGACGCTGAATTGTAATATCAAACATCGAAGAATCCTTATCTGAGAGGTTCGGAGAGGAATAAAATTCTTTTCCAGGCCATTGGTTGTAGAGGCGTGCACTTTCAATGAGAGATTGTTTTTGAACGCGTGATTCCATTTCACTTAAAATACCCATAACCTGGTCATAAATTTTATTAAGTTTTTTCGGATCGTTGATAAAATAGTACTTCATTGTTTTATCCATGATTTCTTTGGTATAACCATGTTTTTCAATGATCTGGGTATAAGTTGTTATCGAGTCGAGTGTAGAATAACCGGCTTTTATCTTAGGGAGCATGAGAAGGCCGTCTGCTAAATGAATATCGGTCAATAATGACACCAGTTCTTTTTCAGGAATAAGATTTTTCTTGTCCAGTTTTATTTCCCTTCTTGAACAGGATAGAGTAACTAACGAAATCATTATCAAGATGAGACAGGTAATCTTGTGAACAGAACCTGCTTTAGAAAGGATTCTCCTCATCGGTCTTTTGGATCTAAATTTACTTTCGATATCAAACATTCTTTGTGAGGTATTTTTTTGTTAAAAACCTTACAGGATACCATGCAGCCCAATATCCGATTAAAAGTACTGTACCGGGAACAACAATAAAATCCTTTATCTTCATGACTACCGGGTATGAATCCATTATAAGAGACTGGCTGTTCAGCTTTACCAGTCCATATGTCTGTTGCAGCCAACAGACAACGAAACCGAGAATTATTCCTGAGATTGCGCCAATTATTGAGATCAGCCATCCTTCAAATATGAAAATTTTTCTTATCAGGTTGTTGTCAGCACCCAGACTCTTAAGTATTTCGATATCCTTCTCTTTCTCAATAATAAGCATTGTAAGTGAACCAATGATGTTAAAAGAAGCGATGATAAGAATCAGGGTCAGAATAAAGAATATGGCCAGTCTCTCAGATCTCATTACCTTATAAAATATGGCCTGTTGTTCATACCGGTTCTGAACTGTAAAGCCTTTTCCAAAGATTTTAGCAATGTCTTTCTGAACTGAGTTAGGGTCAGCATCTTTCTTAAATTTGATCTCAATTGTTGTGACTCCTTTATCAGTTTCTGTGAGTTCACGAGCAAAATCGATAGGGATATAGACATATTTGGAATCATATTCCTTTTCGACTTCAAAAATCCCTGACGGAAAGATAAACTTACGGTTTAATGAATTTTCAGCATTAAAGTTAACAGCTCCTGTCTTTCTCGGGAATATTATTTCCAGAGGAGTTATGAAGTTTACCCTGATACCGAGATATTGAGCAACACCAATCCCCGGGATGGCATAAGGACGGCCTTTTTCATTTTTCAGTATAAATTCCCCTTCCCACATCGAGCTGTCTATATTTGAGACCATGGCATAGTTTTCATCAATGCCTTTAATTGTAGCAATATACTCCCGCGAACCGTATTTCAGCAAAGCATTGTCTTCAATTGTTTGCGAATAACAAGACAAGCCGTCAACCTTTGCGAGAAGTTTCAGACGGGTGGTATCGGCAATAAATGTTTTGCCCTCAGCAGCTGTTATTTTGATATCCGGATCAAAGGTGTTGAAGATAGCACTTACCATTGTTTCAAGACCATTAAATACCGATAAAATAATAATAAGCGCCATTGTTCCTACGGCCACTCCGGCAACTGAAACTGCAGAAATTATATTTATGGCATTCCGCGATTTTTTTGCGAACAGGTATCTTTTTGCTATGTATAATGAAAGCTTCACTATTCTTACTTTCTGGCGGTGACCAATAATCCTGTCCCCGTTTTATGAGTTAAACTGAGATCAAAAATGTTAAGAATAATCGACACAGGGAAGAAAATCAAATAATAAAACGGCAGCAGTATAAAAAAGAAATACGAAACATTAAGCATTTTAATCGGATATTTCATTGAGAGTCTCCAGGAAATGTTCCCAGGTTTTCCGTAGGTATAAGCAGTTTCAACAGTTTTGAAACCTGCGGATGTAAGTTTTCCGGTAATATCTTTAATGCTGTATCCGTCTCTGACATGTTCATCGATAAATGATTCTTCATTACTGCCATGAACATCGGAGCCTCCTTTATCTGAAGGTGTGGAAATCAGAAGAATCCCATCACTTTTCAGTGAATTGTAGAAATTCTTAAAAACAAGCACATCTTCTTCAATATGTTCCATAACATCCACCGAAAGAATAAGGTTGTAGCAATTGATTTCTTTCATGGCTGTAAGGTCTTCGGTTTTGAAAACAACTCTGTCAGACAGGCCTGTTTTTCTAAAGAATAAGTTACAATCCTCGATCTGCTCAGTGTTGATATCAACGGCATTAATTCTCCAGCCTTTGTTCATCCTGCTCATTCGCCATGTATATTGACCGAATCCTGAACCGGCATCCAGAACAGATGCCTCTCCCGGGAATTGACGGGCAATTTTCCTTAATGCTTTTTTTACATGCCAGGTACGAAGTAGCAACAGGTCGAGAAGAAAATATAATGTTTTTCTCAGAAACAATGATCCGGCGAAAAATCTTCCCAGTGATCTTTTTATTGGCTCGTATTGCATATATATCAGGATTTTAGCAACTTGTCTATTTTATCGATATAGTCAAGGCTATCATCAATATGGAAGGCAATATCCGGTACAATCCGCAGTTGCGTTCTTACTTTCTGACCAAGATCAAATCTGATTTTTGAGCTGTGTTCCTGGATCGCCTTTAGTACGTCATCCTGATTTGTTGCCGGGAAGATACTTATATAGACTTTGGCAAATGACAGGTCCGGACTGACTCTGACCCTGGTTATTGATACTAATTTACCATGCGCGAATTCATTCCCCCTCTTAAGAAAGATATCGGCCAGTTCTTTCTGGATTAAACGTGATACTTTTTTCTGTCTTGTCGATTCCATGGCCAGTTATTATTTAATCGGCAAAGGTAATAAAAAATTGGCTTAACCCTCCTTAAATGTTCAGACTGGCAGTTGTACCAGAGGCTGTCTCAACTGCTGCTAATCTGATTTCTTACCTTTGTGTTACTTATTTCAATCCTTTGTGATCCTTTGTGTTTAATGGATTTTTTACCACAAAGGGAAACAAAGGGTTTCACAAAGGGACACAAAGGGAAAGGAGAAGAAAAAATTATTAGCTTTGCGGTGAATTTTTTATTTACAATCAGAATGGACACAGTTGTCAGCGGTATCAGATCGACAGGAAACCTGCATCTTGGAAATTATTTTGGTGCTATAAAGAACTTTCTTAAGATGCAGACGGAGAATAACTGCTACTTTTTTATTGCAGATTATCATGCTCTTACCACTCATCCCAAACCGGCTGATCTTCACGGGAATATCAAACAGGTACTTGCCGAATACCTTGCCTGCGGCATTGACCCGGAGGTAGCAACAGTATTCATTCAGAGCGATGTTCCTGAAGTTTCGGAGTTGTATCTGTTACTNNTTGACTTATCCCGTACTGATGGCAGCCGATATAATAATTCATAAAGCGAATAAGGTACCCGTAGGTAAAGATCAGGAACAGCACCTTGAAATGACAAGAAAATTTGCCAGGAGATTCAATCAGATGTATGAAGTAAACTATTTTCCTGAGCCTGATGCATATAATTTCGGACAGCAGCTGGTAAAAATACCAGGACTGGATGGTTCAGGGAAGATGGGTAAGAGTGAAGGGAATGGGATATTCCTTTCTGATACTCCCCAGGCGATAAAGAAGAAAGTAATGAGTGCAGTTACCGATACAGGCCCTACGGCACCCGGTCAGGAACCGAGTGAACCGGTGAAGAACCTTTTTACTCTCATGAATGTAGTTTCAGACCAGGAAACTGTAAAGTTTTTTTCAGAAAAATATGCCTCTTGTGAAATCCGTTATGGGGATATGAAGAAACAGCTTGCTGAGGATATAATTAATTTTACTGAACCAATCCGTCTTAGGATTAATGATATACTTACCAATAATAAATATCTTTCAAAGGTCGTTTCTGACGGAGCTGAAAAAGCAAGATCGAGTGCGTCAAAAACCGTTAGGGAAGTCAGGGAAATAATCGGTTACCGGCCATTTTAGCTTAAAAAGAAAGCCAGGGTTTTGACCTGGCTGCCCTGAAAGATCAGGGATATGATTGAGATTGTCTGTGTAACCTACATAGTTCAAATTGTGTGCCAAA
>PMIL01000009.1 GCA_003157075.1 Bacteroidales bacterium | reverse complement strand
GAGCATGTGAAATATTTTGTGTAAACTGGTAACTGCCAGGTTTAAAGAATGCCACATCTGTCTTCAAATTTAATGATTAATTGATTAATAACAGAACCCCAGTCCCATATTGGCATAGTCCATTTTTTCTCGATATTTGCAATTGCCAGATATACAGCCTTTAATGCTGCCTGATCGTCAGGAAAGACTGTTTTTGTTTTAGTGTATTTCCGTATGGAACTATTTAGACTTTCAATAGCATTTGTTGTATAGATGATCCTACGGATCTCTTGCGGGTAATCAAAATAAGCTGTTAGTTCATCCCAGTTATCTCTCCAGGATTTTATGGCATATGCATATTTTGAGCCCCACTTTTTAGCAAATTCATCAAGAGCATCATAAGCCATATCTCTATTGATTGCACCATAGACATTTTTTAAATCGGAAAGGAACTGTTTGCGGTCTTTCCATACAACATATTTAATACTATTACGGATCTGATGAACAACACACAACTGGGTTATTGTATGTGGGAAAGCAGACTTAATTGCTTGTCTTATGCCTGTGAGGTTATCAGTGCTGGCAATCAGGATGTCCTTAACTCCCCTGGCTTTTATATCTGTCAGAACATTGAGCCAGAAAGAAGCACTCTCCGTCTCGCTTATCCACATGCCTAAGACCTCTTTTAAGCCCGTATTCTTGAGCCCGATCATCAAGTATATGGTTTTACCCTGGACTTTTCCGTTTTGACGAACCTTGACAACAATGCCATCCATCCAGACAACGAAGTAAACAGATTCAAGAGGTCGCTGTTGCCATTCTTTAATATCTTCCAAAACTGCACTGGTAATGTTAGATACAGAACCTTCGCTTACTTCAACACCGTATATATCTTTAATGGTGGCTTCGATATCACGGGTACTCATGCCTCTGGAATACATCGTAATAATAGCATGTTCAATCTTCTGTGACATGCGCTGATGCTTGGGAACAATAATCGGATCAAAGGTTGCATTGCGATCCCTGGGTACATCCAGTGGAACCTCTCCAAGGTTTGTCTTCAAGGTCTTACGACTTGAACCATTACGGCTATTGCCACTGTTTTTCCCGGAAGGATCGTGTTTAGGATAACCAAGATGTTCACCGATTTCTGCCTTCAGAAGAGCTTCTACTCCTTGTTTGTAAAGCTCTTGAAAGTAAGACTCAAACTCCTCTTGTGTCTTAATCTTTTTTAGGACTTCTTCTGGAATTTTAAATAACTCATTTTCACTCATGTTGCTGCAAATTAGGTTAAAATTATACATTTTCTGTTTAACCAACCGGTCTTTGAGCTCGTTTTCCGGCTTCAGCCCGGTTGGGGTCCCTAATGCAGCTACCAATTCATTTACACAAAATTATTTACACTCCCGTCCCATACTTCTCTCTAATCATTTCAAGAGGTATAGGTTTGGTATTTGAAGATCTATTTGCTTCATCTCTCCAATACCAACTTTTCTTGTCTGGAGAGTACCGGAAATCAAGTTGTTTTAAAACCTCTCTTACAGCAAATGTGGCCCCTGATAACCACAGGTACTTGCCCACGATTTCTAGCGTTAAACCATCTGGATTGACCTTTTCCTGAAGTTCCTTGATCTTCTCTAATACAGTTAATTTCTCTTTCTCGTTCTCTTTCTCGTTCTCTTTCACTGCCTCAGCCAGCATTGCATCTCTAAAGACAATCATAAGCATATCGTACTCAGCGTTAGTAGTGTTTATCATCTCGTTTGGTTCTTTGCTATTTGTTGGATTGAATACCCGAGATAATTCATCATAACGGTTTCTTACCTCACCTGAAGTCTTACAACCATAGAAAAAATTTGTTTTCATAATATATAAGTTTTGATTATCGGGAATTGAATAACTTGGATTAAAAAGAAAGCCATCATTATGATGGCTCACGATCAGAGAAGTCCGTTATCAGCAAAACTGTAATAATCTTCATCATTTATGATAAGATGATCAAGAAGCTGTATATCCATAATGTTTCCAGCCTCTTTGATCTTCTGAGTAATCTTGGTATCTGATTCACTAGGATTAAGATTTCCACTTGGATGGTTATGGCAGACAATAATGCCTGAAGCATTTGATTTGAGGGCTGCCTGGAGTATTATCCTGACATCTGTAATAGTGCCGGATATTCCACCCTTTGATACAGCAATGATGCCTAGGACAGCATTAGAAAGGTTCAATAATAGAACCTTGAATTCCTCACTGTGCTCTAAAGTGTCATGATTCCAGTTCTCTTTGAGTAAATCATTTGCATCTCTTGAACTTGTGATCTTTCTTCTTTGTGAGGCTGGAACTTTACTTTTATAAATAAGTTGAACTTCAGCCACATTAAACATAGATAATTGAATAGTGTTTTTCATGTCGGATATGTTTTAGTTTATACCCGAGCAGGAATAACTTACAATCATTAAAGAATTCTTTTTGGGTCCCCTTTTACCAGTCAATATACCCCCCATAGTCGTTTTTTGGTACTAACTATCGAAATATGATAAGATTAGGTTGAGAAGCCTCTTATCGAGTTAATTTACATTCTGAGGATCTTTAAAAAAAATTCATCCAAGAATTAACCCAAATGAATTAGATATTATTTATTCAAAGCAAAGAGAATATCCCAAAGACCTTTTTGTACCATGCAATTAATCAGCCCCCGGAGCTGATTTCCGAGGGCTGATATCGCTGAATTTGCTCTTTTAAATGATTAAAGTATTAAGATTATTTTACTTGTAATAAAAAGAGCAACCACATTGTTTATTATTTCTGCGGTAATGTCCCTACTAACTTTTTTAATTCATCTATCTGTTTCTGTTGTGCTTCAATCTGTTTTTGCTGCTCCTGAATTGCATTAATAAGTGGAATTACAAAAGCTTCATATGCCAGATTCTCTGTTTTATCCTTGTCATCGTCAATAGTAAGACCACTGAATTGTAAACCAAGGTCTTTTAGTGCTTGTTCTACATCCTGAGCAATAAGGCCATCATGGCGGCGTTTAAATGTGTCAGCTTTAAAATTAAACGATACGGTTTTTAACTTGTTTATGAATTGTAACCCTAGATCGTTTTTATACACAATATTTTCTTTTAACCGTCTATCCGAAATCTGTGAAAAAAGTACAAAACCTCCTATGGTTTTAATTAATGGGTCACCCATTACCATTTTGAAGCTGGATTCTACTTTTGCACCGGCGCCTATAGCAGCGGCATCGATTAAACCATCTACACTAACATCAGCTTGATCTCCAATCGCCGTAAGCCTCGAACCTGTTGTGTTATTGTGAAGTGCATTATTTCCGAATGCGGTATTATTATCTCCTGTTGTGTTATTTTGAAGCGCCCAAGTACCTACGGCTGTATTAAGACCACCTATTGTATTAGAAGCTAGAGCATTAGTTCCAACTGCCATATTATCACTACCTGTTTGGTTAGCATAAAGTGCAGCATTCCCTAAGGCAAGATTATTAACGCCATCTGTATTTTTATTAAGCGCATACCCACCTAATGCCACATTAGAAGTTCCAATTGTGTTGGAATAAAGCGCTTCATAACCAACTGCCAAATTATTACTTCCATTTATGTTGTTATAAAGCGCAATACTACCAATTGCTATATTAGTATTTCCAATAGTGTTATGAGTGAGTGTTTGTTGACCAATTGCCGTATTATTAATCCCAGTTGTATTGGAACCAAGCGCACCAATACCATTTGCTGTATTAAAACCTCCAGTTGTGTTTGAAGAAAGCGCCCCAGATCCGTTTGCTGTATTAAAATCTCCAGTTGTATTTAATTTAAGTGCACCACTGCCATTTGCTGTATTTTGGTTTCCAGTTGTATTGGAATTGAGCGCCTGATAACCATTAGCGGAATTCCACTGTCCAGTAGTGTTATTTTGAAGCGCCCCAGAGCCATTTGCTGTATTATCAGATCCGGTTGTGTTGGAATTAAGCGCCCTTGAGCCATTTGCCGTATTATCCGCTCCAGTTGTGTTGGAAATAAGTGCAGCACTACCATTTCCTGTATTTTGGCTTCCAGTTGTATTGGAATAAAGCGCCTCAAAACCATTTGCTGTATTATTATATCCAGTTGTGTTGTGCTCTAATGCACCACCCCCATTTGCTATATTACTATATCCTGTTGTGTTGGAATTAAGCGCAGCAACACCAGTTGCTGTATTAAATGCTCCAATAGTGTTGGAATTAAGAGCCCCAAAGCCATTAGCAGTATTATCATATCCTGTTGTGTTGGAATTAAGTGCTTGAAAACCGATAACTGTGTTGGAAGAACCTGTACCTTTACCTTTACCAACGGTTAGCCCATTAATTAGTAAATCGTTTGTGAATGTTTTATTACCACCTATAGTCTGATCGCCTGCAATCGTAACCGCATCAGCACTTCCGCCACCAGTTGAATTGATTACATAGGGACTGGCTGTCGTTCCTATCCCTGTAACAGTCACATTTGTTCCTGCTGTCACTATGGTTTCTGAACCATCAGTTGTTGGTTTGTTGGTCAAATCATTGTAACTGCCACTTGTTGCAACAAATGCAAAAGTTGGTTTATTAGTAATTTCGTTCCAATCTGGGACATAAGATATGCGCAGGTACTGTCCTGCAGGGTTACCCCAGCTAAAAGCATTGTTCCAGTCAATAATTTCAGTTGAAGTAATACTATTTGCTGGGAGAGTAGTGCTCATGGCGTCGGTAATGCCATATCCGGCTAATGTTTTTGGAGTATTGGTTAAATCATTCCAGCTTCCACTTGTAGCAATTGTGGCAAAAATTGGTTTGCCGGATAACGAACCCCAGGTGCCATCAAAGAGTGTGGGTTTGTTGATTAAATCATTATAACTGCCACTTGTAGCAACTGTAGCAAAAGTTGGTTTGCCCAATAGATCTTTGTACTGTCCTGTGGTAGCTACTGTAGCTAAAACAGGGGCTCCGGTAAGATTGCTATACTTGACACTTAAAACATTCCCAGCGTTACCAGCATAAATAGCATATGGAACGGATAATAATTGAGTAGTGGATAGCAACTGGTAGTTTGTACCTCCTCTAATGTCTACTTCAATTTTAAGGAAGTATTTATCAGATGACCAATCGATTGATGAAAAAATTCCAGATAACACTTTACCTTGACCTATTTGCAAATCAACTTGAGAGTTTGAATCTGTCGTTGGGGTAAAATATTCCGAATAAACAGCCATACCACTGGTATTGTTTTTTAATATGGAAATACGCAATCTAACTGCTCGGTTGGCAACAGGCTGCCCATTGTTACCTTTAATAGTGGCTTTGAGGCTGAATGCCTGTGGTGGTGCTACTTGAGAATTAAGAACCGATATTGAAAACAAGATTCCAATTAATAGGGTAAAAATCTTTTTCATATTGTATTAGTTTTATTTTTTAATAATCTTTTGAACTCCAAATAGTTGTGTTTTACTTGGAGAAAGTACTTCTAATAAATATAATCCAGAAGGTAAATCACTGACATTAACCTTAAGGATAGGTTGATAAACGGTAGGTTTGCTAAGAACTTTTATTCCTGAATTGCTGTATAATTCAAGGATGAGTCGACCTGTGTCGACTGGTGTGATTTCAATATTAATGAAATCAGTTGCTGGTATAGGATAAACTTTAAGTGAAATCTCAGATTCAATCAATTGTTCCCTTTTTAACTTATCTAAGATACTTTGGTCAATAGTGGGAATATCTGATAAGCTCCCACCAAGTATCCAATTGACAGAAACATCTGGTTTCACAGTAGATCCTCCTGAAGAAACTACCTGTTGCGCCTTGCACACAACACAACAGAAAAGAATTACTAAAAAGCATCCAATCTTCTTTTTCATAATTTTACTGCATGTTTGAATTTCAAGAAAGAATATATAGAGATTCGAAGAGTTTCTAAAGAATTGTCAACGATAGGGAATTATTACAATAATGAACCTTCTAAGAGTCTAGTTATCAGTCACTATATTATATCTCTCATACAAAATTAAACCTTGTTTAAGCCAATGTCAAGATTTTTTAACAATTTATTTATTACCCTTATCTGATTACTAAAACCCAGTTAACCAAAGTATCAACGCGGATGCATAAAATCTTTAGTTACTCTAAAACATTATTTTTTTCATTAAACCTTTAGTACAGCAAATTCAGCATCGTGATGCCTTTGATCCACTCTCAAATATTCATGGTTGAAAGAACACTAACACATCTAGTTTAAGATTCAAGACCTGAAAATATTAGATACTTAATTTATAATAAATAGTTTAACAGGTCGGTTATACTTACACAATAATATTTACTAACCTCAATTTTTTACTAAAGAATTTCTGCCTCAACAAATTCTCCTGATGATCGACCCTGGGTTGAGTGCCGGCGCGAAACCTTACCTAGGATCTGTATGTAGGTGTGTGGTGGGTTCTTGAGCGGCTATTTAATATTAGTAGCCTTATCGGCTGAACGAAGAGAAGATTAGATAAGATGCGCTTATGTTGACATAGCTTAGGAAGGTGGAAGGGATTGATCTTACTATTTTCTGATATCTTGTTTCTGTTAAATATAAATGTTATTAACTTTTATAACCTCCCTTTTAAATGTTATTAACATTTATGAGGGGGGGGTAACATTTATGAATATATAACCTTTTTCAGCACTTGGAGATTGACCAATTGTAAGCTGCAAAATAGCCAAGTTTCACTTATATCTCTATCTTTTATAATTAGTCGGATTCTTTTTAATATTGTTGAATTTTCGTTTATACTTTTGCTTTCTTCTTACAGAAGTTATGCATTAGTTCCACATAGAATCGAAACTCCTCTGCACTCAATCTGTTTTGCAAATCTTCCCTATTTTCATAGTGGTTATAATCCGAAATGTTTATCCTTAAAAAGTATTAATTTCCTGTCATTGGAGGAACAATATAACCATTACCTGTATTTTCAATGTAGTAATACTTACCAGGTTGCCATTTCTGACCAGTTATTGATATTGACATTCCTGTACCAAAATCCGCTCCCAGGGTAGGTCTGCTAGCAATCCACAGGTCTATACTGTAATTTGAATATACACCACTACTATTAACCTGATCACTTATAAATGAGTGATACAAATCTTCAGTTTTCATCATTCCTTTTGTGATTACAAGGGGATTTGGATGCGTAGATGAAAACTGTGTCCGTCCGATATTTGTAGTATCAAGTAAAAGCAAAGAGCAAGCATATCTGGCTTTTAATGTTAAAGTAACAGTGACAGATGATATTATAATTGTATCACTAAATGTAAACGAACAAACATCACTACAATCCTCTACCGCTCTCGAATCACCAAAAATCCTGTATTTGCCTGGAGGTACAGAAATTAAATCATGTGCTCCCCATAATCCAGAAATTCCCCACTGATAATTATTCTCAAGATTCACAAAATTTATATTATAAGTCTTTGGAGTTAATATTTTCCCCACTATATACTTGTTATAAAAATTCAGATAACTCGTTGAGCTGCCTTTTGGTGTCATATCACCAGAAATTACAGGAAACGCGTAATCAATAGATATTTTTAGATCTTTTGCATTAGTTGGATCAACAGATTCTTTTGTGCACCCATACAAAAATAGACTGATTAAAAGAATAAAAAACATTTTCATTTTACATAGTTTAACAAGTTTACTATAGGTGATATAATTTATATCCAGGTAATATCATTGATCTTTTCTTACGTATGTTCAGAACCCATTGATCTTCCATTATGCATCGTGAAAGTCATTCATAGGCCCCTGAACAAAGTTATTTTTTTCTATTTCATAAACCTTTACATTATTTTTAGAATAAGTTATATCCTTCTCACATTAGGGTTAAACAGATTATCTACTCGACCACCCATGTGGAGATTAAAATTCCAATTTATATTGCCAGATCAAACTATTCTATGCTTTGGCACAACTATGGATCAATTTGATAATAGTCTTATAATAAATGAATAGTTAACAAATAAAATCAGATCACGAGTATGAAACATTCAATCAGACATTCTGTTTTATACATATTATTTCAATCAGGATTATAATTTAAAGGTAATACACGGAATACATACACTGATACTGATGCATCAGTCTCCTCTGCTCCGGGAAATATTGCAACAACCTGGGGTAAATCAAAAAACGTTAAATGGAAAACTGAGATTCATGGAAAGGGATGGTCAACTCCCATAGTACTGGGTGATCAGATCTGGCTTACCACAGCTGATGTGGATGGGAAAAAATGTATGCAGTCTGTGTCAGTAAAGAATCCGGAAAGGTCGGGATCTGAGACTCTGTCAAACACAAATATCTTTTTAAGCATTTAGACATAATTTGCTTAATTGCTTAAATATATATACTTTTGTGGCGTATACAATAATCAAATATGTCCGCCACTATTAAAGACGAGGAAATCCAGGACCAACTCCTGCAGGCAGCGAAACAATTATTTCAGGTTCACGGTTTTCGCAAGGTGACCATCGACGACATAGCCAAAGCAATCGGCAAGGCCAGAAGCTCTCTTTATTATTATTATAAGACCAAGGAAGAAATCTTAGATGCGGTGATCGCTGCCGAGATCAGCGAACTGATGGATGCAATTACTGCGGCTGTCTGCCGGGCGCAATCCACCGAAGAAAAAATTGAGGCCTTCTTTCAGACCCAACTGCACACCATACTTGAAAAACGAAGATTCTTTAATGCCCTCGATGAAGGAATGGATGCCGGGGAACTCTCTGGCTATCTGAAAACCAAGCTTGCTGTCCATCAGCAGATCAGGCAGAAGGAAGGCGCCTTGCTCAGCAGGATCATCACAGAAGGCACCCGGCACGGGGAATTGACCAAACTAAGTCACAAAGACCAGGAGGATCTAGTCTTTGTGCTGCTGAGCAGCCTGCACGGCATCAAACGCGAAATGGTTATCCGAAACGATTTCAGCAATTTGGAATCATCGGTCCATATCCTTGTCCGTTCTATGATTCTTGGATTAAACCTATAAAAAAAAATTACTTCAGTTTCGACATTTAGGCATATTTTGCCGATAAGCTTACGATGATAAATGCTAAAAAAATAACCAGTACTTTCAGGGCGTTTCGTAACCGGAACTACAGCTTGTTTTTCAGCGGGCAATCCCTATCGCAGATCGGCAACTGGATGCAGCGTACCGGTGTAAGCTGGGTAGTCTATACCATGACCCATTCGGCCTTTATGCTGGGGCTTACAATATTCGTATCGCAGTTCCCTACTTTTCTTTTCTCCCTGCTGGGAGGTGTTGTCGCAGACCGGTATAGCCGTTTCAGGGTATTGATAATCACCCAGGTTGCATCTATGATACAAGCCGCACTGTTGTCAATATTGGTTTTTAGTAATCATTATACAGTTTGGGAAATATTGGTATTGAGCGGTGTCCTGGGTCTGATTAATGCCTTTGATGGACCGGCCAGGCAGCCTCTGATCCATGACATGGTCACGGACAAGGCTGATTTGCCTAATGCACTGGCGCTGCAGTCCTCAATGGCTAACCTGGCTCGTCTGATCGGACCAGCTATTTCAGGTCTTGTTTTGGTTAAATTTGGTGCTGGCATGTGTTTTTTGTCCAATGCGATCAGTTTTGTAGCGGTTATCATTTCCCTGCTGCTGATCAGGCTGCCGGCCCATGTACGGCCGCTGGCCGAAAAGAAGATCAGTTCTGACTTGACAGAGGGCTTCAATTATCTGAAAAAGACACCATCGATCAGTATGATACTGCTGATGCTGAGCTTTACCAGTTTGCTGGTACTGCCCTACAATACACTGATACCCGTGTTTGCAAAAGTGATCTTCAAAGGCAATGCCGCCACTTTTGGCTATATCACCAGTTTTATAGGTGCGGGCGCCTTAGCAGGATCAATCTTCCTGGCTTCGTTAAAGAAAGACGCCGATCTTAAATTTGTTCTGCTGGTGAACACCATCATTTTCGGGATCAGCCTGCTGCTTTTTTCACATTTGACCAATTTCCCTCTGGCGATGGTATTGGCCACTTTATCCGGTTTCGGTATGATGTCCCAGACCACGATCAGTATGACGCTGATCCAGCTCTATTCAGAAAAATCGATGAGAGGACGGGTCATGAGCTATGTGGCGATTGCTTATTTCGGGATGCTGCCGCTGGGGAGTGTAATAATCGGTGCCCTGTCTCAAAAAATAGGAGCACCCGATACCATCCTTTTCGAGGGGATAACAGCAATTATTATCGCAGCTGCCTTTTCCGGATTTTTAAGGAGTAGCTGGTTGAAATTAAAAGAATAAAATCATGCAATTATTTAATCATTTAAACTAATTATTATGCAATGGTATCATTATTTCAGCGGTTTCTGGGCGGGCATGTTCCTTGCTAACTTTGTTCCGCATTACATTAAGGGCACCGCGGGTGATCCTTTTCCTACACCCTTTTCCAAACAGCCGGGCAAAAGCCTTTCCTCTCCGCTGGTGAACATATTATGGGGTCTGCTTAATTTAGTAATAGGTTCCCTGCTTTTCAGGATCGGCAGTGTTTCTGCTGATGACAATTTATCTGTTCTCATCTGCTTTGTTGGTTTTACCAGCGTTAGTATTTTTAACGCCTGGAACTTTACTCATAAGGACAAAATTTAGTCGGAAAGATTAGTAGAACCACTATTAATGAACAAATGGAAGACAACTCAACAAACACAGCACTGCTGGTTATGGATATGCAGCAGGGCATACTGGGCGGGTACCCGGGTGCTGTTCCTGTGCTGGCTAAGGTATCTACGGCAATAGCCGGTGCACGGGCACAGCACATACCTGTGATCTATGTCGTTATCGGTTTCCGGAAAGGTGCCCCCGAAGTCAGCCCCAATAATAAAAGCCTGAGCGCAAGAAAAAGAGGATTTGATGCGATCGATATGGAGGACTATATGAAAATCCGTCCGGAGATCGCGCAGCAGGAAGGAGATATTATCGTGATCAAACGCCGCATCAGCGCCTTTACCGGCAGCGACCTGGAAGTGATCTTAAGGTCGCAGAATATTCAGCACCTGGTACTTACGGGTGTCTCTACCGGGGGTGCGGTTTTAGCCACTCTTATTGAGGCGGCAGATAAGGATTTCCGCTTAACCGTTCTCTCTGACTGCTGCAGTGACCCGGATGAAGAAGTGCACCAGCTGCTGGTCTCGAAGATATTCAGCAAGCGAGCCGGTATACTGACCGTGGAAGAATGGTCTTCTACTTCGATTAAGGATAGCATGTAAACGGTTCATCCTGAACCTCAAAATAGGGCATAACTTCAAAATTCTTTGTTCCTGCAATAAAATAATGAAGAGGTTTACCAGGAACAGTTTTCAAACTTCTTATAAGCTTTTCGGGACTTACTTGCATGGAGCTGTTTTTATTCTCTCCAATCTTGACAAATGCCATTAAAACAGGTCCATACTCCAACGCATAATGCCCCTGGTATGCCTTCTCTTCTCCCACATATTTTGTCATCCTGAAATCCATAGGAAGTGTAAAAGATATTACGTCCCCATCCTTCCATCTCCTGTTTAAAGTGACATATGTACCAGGGCTGCCGTTTACTGTTTCCTTTCCATTTATCAAAATCGCCATTTTTTTTGAGGCCCATGAGGGGATACGTATCCTGATCTTAGAAACAACAGGTTCAGTGGTATTTACTGTTAATTGAACTTTATTGTCATACGGGAACTGGGTGACCATTTTCAAAGCGATTGCCCCTGCCCTGGTCAAATGTTTTATAGCGGAGGGTGCAAATAGATCTACATAAATCCCGTCATCAGCCATTGAATAAATAAATTCCGGAAGAGCACCTATCATTCGCGTCCCCTGACCTTCACAACATGTGCTCATGCTGAACGGCTGGCTATTGTTAAGATCTTTATGGTCAACCAGAACAGAATGGTAACGAATGCCTTTGTCTGCAACCTGATTAGCGATCAGATTATTGTAGATCGATTTTTCAATTTCTGCAGTATATTTTTCTTCTTCAGGATTTAATAAATGAAAGCGCTGGTTCAGGAATGTCCAGAATACGCTTCCGCACAACTCACCTGTTTCTCTGTTAAGATAATTTGACTTTGGTGGATAAAGATCAGTCCCTTCGCATATTGCAATAGATCCTCCTGTATGTTCCCAATTATTATGATACAGATCCCATGCACCCATCGTGGCATCAAGATACTTTTTTTCTCCCGTTGCCCGGTAAAGGTCAAGGTACGGTTCAATACCGGTGATGAGATAGTTATGAGGCCTGTCATAGGGATATAGCCAGATAGCCTTCGTGTCTCTGTTTGCCATCTCTTCCATCCAATAGTTTTCCTGGAAATACTCCTGTACAACCTGGATATCCTTAGGTTTACCGGCAGGTGTAAAATACATCCGGGTGGATGGAATAATTCCCTGGGTACCCTGACCGGCTCTTCTCAGCATTTCCGGAAGATAACAGGATGTATTAAACCAGTCATAGAATCCGCGCAATAACGGGAAAGCCTTTTCATTACCCGCATATCCGGCTTCGATCAGTCCATGTGTAACCCATGACCTTGTATAAGCGCCATATTCACCTGAAAAAATCTTGTTTTTCGGGTAAGCCATAATATATCCGTCAGGCTCCTTACACTCATCGATTACATCAACAATTTTATTCATCCTTTCTCTTAAACCGGCATTTTCAATCCATCTCAGCGTATTACCTGCACCCATGAGAAAACGNNAAATTTCTTACAAGTTCATCAAAAGTGAAAGAATTCATCAGGTAAGAGATATTGTTTAGCATTGTTTTTCTAAAAAGGCCTTCACCAATCTCAACCCCGCCTTTGGGTGTCTGTGCTTTGTAAGGTACCGGTTTCCATTTTTCAAGAGGCATTGCATTTCCAGGGTTATCTGTAACCACTCCCTCACCCTGAGGACGAGCGGGACGCGTTAAGACAGATTCTGACAGATCACCCGATTCAGAATCAGATACACGACACCCTTCAGCAATGTCCCTGCCGTCAGACAGAATCATTATTTTCGTCAGAGCTAACCTTTGCTGCCTTAGATAAAGAGCTGTCAGCCGGACATATCGGCCGTAGACTTCTTTCCCGGAAAATGTGACTATTTCATCCAAAGGATCTCTAAAGTCTTCCTTTATCCGATCTTCATATATCACGGAAACCTTAAAATCCTTATCATCTGAGACCTCAATTTTAAATCGCAGCGGGAAACCAATAGAGATTACATATCCCCATGGGTTCACCCTTGGAAGGAGCTTTATACCATCTATTTTTTTCTTCCCGCCCAGATCTAACTGTATCCATCGTATTTCATTATCGCTTTTCCCTACTTTTGATTCATAAGCCGGAGTAAAAAACCTCGCTACCCGTTCGACACCAATACCAGCATCTTTTCGCTCATCCTGGGGCACATATCTTATCTGTGAAATAACGGGGAGAAAACTGAATACGGTTATTGAAATAACTGCAATTATGCGTGCTCTGGAAACCTTGAAGCAGTTCAAATAATGCTGAGTCATAATGTATATTTTATTAATATTTATAGAATATTTTTCTATTCTTATTACTTACCAATATATTAAAATATTTGAATACTTTAAATCACAATTTGAGCATTTTTAATTGCGGCGATCAATTCAACCTTTGTCAGTCTTTTGCAAAATACCCAATTACGTTCTTATGTTTATGTAAAGATTTCAACACCTTTTGAACTCAGTGAATGGAATCGTCCTGTTATGCTTGTATGGTA
The DNA here is from genome assembly GCA_003157075.1 of Bacteroidales bacterium. GTDB lineage: Bacteria > Bacteroidota > Bacteroidia > Bacteroidales > VadinHA17 > LD21. Next base: position 4,124 of record PMIL01000009.1, on the reverse strand, counting down.
TGGAATACTTTGGAAATATTGTTTTAATGTCCGTTATTGATCATTTGTTCTCCGATATAGCTTCCATAACTTGTTATGCAAAAGGAGGCAATAAGTATTATCAGGCCTATAATTAAAACGATATAGGTCTTGTGCTTAACACTCTTCCACTCTTTCATAATTAATCCAACTATATAGCTGAAAAAAATAAGCATTGACATGTGGAGCACCCAGCTGGCAAACTTAAAATTGCCCATTTTTACATGTCCTAAACCGTAAAAGAAAAATTGCAGACACCATAGTGTTCCTGCCAGGGCTGACCATACCCAGTTCCGGAATATTTCTTTGCCTGTCAGACCCAACCTGGGGATGAACTCTTTTAAAGTGCCTTTCCTTATACCCGCTATTATAAACCAGATGAAGTTTACAACAAAACATCCTGATGTGGAAATAATCATTTTGGCATTGCCCTGAAAGTTTCCGGCACCATGCTGTGCAGCAATGTCCGCAATGGGCTGACCATATTCCAGCGAAAGATTAAAAACTCCGGAAAGCACACCAGCTACAATAGTGAGGAGTAGACCAACCGTCATATTAAATCCTGCTTTCCCTAATGCCGCTGAATCCAGATCCTTTTCCTTTTTAAAACCGGCCCACCCGCAAATGATGACACCAACTAAAGAAAGTATCATTCCAATCAGAACAATCCCACCACCGGGTTTTGAGAAAAAGTTATCTATTCCGCCAAATACAATCAATGGTAATATTGTACCTAATACAGCTGAAATACCAATAGCCATTGTATAGGTTAATGAATACCCGATATGATTTATGGCTTTACCAAATGACATACCTCCAAAACCGTAGACTGCGCCCAAAATAAAAGCCATCCAAAAGGGTTTCGACGGTGCTTCTGCCAGAATAGTAAAAAAATTGGGTACAGTCAACCAACCTACTACGAGTGGCAGAATTACCCAGGCAAACAATGCCTGAACAAGCCAGAAAGTACCCCATGACCATTTCCTGGTTTGTGTACTTGGCAAATAACAACTTGATGCTGAGACACCTCCAATTGCATGAAGACCGGTTCCAATTATGGGATTTGCTGTAATCATTAATTTGATTTTTTTCTGATTTTAAAGAAATTAAGCAATATTGAATTGATGGATTATCCCCCCGACGCTGAACCCGATAATAACAAAATGAACATCAGAAATTATTCAACTATTTCAAGGACTCTTTTGCACATTATTAATTTTTTATCTCGCTGAACAATGCATGGATATTAGCCGGAGGAATATCAGGCAAAATAGCCTCATGACTTGGAGAAATTATAAGTCCGGTTGGAAACAGCTCCTTCAGCTCCATGACCTTTGCTGCAACTTTCTCCGGTGAATTATTTACGAGCAGATTTTGTGCATCTACTCCACCACAAAAGGCAACTTTCCCTTTAAAATGTTTCTTAAGGTTTGGTGCATCCATTTCACTTGCAAGCGCTTGAATCGGATGAATAATATCGGCTCCCATATCTATCAAATCCTGAATAATCGGAAATACAGAACCACATGAATGGTGCATCACGGTAAGTCCATAACTCTTAGCCTGATCGATTAGCTTTTTTGTCCCCGGGAAAACATATTCTCGCAAGCTGTAAGGATCAACCATTAAACCTGTCTGACTTCCAAAATCATTCCCGATCAGTACAGCATCAAGCATACCTTTGGTCGATTCATAAAATATTTCGTTTGTCTTAAGATAGAAATTTGTAATCCGGTCAATTACAGCACGAAACATATCAGGATTACTAAGCATTACCCTTAGCGCCTGCTCCATCCCGAAAGCAGCACAGGCATCCTGAAAGTGTGCGCTCCAGAGTATCCCCATCTTTATACGATCGGCTGGAGCTGCTGAGACACGTCTGGCAGATTCTTTACAGTCGAGATACAAGGCAGGATCCGGCCAGTCAAATTTTTCGACGTCAGCAGCATCCGAGTAATCTTCAAAAAAACCTGGAGCTGTGAGTGTTCTTTCGTCGGGAGTGTCTAAATGACTTACCTTAGCAAATTTCAATGCACACGCAACATGGTTTGACGGTGGGTAATTGTACGGGACTTCAATTGGATAAATATCATCATCGATAACATTCCGGAGCTGATCGATATTGCTAACACGAAAATATTTCATCAATGCCTGTTCCGCTGAAGGAACCGGCAGGCCCAACCAGGATGCCGGATGATCAACAGAAAGGTTATGAATGGTTGCAAAAAAACGTTCTCTGTGATTCATTTTTGACTCTTATGTGATAACATTGGCGGATTATTGATTATAAGCTTTATCGTATCAGAATATGTTTTACCCAACTTAATGTTATTCATGTGGTTTCCCCAATTTAAATCAGGATAATCCATTTTATTATTAATGTATAAGGATAATTTATTATTTTGTTTTTCCAGCCTGCAGCTGACATTTCCATCTCCTTGAACCGAAATTGCTTCCACCCCACTCTTTTTTAAACTGTACCTATATACATTTTCTTTCGTGGATCTGGCAATATTGGTGAGTGATCTGTTATTGATCTCGCTCTCCGGGCTATCGTAAAAGAAGCTTTTTGTATTCTCATTCCACTCTTTCCCGGGAACACTTCTGTAAATATTCTGAATTTGTGAATAGAGAGGAACATTACCTATGGGTCTTGATAAATGATCGTCCGGATAATAATCCCAATAAGATTTTCTATCCCAGTCTAAAGAGTCGTATTTATCCGCTAATTCAAATTTTACACCCATTTCCCGGATAAATTCCTGTGGAACATTATCAATTTGATAAGTAATTGCTATCGCTCCATTCGAATTGAATCGAAATTCAAATTGAGCAGAATTTTTTTTATCGTATTGACCCTCGGCAGTAACCAATAACTGCCCATCGATTTGTTTATGCTGAAATCTCTTCAATTTCCAGGTATTGCAATATTTATTTATCTCAGCATACGGGTTCTTTCCCGGTTTACCTAATGTCCTTAAATTAATAAAGGGGCCAACTATTTCAGTAGTGTCATTCGAATCTGAAAAGCAGCTTATTAAGCCGGTACCTTTATCAAAAATTACACAATTTCCATTTTTAAAGCTTACATTAAAATTCCTGACATCTTCCTTAACTGCTAAATCTGAATTATTTATCCCTTCTGATTCTTGTTTGGGGGAAGATCTTCTCAAGGAATACTTATCTATAAGATTTCCATAGGAATCAATAAACGACAGTTCTGCATCTTCCCCTTCAAACCAATTATCGATTTTGAAAGACAGAATTCCCTTCGAATGAGGTTTTATATCGGGTGCATATATCTTATTTTGACCATTTTTATAATTTAGCTTAATAGTTTGTTCGCTGATATTGGTATGATCGAAGCGATTATATAGAGGTATGGACACAGTTTTGCCATTGGTGTAATTATCAATCAGGGTGTTTGTTAAACGTACCGGAGAATATGCTTTTTTGACATTCCAGAACTCGGGTTTTTTCCTTCTCCAGGTATCTATGATCCCCCATTCTCCGTATCCGACAGTACTGCCTGGTTTAGCACCATTACAACTGTCGGGTAACATGAAGGTTTCATCTATCATTCCCCAGATTGCTCCACCGAGACCTCCCTTCGCTTCAAATACCTTCATCCACATGGTATCCAGTCCAACTCCCCAAAAATCTCTTACATTCGGATCTTCTTTTGCGGTAGGAATATTATAACATGAAACATGAGCCCATTCGTCAAATAAAACTGGCATTGACTTGAAATCAAAATTTTCAGTGCTGTCACCATATAAATTTACCACACCTTTCATGTTGGGGTAATGTGCGCTATATATATCCGTTACCTTTACACCATGAGGAGCTGTTCCGGAATAGCTGAACATTATCGGGCGGGTTGAATCTAATTTTTGAGCAAGCTCTCTCGATAACCGGATATTCTTTCCATAAAGACTTTCGTTACCCATTGACCATATAATGATCGAAGGATGGTTTATTGAATTCGTTACCATTTCCTTTATTTGTGACAGGTACTGTCCCTGGAATTCAACAGAATCCTGAGTAGCCCCTGAGCCATAGCAATCAGACCTCCATGAAATAACGAAACAAACAGCAGCCTCAGA
>PMIL01000249.1 GCA_003157075.1 Bacteroidales bacterium | reverse complement strand
GCCATCCAGTTTTTCCCTGTCAGACGCTGCCGGTTATATAATGTTTCTATCGGACTGAACCCTGATAACACAAGTGCAGGATAAAAACCGGCAATTAATCCTGTCAATAAAAAAAGAAAAACGTATCCTGCAATTAAATGGAAGTCAAGCAAATAAGAAAAACTTAATTTCTTATCGGCCATTTTGTTAAAAAATGGCAGTAACGTAGGAACAATCAGTATTGCAATAGTAAAAGCTATAAAACATAAAATAAGTGATTCCCCAAAAAACTGCAGCATTATTTGCGAACGTTTTCCCCCGTTAGCTTTTCTCAAACCAATCTCTTTTCCTCTTTTTAAAGAGTGGGTTACCGTAAGATTGATGAAATTAATACAGGCTATGATAAGGATAAAGAAAGCAATCGCACTAAGAATATATGAGTAAACAGGATTACTGCTGCCGGTCAGCCCATTATAAGTTCCTGTTTCAATCTTGTCAAGATGTATTTTCAACATTGGTTCAAGGCCAAAATGAATCTTATCCCTGAAATTATATTTATCCTTCATCTCTTTCAATTCAACGGCGGCTTTGCTTAAGAATACCTTATCAAGCTTTGGTTCTACTGTTTTGAAATCCGAATTGGCATTCAATACCACAAAAGTTGCCATATAAAACCCTACCCAGGCATTGTCTGCATAAAGCTTCAGATTGTATTTGAAAGGCAGGAGGATACTGAACTGAATTGTGGAATTCTGAGGAGGATTTTTTGCAACTCCTGTAACCACAAATGGTTCGAATATATTATTGATCTGCAATTCCAGCGTTTTTCCAATTACATCGGTCGAACCAAAATATTTTATTGCAGTTTTTTCTGACAATACCATAGAATGAAGATCCGATAACACTTTTTCGGGATCACCAGAGATAAGGGGGAAGGTGAAGGCTGTGAAAAAATTGTTGTCGACGAATGTGGCATCCTCATTATTTACCTCGTTATCATGACGTACAATGAAAGGATTTGATTGCATCCGGACAAATGTCTGTATCTCAGGAATCTCTTCCGCAAACGTGGGTCCTACTATCTGGTTTGTTAAGCCTATAAGCCTTGTTTCCTTATCACTTGTCATTCTTGCTGTTATACGAAATATCTGATCTTTTTTCGTATGAAACCTGTCAAAACTCACCTCATCCCTGATAAACAACACGATCATCATACAAACTGCCAACCCGATGCTGAGACCCGCTATATTGATTATTGTAACTATTTTGCTTCGAAGCATGTTCCTCAGTGCAGATTTCAGATAATTTATCAGCATAATAGTTTCTTTATCTTAATTTATTAATCTTTTGTTCATTATTCTAAATTCCCTTTTCTTTTTAAGTCCCCCATATTGGGGATTTAGGGGTAGGTTACTCATACCTCAACGCTTCGACCGGGTTCCTCGTTGCAGCCCGCCAACTTTGCCAGCTTACAGTTAATAAAGCTATTCCTAGTGCCAGAATTCCGGCTAAAGCAAATATCCACCAGCTCATTTCAGTTTTGTAGGCAAAATTTTGAAGCCACCTGTGCATTACATAAAAGGCACCAGGACATGCAATTATAAAAGCAATGGCTACCCATTTTATAAGATCGTTAATCAGCATTCGCATCACTTCTGAGACTTTGGCACCATTGATTTTACGAATCCCTATTTCTTTTGTTCGACGTTTTACAACAAACAATATCATACTCAGCAACCCGAGACAACTAATAAAAATAGCAATACCTGATGAAGTGCCAATTGTAGCAATCAGTCGTTTCTCTTCAAGGTATTGATTCTGGATTATGTCATCATAAAAAGAATAATTTAATGTGAAATCCGGACACATGTTTTTCCAGATATTACTTATATAATCTAATGTTTTGGATACATTTTCAGAAGAAATTCTAAGACTAAGACATGATAAATCTTCATCAGAGAAAAAGATGGCTCCTGGTTTAATTTCACTATGTAACGATTCCGTATTAAAATTTTCCACAATTCCAACTATAGGGATAGTATTACAGGTCGCTTTAGATAGATCCTTAAATTCTGCATTTTTGTAAAACGCTTCATTGACAATACATGCCCTTCCTTTTTCACTTGGCAAAAAGNNTCATTAATTTTGGATTCACTTGTACTATAGATATTATTAGGAGCGCCAAATGATGCCGTCGCTTGCAAGACGGATGGATTCTTAAGAAATTCCTGCTTTAGAGCAAACGTCTTTTCAGCGAGAGTGTAATGAATAGGGATAAATAACAAATAATCAGGTTTGTATCCCAATTGGTGAAACTTGACAAATCTGGTTTGTTTCACTATTGTTATTACCGATATCATCAAGGCAATTGCAGCTGCAAATTGAAATACCAGAGTAACTTTTGAAATACCAATAAAAGAGGAATTTTTAAACTCAATTTTCCTGAAAAGATCTATGGGGTTAGACTTTGCAAAACGCAGTGATGGATAAAGTCCAATACCAAGAATTAATAGAAGTAAAATTCCAGCAACAAATATTAAATAAGGTAAACTGAAAAAGGTTTTTAAACTGATCTGGCGTTCAACTTCTCCACTAAACCATGGCAATGAAGAATCTATAATTACCATTGCCACTAATAAAGCTGAAAACAGTGTCAGGGAAACAGTGGTTAAGCCCTGCCAGACAATATCGCGTTTGGCGGCTCCTGAGGATTTTAGAATGCAGGCTTGTCTTGTCTCTTCGAAACTTTCGGATAACAATATATTGAAGGTATTTACAATTGCCAGCAAGAGCGCCACAATGCCTATCGATAGTAATAAAAAAAGCAGTTTCTNNTAATACTGAAATAATTCTATATGAAATTTTCCATTATTATTCCAATAATCTCCTCCAACCCAGCGCAGATTTTTGGTATAGAGAGAAACAACAGCTTCCGGCTGTATACTCGAATTTGCAGGACTATCCTTCATTATTCCGGTAACTGTGCAGTATTCCTTCATATCAACACGAACTGACTTACCCAGCGCTGAAGTACCAGGAAACAATTTTCCAGCAAGTGACTTTGAAAGTACTATTTTATTTGGCCCATTCAAGACATCCTTCTTGGAACCTGATAGCAAAGTGAAACTGAAAACCTGAAAGAAAGTAGAATCAGCAATAACCAGACTTTCAGTATTAATTGGGTTAGCTTCATTGCCAAGCATAGCGAATAAAATATTCATACGGCAAATTTTTTCGATGCCTGGCAAGACATCATACAATGAAGTAGCATATTCCTTATCAAGTTTGGATGTATTGCCTGTTTTGTTGACAACCCGGTAAATGCGGTTGTAGTTTTTCTGGAATTTGTCGAAGCTCTTCTCATTAACAATATAAGCTCCGACAAGCATTGCTGTGGCAAGGCCAATACCGAGTCCCAAAACTGAAATAAATGAGTTGTGCTTTTTGTTGATCAAATTCCTCCAGGCCAATATAAAATATGTCGAGGTCATCTGTTGCCTTATTTATTATTTGTTCTTTATATTATTCATTTCTGGTCATTTTAATATCACTTACCACAATCTCATTTCCTTGTTTTCTTTCATTTCTAATAAATTAATTACTATAATAATGCCACAAATGTATTTATCTGATAGACAATTATATAAATATGATCCTTGTCGATAATCGTAAATTTATTTTACTGTATAGTGTAAATTTATTTTACAGATTGTTGACTTTGAGTTTGGAATCAGATAAATTTGTTTTCAACTTCCAACTCCGCTATTTGTTGGGATTTACCACCTAACCATCCAACGGAAGCTTTTAACTTTTCAGAAGTCTAAAGTCCCTCCCTCAGGGGAGAGGGATTTAGGAGGGGTTAAATCAGGAGGAAGGAGGCAAAAAAACAAGGATAAAAACGTTTAATATCAAAACACATGCAAAACCAGAAAGGAAGCATTCTTGTAATTGATGATAACAAAAGCATCCTTAGCGCTATTGAAATACTACTCATC
>PMIL01000320.1 GCA_003157075.1 Bacteroidales bacterium | reverse complement strand
AATTCACCTGTTGGTACTTCATGAAAAAACGCAATTGTAATATCTGTATTAAAGTTTTTCTCTGCATCCAAATCTGCCTTTGCCCAGTACAAAACTCCGTCACCCGAAGTTAAAATCATCACTTTTTCACCGTTAGTTGACCCCAAAATCTTCAGGTTTACAAATCCATCGCCATAAATATCCCTCGTAAGATACCACTGAGAGGTTGTGATACTAAGAGTGGCATCATCTTTTTTAGTACAAGAAGCAAATACAACAAATAAACATATGAAAAAATAGGTAGCCCTCATCCTTTTAAATTTCATGGTCAGTCAATCCTATGATTTAGTTAAAAGATTACGTTAAGTGGATATTTTATAGCATGCGGCATTCCTTTCATTGTCTCAATTCTTTTATTTTAATAAAACTTTTGCCAATCGATTATCCCCGAATGTGAATAATAGTTGATTATTGTCCATCCAGTTAATTTTTGTCCAGTTTCCATCAAAATACTCACTATCATCGTACCCTGTTAATTGCATATATTTTTTTGTTTGTAAATTGTATAACCAGAGTTGTTCATTGCCAGACCTATCACTGATAAAAGCAATTTGGTCAGCATCTGGCGAAATTGTAGCATTATAATCATTCCAGTTTGATTCTATTAATGGCACTATTTCCTTTGTTAGTAAAGAAGATTTATAAATGCTCGTCTTCCCATTTGAACTTATGCCTTGGAAAATAAAATCATTTTCATCCTTCCAATCAGGTCTTGAGACGTTCACTAAATTAGTCTTTGATAAATCTATGATTACTTCAGTTTTAAAAGTACTTAAATCCATCTTCCATATATTGGTGGAATTTATGTCTGGTCTGTTTTTGTTTGATTGGTAAAGTATTTTACTATCTGATGGTGAGAATGATGGATTATAATAGTAAGTGGTGTCATTGGTAAGTTTGGTGATTGCCTTGGATGTTATATCATATATTGCAATCTGGGAATAATATCCATGACCCTGAGTTTCCGCAGCAAATACAATAGTATCACCATTGGATGACCAGTTTGGGTCATAAGCAAAAGTTGCTAATAGTTCAGGGTTTTTATTATCATTTGAGGATAAAATAATCGACTCTGCCATACAGCAATTTGCTCCACCGTCCCAAGCATAGTTTTTATCCACATATGCGACTTTGTTTGCACCAAGGGAATAGGAAACAGAAGCGATGGAATGGTTATTACTAATTGTAGCGAGTGTATTAAAAGGCAACTTTTGATTTGGTATAATCATTATGGTATCAGAGTAAAGAGGCTTATATCCGTCCCTTTTCCCCACAACGTAGAAATAGTAAGGTGTCCCGTTATTCAAGCCATCAAGAGTGTATACGTACTTGCTATTATTTTTTAGTTCAATTATTTCTTTGAAGTTATTTATTTGTCCTTCTGATTCATAAATATCGAAATAATCTGGGTCAACTAATTTGTATGGAAGTAATATATCAGCATTAAATTGCTTGTCAGGAAGAACTTGAGAGAAGTAAGTTAAGGTTACTTTTTTATCATCGATTAAACTGTTAAGAAATGGTGCTCTTAACTTTGTATCAGCAGGAATCTTTTCTTCCTTCTTGCAACTGAATGAAACAAGAATCAAAATAAATACAATAAGATTTCTCATGCCCGTTTTGTTTATTTTATAAAGACTTGTCTGAAATTTACTAACAAATTTCGAAAAGATTAGTTATTGGGTTACAGAATAATGAACAAAAGTCATGCCATTGTTATTCTTTTAACAAGTCAGAATATCTGTTAAGTAGTAAATAAACGGACGTTTATTAACCATTGCCAGAACAGGGGAGGTTAGTACTAAAAACAAAGGGTCTTTCGAACCCTTATTTGTTTACCCACTATTGTTTATCGATAAAGTCCTGAACTGGCTTGTGAACACCTTGGTGTGACGCTGATTCCTGTTTCTCTCTTGCATGTCTTAAGATGTAACCAGACTTCCTTCTGGACTTCTTGTCCTTTGACCCTACGGGACGTCCTAAAGTAATGCCGTCAACCTCTTTCTTTCGCCTGAGAGCAAGGCGGGTGCGGTCAGATATCAGAGACCTTTCAAATTCCGCAAAGATGGCGAGAATCTGGAAGTGCAGTCGCCCTGTAGCACTTGAAAAGTCAAGACTATCGCTTACCGATATAAACGCAATATTTTTGTCGGTCAACTCTTTTATTTCCAATATTAATTCAGTGCTGCTACGTGCCCACCTGTCGATTTTATACACGACACATCCAAAATATTCTCCATTACGCAACTTTTGTAACAACGTCTGTTTCACGGGACGGGTACGCCTTGACGATTCGACTTCTTCAAAGACATCGTATTCATAACCATGTTGATTGGCATACTCGATTAACCGCATTTTTTGATTTTCTACCGTCTGGTCTAAAGTTGATACCCGCAGGTACAAGGCTACTTTCTTCATATTTTTTATTTGATTAAATGGTTACATTTTCAGTTTGGACAATACGGGTGATACCTTTCATGCAGTTCACCCAGCAGCCTATCATCCTCATAGTTTTTCGGAATCTCATAATAGTACGTTCTATGAGGTCTGCCATCTTCCATTTCAGTGATTAATAAAAAAGTATTATTTGGAAGGTTCAGTTTATGATGGAATATCGTTAACTCATTGCAATGTCGATTGTATCTTCTTGGTCTCATGGAGCAAATATACAATTAATATTGTACA
>PMIL01000356.1 GCA_003157075.1 Bacteroidales bacterium | reverse complement strand
AATTTCTTCCATAACTATCGCCGCGCTGATGGAATCCATTGCCGCCCCGCCAAATTCCTTAGGCACTTGAAGGCCGAAATAATTAAGCTTTTTCATTTTTTCAATGACATCGAGCGGAAATGTTGCATTGCGGTCTATTTCAGCGGCAATAGGCGCAAGTTCGGTTTCCGCGAAATGCCGCACGGAATTGCGGATAAGTTTATGTTTCATGCAAGGATTGAACTGCAATTTAACTCTCCCCAACAAAGATATGTTTTGTGCACAAATAACTTAAAATAAATGTAAAATCAAGAGAATGAAGTAAAAAAATTAATGAGGCTCGCTGAAAACAAACGAAGCGAAGTTTGAAGCGTTAGCCGAATTATCCCGCAAAGCAGGAGTAATGAGACCCAGGCTTAAGAAACAACCATCCTATACCTGATTTGAAAGACGTTATTCAATTAAGTCTTATTACTGGTATTTCTTTCACCTATACAGATTCAGTCTTGGTCCATTATCAGAATTGAAGAGTACCGGTTGGAAGAATCAATAAAAAGGCAGGGCCATTTTTTGACCCTGCCTTTTATTAACTAATCAAGACAATGATTTAATCAGATTGAATCACATGCCATCAACAATTGCTTTCCTTTTTTGCTCGTATTCTTCGTTTGTTAAAATACCTTCATCTTTTAATTTTTTTAACTCACGCAATTTCTCAAAATCGGGAATTTTTGCTTTAGTTTCTGCACTGGAGGAAGGATGATTCCTCGGTTGATTTTGTAATTGGCTGATTTGAGGCTGGCTGGATAATTCCCGCACCCATGTGCCGACTAATGATGCCATTGATTCCGGGACTAATTCCTCCCAACTACTGGTGAAGTTCAATCTCTTTGAGGTCTCTTTGCTTCGCCATATCTCCTGACCATTACTATTCAAAATCCACATATTACCCTTCACAAGACCATATGACTCGGGACTTGCCAAGCAGCCTGCTTTATAAATGTATTCTTGGAGGTCGGCTTCCACCAGAATATCATAACCACTTGCCACAGGCTGCGTTACAACTGTCAAGTCATCAAATACCTGCTTTAATGTCCCTTCAACTGTTCCGGCGAAAATCTGACCGAATTTACCTTTGATATGCATCGCTATACAAGCACGGCTTGCATCAGTAGGCTGTGTATAATTTCGTGTTGATTCAGGGAGGTACAATGCAACTTTTAATGGCGATTTATTAAGGGCCGCATTGCTGGGAATCACTGGGGTGGCATCGACTAAATTCTTGTTATAAGCGCATCCGAAAGTTGCGATCAAAAGCAACAACATAAGAAAATACAACAAACACTGAAGTGAAATATTTCTTCTTTTCATAATCTTCCCCCCTTTTGGAATGAATTAAAAATAATTAAACGGTTTTTTTAATGTACCTTAAAGAAACTGATACAATGTCATCAGTTGCTGCCGTTGTTTTAAGTAAAAATAGTATGAAGTCTTCAAAACTTGTTCACTTGCTCTTATCTTTATAGAGCATTTTATCACGTAATATCCTAGCCCTGATGTGACCCTGCAGAGCGGCTTTGCGACACCATATTAACGCCTCAGCAGGATCTTCTTTCACTCCAAAGCCATAGTAGTACATGTGACAGATGACAAATTGTGCCTCGGCAAGACCCTGATCAGCGGCTTTGCGAATCCATATAGCCGCCTCTGCATGGTCTTTCTTCACTCCCAAGCCATTATAATACATTTCGCCCATGATGAACTGAGCGTTGGGGTCTTTCGCTTCTTTGCAGAAATTGTATGCATTAGTGAAGTCTTTAGCTAAATAAGTTTCCACACATCGCTCATAATTGGTCAATCCCCATGCATTTGTAAATAGTGTGCATATAAGAAATACTTGAAAAAAAATGATGAGGCTTCTTTTCATGGTTACCTCCACTGACATCCTCAAAATACTTGTACCACAAATTAAGTTAGAGTCATTTTTAATGATTACCGATTGAAGTCTTGCATTTAATCAACGTTGACGATTTGTTTCGTGCAGGAAGGAAGACTTTTAGATAAATATCCTTAAATCGGCTTAAGACTTGTCTGCTTTTGTTTCCACGAGATGTAATCTTTTAATTTCTTAATAGCTTCGTCGGGCGTGTTGACGAATTCTATGCCTTCCTCATAAGATTCATCATTACAAATAATTTTGATCCATTTTACTTTTCCCATGACTGTTATCATCTGGTGCACAGTCTTTAATGTAATGTCTATCTTGATAAGGGTATCAATGGGTAACAGAATATGGGCATTAATTCTGGCGCCGGATACGGAAAAATCTTTACAGCTGTTATAGATGACTTTTTCCCTGGGAAGAGGATCTCTGCCGGAGACAACGATTATGGTAACCTCGTTGTCCTCTTTTAGTCTGGGCGCTTTTCTTTTTTCGTACATAACGATTTATTCCTCGTTTTTTCAGAATGCCCTGTTTTCACACTTCACTTCAAACACTGCTTATTCTTGTTTTGATTATAAGTATTTCGTCTTTATATGTCAATGAAATATAGACAGCAAATTATGGAGGGAATAATGTTTATTATCTTTCTAATAGCAGTAAAAAAAACTTTTACCTCTTGACATATCATACCCATGCCCCCCGTATATATTGCTTTTTTATTATTAATTGTTATTATTATAGTTAATGACTAAAGAAAAAATCCCGACAACACCAGCTCTTTTAGCCCTGAAGGCGCAAGATGCTTATTTTACTCTGCATACTTACCCATACGAGGAAAGGGGCGGAACGAAAAGAGCGGCAGGTAAACTGATGGTGGATGAACACCGCGTTATTAAAACGTTGGT
>PMIL01000226.1:22269-40402 GCA_003157075.1 Bacteroidales bacterium | reverse complement strand
TACACAAAATATTTCACATGCTCTGCATTCACGAACATTTTAATTTTAAGTAACGATTATTATAGCATCTTCTGCTTTTCAAGCCATTTCCTTACCCTCTCATGTTCTGCCTGATATCTTGCTTCCATATTCTTTATGTACTTTTGAAACTCTTGTTCACTCCTGATGCTATTGAATGATGGATCATTTTTCATTGATACTAAGTCCATCAAATTGACACTTTGATCCTGATCAAAAACCTTTAAGTATTCATACGCTTTCCCTTTATCTCCCCTGGATGCATAGATACGCGCGAGAGCATAATCCGAAAACATTATCGCATAGGGATGACGAGACCTATTAAGACGGCTACTAAAGACTTCTATTTGTTTGTCAAAGTAATAATCAGCTTCTTTCCTGTATCCATTTTGAAGGAAAGAATATCCAATAAGCGGGTCAATAGGTGGATCGGTTTGTCCTTTGGATTTTAATATTGAAATATGTTTTTTAAAATATATTAATGATTCCTTATACTGACCCGCAAGCGAATGGAAGTCTCCTAAAATAGATATGATCCCATCATTAGTCGAGTCTCTTAAATATCTCTTTTCAAAGTATTCAATTGCTTTTTTGTAATCACCCTGACAGATTGATGTTATATTAAATAAATCGTCTAAATACTCAACTGAGTCTTCACTCAGTTTAAGAGCTTCAAGCTTAATGTCATTTCCTTTTTCAGGGAATCCAGCATTGTAATATAGATTTCCGATTATTCCCAAATAACCAGGTAATTCGGGGCCAGAAGACACGTTAGCTGCTTTCAGTGCGTTCTCAAGTCCTTTAACATTGTCAATGTTTTGATATATTAATACATGCGACCTATAAGCACTGCCATCGTTTGGATTAGATTTTACAGCTTTGTCCAATTCCTCTATAGCCTTTTTTAAATTACCCTTATAGTCGAAGTATATGCCTCGTATAATATATGCACCTGACAACTTATCATCATAGGAAAGAGCAATGTTGGAAAGAACAAACATAGAATCGAGATAATTATTTAAAATATTGATATCTGTAATAGTGTTATCTCTATCTATCTTACGCCAGACTATGTCTGCCAGACCGGCATAAGCTTTAGCATAGGTTGAATCATACTCAAGTGCTTTATGATAAAGTGCTGTTGCTCTTTTCTCTACCTCCTGATTAAACTCAGGCCAAAAATCCTTAGCATTTGCCTCATTTGCTCTCTGGCAGAAATCATAAGCTGTGAGGTTTCTGGTTGGTATCTTATCAATGAGTTTTTTTTCCTCAGGAGTTATAGTTGCCTTTAGTTCTGCAGCTATACTTTGTGCAATCCGGCTTTGTATTTTGAAAATATCTTTAGTCTCCCCTATCTCCTGTTCATATGATTCTGCCCAGATGTGTTTGTCTTTGGAAGCGTCAATCAATTGCACTCTGAGACTTAATGAATTGCCATATTTTTGTCCGCTTCCTTCAACGACGTAATCTACATGCAGTTTCTTAGCAATTTCAGATGTTGGTGTTTTGCTCTCACGAAATTGTTCAACCGATGTGCGTGACACCACCCGCAAATCATGAATTCTGCTTAAATTGGTAAGTATTTCTTCCATCACCCCATCAATAAAATACTGGTTTGTAGTACTGTCACTTTGATTATTAAATGGGAGGACAGCTATTGATTTTTCTGTTCCCGCTACTGGGTTACCTACATAATCCTTAGTAGTTTTAGAAAAGAAACTATATCCAAGAAATACAATAACAGTAAAGATGAGGAGGAGGGCAAAAATATAAATGACAATTTTACCGGCATTTCCTTTCTTAAATTTTTCCTTAGAAGGCTGAGCTGGATTTAGTTCTCCTGGTGTTTCAAAGTCTGCTTTTTTGACTGTTCCAGGTGAATAGCCGAAATACTCATGAAAACATGTATTGAAATAAGTCGGGCTGCTGAATCCGACTTTGTAGGCAACTTCAGAGGCGGTTACATTCCCATTTTGAAGCATCTCCATAGCCTTTTGGAGACGTGTTTCACGAATGAATTGGCTAAGAGTTTTACCGGATATTGATTTGAGTTTTCTGTTAATGTTGCGTTGGCTTAAAGCTGTTTCACGGGAAAGCTCTTTTATTCCAAAGTTTTCATCCTCCAGATTTGCCAGAATTATTTCTCTAAGCTTCCTGATGAAAATCTGATCTGTCGCATCTTGCTCAATCATGGATGATATTTTAAATATGAGCCTTTTCTATGAAGTTGTACCTATTATCAAAGTTCCAAAATTAAACACATTCATACAACTATTTAGGAGCCTATTTAATCAGTAGTGATATTTCATTTTGTCAAAATTGAAATCATTCTGATATAATTCGAAATAAAAGTCCAGGAATCGAAAGTTTTCACTTCTGAAATTGAAATCTTTAAACATGTGTTTGACTCGCTTGCGCTGTCAGGTTCATATCGGATAATAATGAATAGTCAAAATTATGAAATGCCACTATCAGCATACCAGCAAAATAGATTCTTCTTCGGTGGAGATAAACCAGGAGAAAAAAATCCACCGAATAAGCACCTTTCGCTTTG
Source organism: Bacteroidales bacterium (assembly GCA_003157075.1). Classification (GTDB taxonomy): domain Bacteria; phylum Bacteroidota; class Bacteroidia; order Bacteroidales; family VadinHA17; genus LD21. Next base: position 37,830 of record PMIL01000226.1, on the reverse strand, counting down.
CATTCCGGTGGATATTTTTGCATAGTACCTAAAAATAAAAATCCCATAAATATCGAATTTACAGGACTTTGCATTGTTTTGCACGATCAAAAAGTGGAGATTGGGAGAATCGAACTCCCGACCTTGTGACTGCCAGTCACACGNNAGCCAACTGAGCTAAACCCCCAAAGAGTTCGTAAATGTAATAAAAAAGTTGTAAATGTTGTAATTGTTGAAATAGTTGTAATAGTTGAAAAGTAGAAAAAATTTACCTCACTCCTCACGCCTCACGCCTCATACCTCAAATATTATGAAATCCTTAACAAGATAGTTTTGGCGAAAAGACACTATTTTGTAATTTTGCCGGACATTTTGAGCATGGGATTGAGTTTTAGCTACATTTGCCCGTGAAAAATTAAAATGACATTATTTTTGACTTTAAATTTGCAAATGCTATTCAATTGAGAACTTCTGTTAAAGAGATCTTATCAGCAGATAATATTAGCCTGAAAAATGTACGATAATCTCAGAAAATGGCTCGATATTGACGATCTGCTTTTCCAATCGCGGAACAAGGATTATGGCGCATATCAACTCCGGAAAAAATATAATTCTGTGGTGGTAGCAGGTATAATCCTGGCAACTTTGCTGGTAAGTTTAGCTGTTATACTTTCTTTCATCTTGACTCCAAGATCCGATAATGTTCTGAACGGTAACAGGACATATACCCAGCTTAAGATGGAAAACCTTGAGCCGCCAAAGGACGAGATATATGTTCCACCGGCTCCGCCGCCACCTCAGTCCGTTCATGTGGAAGAGATTGTTAAATATGTACCACCGGTTGTGGTTGATAGTGTTCCCTTGCTTCAAAAACAACAACTTTCTACTGATGAGTATCTTAATCAGACAACAAACGATAAAGTTGATGTTACCGGTACTGGAACCGGTGATGATTTGATGGCGGGTCAGGATGGAAGCGCAACTGACGAACCTTTCTTCCTTGTGGAAGTTATGCCTTCATTTAAAGGTGGAGGATTGGATAAATTTCGCGAATGGGTTACCAAACGAACCAATTATCCAGAGGATGCAGTCAAAAAGAAGATCAGGGGAACAGTATTATTGACATTTATTGTAGAGAAGGATGGCGCTGTAAGTAATGTGACTGTAGTTAAAGGCGTTGACCCTTTATTGGATGATGCAGCTGTGAAAGCTATATCAGAATCACCCAAATGGACACCGGGACTTCAGCGGGGAGAGCCTGCGAGAGTCAGGTTCCTGATTCCTCTGAACTTTATGTTCTGAAATTTAATCCCCAACCTGAGAGGGAGTTACAGATAATTGCATTTTAGATGTTTTTCTTATCTTTAGAAGTATCTATAATAAATAAAAGTCCTATGAAAAGAATTTTACCTCTTGTTTTTATTTTAACCATAATCCTTTCAGGATGTGGCTCTTCAAAGAAGCAATTACAAAAAGGGAACTACGATGCTGCTATCCAGAAGGCTGTAAAACAGCTTCGGAAAGATCCTGCGGATGTCAAACAGATTGATATACTCACTCAGGCATACAAGGTTTCTAATGACCAGGATAATGAAAGAGTCCGTTTTCTTAAGATGGAAGCTAAACCTGATAGCTGGGATGATATATATTTGGTTTATAAAGCTTTAAACGACAGACAATCGCTTGTTAAAACAGTTGCTCCATTGAATGCTAATGGAAGATCTGTCGATTTTCCTTATGTGGATTATGTTCCTGATATGGTTAACGCTAAACGAAAGGCAGCAGATTTCTATTACGCTCACGGCAATGAACTGATGAAAAACAGAATAAAAGAATCCTACAGACAGGCTTATGGAGAATTTTTAAGAGCAAAAGAATATGTAGGCGACTATGAAGGAATCGATAGTAAAATACAGGAGGCAAAAGTTCAGGGAATGAGCAAAGTATTTGTTTCAATTCAAAATACTTCTATAATTAAATTTCCGAAGGAGTTTGAAGAAGATCTGCTTGCTCTTGATATGCCAAGACTGAACTCGGAGTGGGTTGAGTTCTTTACCCAGAATCTGAACGAGAATACACAGTATGATTATTTTGTAAATGTTAATGTTAAAAATGTTGCTGTAAGTCCTGATCAGTCAATACAAAGAGATTCTGTTATTAAAAGAGATATTGAGGATGGCTTTTATTATGTACTTGATAAAAAAGGTAATGTGATGAGAGATTCTCTTGGCAATGATATCAAGCAGAAAAAGTACAAAACAGTTCAGTGTGCTCTTGTAGAGACTGTACAATCAAAAGCCTGTCGCATAGATGGTGATATTGAGGTGATCCAGATGAACCCGAATAAACAGCTCAAAAAAGATCCTATTGGGGCTCAGTCCAATTTTGAGAATGTCTCTTCACGGGCACTGGGAGATATTCAGGCATTGAATGCGAGACAACTCGAGAGAACAAAAACATCCCTTGCACAATTTCCTACTGACATAGAAATGATTATGCGCTGTTCGGAATCATTGAAAAAGGCTATCCGGGGGGCAATTCAAAATGACAGGAGGTTTATTTATTAGATTATTGTAACCCCCTCCCGCTGCGCGGGATCCCCCTAAAGGGGGATTAATTCTACGGCTTTTAGTGGGATTTTACTTAAAAATAGAGGATTAACCCCCTCTTTAGGGGGGCAAAAAACTTGACAATTAATTATTTTCAAGGTTATAAGAATGATCGAAACAAACAAGCCAAAGGAACGGGCGATCCTTATTGGAATCATATCCAAAGGACAGGAAGAAAGCGAGGTTGATGAATTTCTGGATGAACTCTCTTTTCTGACAGAAACGGCTGGTGCTGAAACGGTAAAACGGTTCACGCAGAAGATTGATATTCCAAATCCCCGTACTTTTGTTGGGTCCGGCAAAATAAAGGAACTGGCCCTGTTTATAACTGAGAATAAAATCGACATAGCAATCTTTGACGATGAGCTGACCCCAAGCCAGCTTAGAAATGTTGAAGAGGCTCTTGGATGCCGGATTCTCGACAGGACAAACCTGATACTCGATATATTTGCCCATAGGGCTCGTACATCTCACGCCCGTACCCAGGTCGAGCTTGCCCAGTATCAGTATCTTCTTCCCCGTCTGACAGGTATGTGGACACATCTTGAGCGTCAGAGGGGCGGTATAGGATTAAGGGGTCCGGGAGAGACCGAGATCGAGACAGACAGACGAGTTATCAGAGACAGGATCTCACTTCTGAAAGAACAACTCAAAAAGATTGATACCCAGATGGCGACACAGCGTAAAAGCCGTGGTAAAATGATCAGGGTATCATTGGTAGGTTATACGAATGTTGGAAAATCAACACTAATGAATCTTCTCAGTAAATCAGATGTGTTTGCTGAAGATAAGTTATTTGCTACTCTCGATACTACTGTACGTAAAGTTGTTATTGGTAATCTTCCCTTTCTGCTATCCGATACGGTTGGATTTATCCGCAAGCTGCCAACTGACCTGATTGAATCATTCAAGTCAACACTTGATGAAGTACGTGAATCGGATCTGCTTGTTCACATCGTCGACATCTCTCATCCGGCTTTTGAAGATCAGATCAAAGTTGTAAATAGTACCCTGAAAGACCTTTCGGTTTCAGGTAAACCGTTAATAATTGTTTTTAATAAGATCGACGCATTTTCTTATAATATTAAAGATGAAGATGATCTTACTCCTGTATTAAAGGATAATTATTCACTGGCTAATCTTAAAAAATCCTGGATGTCCTCGGATAAGCATCACCTGACAGTATTCATCTCAGCTAAAACAAAAGAAAATGTTGATGAGCTGCGTAACCTTCTTTATGAGGAGGTGAAGAAACTGCATGTAAAAAGATATCCGTATAATGATTTATTATATGATGCCTGACGCCCCAACCCTCCTAAAGGGGGGCCCGTTCACGTTGGTCGAGAAGATTTCGTTCAAATTTGAGTACAAACCCCCCTTTAGGGTGCAGGGGGGCAAAAATGATAAGAAATAAATACTTAATAGTGGGGCTAAACTTAATAAAGTTTATTAGCAGCCATATATTCTGCAATCTGGACTGCATTTGTGGCGGCTCCTTTTCTGATATTATCCGATACGATCCAGAGATTCAGGCATTTTTCTTTAGAGAAATCCCTTCTTATTCTTCCGACAAAAACTTCATCCCTGTTATGTGCAAGGATAGGCATAGGATATTTGTTTTCAGAAGGATTATCATAAACAACAACTCCCGGGAACTGATTTAATGCAAGGATTACATCTTCTAAATTGAAATCCTTTTCAAATTCTATATTTACAGCCTCTGAATGCCCTCCCACTACCGGAATTCTTACCACGGTAGCAGTTACCTGTATTGTCTGATCTTCCAGAATTTTGCGGGTTTCATCCACCAGTTTCTGTTCTTCAGTTGTATAACCATCAGATTGAAATGATCCGCCATGGGGGAAACAGTTTTTATCGATCGGGTGAGCATAAACCATCTCGCCCTTTATTCCTGACCGTTCGTTCTCCATCTGAGCAACTGCCTTTACTCCTGTACCGGTTACTGATTGATATGTTGATATCACCAGACGTTTGATCCTGTATTTTCTGTGCAGAGGAGCAAGAGCCATCACCATCTGTATTGTTGAGCAATTCGGATTGGCGATTATCCTGTCACCTTTCTTTATAACGTGGCTGTTAATCTCGGGAACTATGAGAGGAATATTTTTGTCCATCCTCCAGTATGAGGAGTTGTCAATTACTACTGTGCCGTTTTTTGCAAAAACCGGGGCCCACTCTTTCGAAATTGCAGCTCCTGCGGAGAATATGGCAAATTCAGGCCTTGCCTCAACTGCCTCCATAACGCTGACTACTTTGACCGGGTTTCCCTTAAAGATAACCTCCTTGCCAACCGATTTTTCAGAAGCGGCAGGCAAAAGTTGTGACACAGGGAAGTTTCTCTCCTCAAGCACTTTCATCATTGTTCTTCCGACCATTCCGGTAGCTCCTACTACAGCAGTTTTCATATTAATAAATTTGGAATAAATTAAGTTATTGTTTAAATTTACTGTGACATTAAGACTGTCAAAATTAACTTTTTTTTCAATTCGTCCGCTGCATGAAAAAAGTTATTTTGCTGGCTTTATTAATGCCTGTTACGGCATTTGGCCAAATCGTCGAAAATTTCGAATCGGGAAGTCTTGTCCGCTGGACAGAAAGTTCCGCGGGTCACTGGATGGCTGACTCGGCTTCCAGTATTTCAGGAAAATTTTCATTGCATCATGTATTTGATAACTCCGAGTCAGGTATCGACCAGCTGGGATTACCGGTCGGAAACCTGCATCCGTCTCAGGGCATAACCCGATGGACATTTATTATCCGGTATGGATATGATCCTTCTTCTCTGAACAACTGGTCAGTATTCCTGATGTCCGACTGCCCACCCGGTAACATGTCTGCAGAAGCAGACACAAGAGGATTTGCATTGGGTGTGAATCTTACTGGGTCAGATGATACCCTTCGCCTCTGGAAAGTTGATGGAAAAACTTTAACAACTGTTATAAATTCTAGGATAAACTGGCAGACAGATATCGGTTCAGCAAATCCAGCAAAAATATCTGTTGAACGATCACAGGAAGGTACCTGGACCGTGTCAGTAAGCTTGATGACCGGAGTTCCTGTCGGGACCGGTACAGGAGTTGATAAAGAGCTATTCAGCACTGCGTGGTTCGGAGTTTATTACAAATACTCCTCCACACGGGACCGGTTGCTTTGGTTTGATGATTTAAACATTGAAGGAACTTTCTATGAAGATAAAGAAGCTCCATTTATAACCATATGTGGAACGTCTGATAAGAAAACAGTTGAGATCTCTCTTAATGAAGAACCGGATAATGGGATTATCATACCTGAGAACATTTCATTAAACAGCATGGAAAACAAATCGATATCTGTCACTAAAAAAAGTAATTTGACCTGGCAGGTTGAATTTGCGAATGAATTCATAAATAAAAGCTTAAATTATTTGATTATTAATAAATTATGCGATGTTTCGGCCAACTGTACTCAAAATGTTAAAATCTTATTTACTCCTTCATGGGCTGAGAGAGGAGATATTGTAATATCAGAAATTATGGCTGATCCGCTGCCGCAGGTGTCATTGCCTGATAAAGAATACATCGAAATTACCAATAGAACGAGGTATCCGTTAAATCTGAAGAACTGGAGACTCGGAACTACCAGTCAGTTTACGCTATTCCCTGAAACAATAATTCCGCCTTCCGGCATCTTTACGGTGTGTGCTTTGCAGGATACGGCTAATTTCAACAAGTACGGAAGAGTAATCGGAATGAAAAGCTTTCCTTCGCTTACTGACGCGGGCAGGATATTATATATTTCCGATAGTACGGGTACTCTTATTCATGGGGTGGAGTATTCTTCCGCCTGGTATCAGGACGAATTAAAGTCGAACGGAGGATGGTCGCTTGAAATGGTGGATACCGGATACCCTTTTTACGATCAGGCAAATTGGAAAGCCTCAGTGTCAAAGAAAGGAGGCACCCCCGGGTCAGTAAATTCCGTTTCCGCCAGTAACCCTGACATTTCATTTTCAGGAATTCAGAATGTATTTCCTGAGGATAGCAGTATCATTATTGTCAGTTTTTCAGAACCAGTATTCAATCTGAAAGAATATATGAAAGATGTGGAGATTGAAGGAAACAGGATAACAAAAATATCTTCACTTGATACGCTTTCCCGTAAATTTGCTTTTAAACTGAATAGTCCGCTTCAGAAACAAGAACTGTATCATCTTGAACTTCCCTCAGGCATTACTGATTTTGCCGGAAATCAACTTCAAAAAAGTGATTTTAGTTTTGGTCTTACAGAACAGTCTCTCGCAGGGGATATTCTATTTAACGAGATACTTTTCAATCCTTTACCGGGTGATCCGGATTATCTTGAGTTGTTTAACTGTTCGCAGAAGATTATAGATGTATCACGTTTACAGATTATTACCGTAAATGATGGTACAGGAGCCAGTTCAGAAGCAATACCGGTATCTTATGAACGAAGGTGTTTATTGCCTGGAGATTACTTAGCAATTACTACTGATACTAAAAGAATATTGGAAAGATATTTCTCCGCAAATACTGAGCATCTTTTTGAGACAGAGTCCCTTCCAACAATGTCTGATGATAAAGGCCATCTGATTCTGTACAACAGCGAACTTGATAAGATTGATGATTTTTCATATAATGATGATATGCACTTTTCACTTCTGTCAACACATGAAGGAGTTGCGTTGGAAAAAACTAATCCTGTAAATAAATCTGAAGAAAGAGTCAATTGGCATTCTGCCTCTGAGAGTTCAGGATGGGGTACTCCCGGAGCCGCTAATTCAATGTTTGCCGGTATGCCTTCAACGAATGATCAGGTGAAGCTTTCATCCTCGAAAATAACGCCTGATAATGATGGTTATGAAGATTTTCTTACAATAAAAATGAATCTTACCGGTAACTCTAATGTGGTTTCAGCAATGGTTTTTGATGAAACCGGCAATTATGTCAGAAAAATAACATCCAATCTGTTTGCAGGGAATGAAGCCTCAATAATATGGGATGGCACAGCAGATGACGGATCAATGGTTGATACAGGAATTTATATAGTTCTTATCACTCTTTATAACGATACCGGCAAAACGGCAAAGTGGAAGAAAATCTGCACTGTAATAAGGAAATAGATTTCTTTAAATGGATTTTCTTTTTACCTTTTAACCGTATAAGTCTTTTTCTGAGGTCCCACACCGGTAATTGTAAGTGATTTCCAATTTGGGGGCAGTGCACTTTTTAATTGAGTAATTCCTGTCGGAGTTATATCCAGACCGCCGAAACCCATCAGCATACATTGCAGAATTCCGCCGGCTCCGGTTGCAAAGTAGGGATTCGTTCCACCTTTGGTCTCGGCGATAACCCTGAAAGGAGGATTAAGATTTGGAATGTAAGCTTCCTTAAAATAATGATAAGCCTTACTTCCGTTTCCAAGTCTGGCATAAAGCAATGCGAATATAGCCTGTGTCATCGCAGGTGTTCCTTCATTCGGCACTCTTGTTGAATAATATTCAAGATCAGCCCTGACCTGCAGAGTGTCGGTAATCACTTTTAAAGGATAACTGAGAAGATTTACGTCAGCCTGTTTAATTCCCTGACCCTGATAATCCGCAAACTCCCTGGTAACGCCACCTTCCATTTTAAGTATCGGAATTTTCTGAGAAACTACAGTCCAGTCAGGATCAGGTGCTATTCCAAGTATTTTTGCTGCAGAAACGGCATCCTGGAGATTGACTTTAGCGGCTGCGTTTGTAAAAGCATTATTATCAACATTTTCTGCCCATTCATCAGCCGCAACAACATTCTTTATATCAAACTGATCCGATTTTGTCCGCTCAACCCTGCTTGTCCAGAAATCGGCAGTAGCTGACAATATTGGCCAGCCCTTTTCCTTAAGCCATTCTTTATCCTGTGTTACACAATAATAATTCCAGGCAGCAATGCCAACACAAGCCGAGATATGATGTTCGAAAGGTCCCGAGAGCGCCCATACAGGCGTTTCTTCCACTCCTGTTCCAGCGCTTTCCCATGGAAACATAGCACCTTTAAATCCATATGAAAAAGCATTTTTCCTGGCAGCATCCAGTCGTTCAAAACGATATTCAATAAGGGAATGTGCAATATCGGGGTGAAGGACTAGCAAAACAGGGTACATCCACAGATCGGCATCCCAGAATACATGTCCGTTATATCCAAGTCCTGAAAGCCCCATTGGTGAAAGAGAGTATGCTGTACCTTCACGTGCAAATGAGTATATATGATAAAGCATGCTGTGAATATCCTGTTGATCCTTATCATCACCTTCTATCTTTATGTCACTTTCCCATAAACTTTTCCAGGCTTTCTTATGAAATTCAAGAAGGCGGTCATGTCCTTCGAGTTTTGCATAGATGGTGAGCCTTTCAGCTTCATTAAGCGGATCATCATTATGTGCTGAGGACATGGATGTCCCTGCAATTGAAAACGTATAACTTTCTCCTGCTTTTATAGTTTTGTTAAACTTCATGAGATGCATGTTATTATCCCACATCTCATGTATGATTTTTGGCTCTGTCCCGTGTGCTTCATTGAACAGGAAACATGTGGAAGCACAGAGCTGAAGCTTGCCGGTAGGGCTTTTCCCTGTTGATGTTAACAATGCTATGGATACGTGAGGACGTTCAATTTCGTTGTAATAATTCTGTACATCCTTTATGGCGTCGGGAGCTTCCATTACGCTTGATCCTGTTATTGTGAGGTCCTTTTTTGCTTTCACGGTCACATCGATCAGCACACAATATGGCAGCTGTCTCAATGAGTAATATGAATAACTGATGCTGGCTTTTTCACCATATTCAAATGAGCTTGAGAATGCAGCGTTATACATATCGAGCTCCTGTTTGAAGTTCTGAACTGTTTTGGCGTCAATTTCTCTTCCATCAATCGCCAGTTTCATATTCAAAAGATTGAAGCTGTTAATGAAATTGCTTACACGTCCTCTTCCGTACAGATCGTAAGTTCCAGCGAGAACCACATTTTTTACTTTAAAAGGCTCAGGTGAAGAAATGACACCAATCATGCCGTTTGCCACTGTTATGCCATAATAATCCGCAGGGTTTATATTATCGGCTTTTATCTTCCATGGATCGGTCTGGGCATGCATTTGACAAATTCCATAAGCAAACAAGATAATGAACAATAATCTGGTTTTCATCGGATTAATTATATATGGATTGTAATAAGCTAATTCAGGTCAGGACTGGATTGACGAAATCATTTCAGTCAAAATTGTTGTCATCCGCGATTCGGTTTTTGCCGCTTCATTCTGAACAGATTCATGTGTTGTATACTCAATTTTGCCTTCAACACCCAGATCGGTTATTATGCTTACCGCAAAGCAGGGCAGATTCATATGACGAGCAATGATAACTTCCGAAGTTGTTGACATACCTACTGCATCCGCGCCAATTATCCTGAAATATTTATATTCTGCGGGTGTCTCGAAAGTAGGACCGCTAGTAGCCAGATAAACGCCTTTATGAATTCTGATGTTATTCAGTTCAGCAATCTGCAGCGCTTTTTTCACCAGGATCTTATTGTATGCTTCTCCCATATCAGGAAATCTTGTACCTATCCGGTCATCGTTAGGTCCAATCAACGGATTCGGCAGCAAATTGATATGATCTGTAATTACCATTATATCTCCAATATGGAAAGCCGGGTTCACCCCTCCGGCTGCATTTGAGAGGAAGAGATATTTAATACCAAGATGTTTCAGCACTCTTATGGGTAATGCAACCTGTTCAGCTCCATAGCCCTCATAATAGTGAAAACGGCCCTTCATCGCCACTATCTTTTTCCCTCCGAATTCTCCATAAATAAGTTTTCCGGCATGTCCTTCAACTGTTGAAACGGGGAAATTTGGAATATCCTTATAGTCTACCTCAATCCGGTTTTCAATTTTCGTTGTAAGTTCTCCCAGTCCGGTGCCGAGAATTATACCTGCATCGGGGTTAGTTATCCCTTTTGACTTCAGATACGCTGTTGTGGCGATGATTTTTTCTAACATAGTCAATTATCAGATTATCAAACTCATCTTTATCTTCATTCAAAAAATGTATTCCAATGGGAATATAAAAAAATGCCGATCTGATCGGTTCTGCAATATTAGCAATTTCCCGCAATCTAACTGCATCTTTTTCTGTTGTGAACAGATACCTTGTCCCGGAGGTCAGATCGTTATAAGCTGAAGATATTCTGAGAAGATCTTTTTCTGTAAAATTATGGTGATCAGGAAATGAAAGATGGATTATCTCGCTGTAACTTTTTTCAAGATATTCTTTAAGAGGTTGTGGATTGGCAATTCCGGTTACCAGAACAATTCCGCATCCGGGATCATTTGCAATGTTGTATTGAATATCTACTGAAAGGATTTCAAATACCGGGACCGGAGGTTTATAGATAAATGTCGTGAAATAGATATTCTGATAGGGTAATTTATTTATTTCTTTTACAATCAGTCTTCGTTGAATAGGAGATATATTTTCCGGGGATTTGGTTATCAAAATAATATCTGCCCGCCTCATATTCGCCTTATTCTCTCTCAGACTACCATATGGTAACATATAATCTCTGAAAATAAGTCTTTCAAAATCTGAAAGAAGGATCGAAAAACCCGGTGTTATTCTTCTGTGCTGGAAACCATCATCAAGAATGATCACTTCAGTCTCAGGATATCCCTGAAGAATCTCATTTACTCCATGAACTCTGTTCCGGTCAACTGTCACCAGGATATCAGGAAATTTACGGAATATCTCCATTGGTTCATCTCCGATTTCATTTACCTGCGATGACACTGATGCTATTCTGAAATCGCGTGTTTCCCTTTTGTAACCTCTGCTTAGCGTTGCCACCTTGTATGTCTCCTTCAGCAATCCGGCGATATATTCTGTATGGGGAGTTTTCCCGGTGCCTCCTACGGTAATATTTCCTACACAAATCACGGGGAATTGAAATTCTACTGAAGGTAAAATGCCGGAATCATATAAAAAATTTCTTGCGGCTGTTATCAGACCGTAGAGAAGCGAAAGAGGGTAGAACAGTATGCTTTTTCTGTGTAGCATGATTTAAAGTTAGTGACTAAAGTGACTAAAGTGCCTAGAGTGCCTAAAGTACTATGATAAATTCCATTCTCTTTTTAAAACTTTAGGCACTCTAAACTTTAGGCACTCCAAACTTCTTTAATGAATATCAATAAAATACGGTAGTCTTGTCTGTATTCCTGTCATACTTTTAAGTTCCTGAATCATATTATAATACTTAACTGATTCACCGAGTTCCTTCTTGAGAATGCTCATTTTTACTTCGCCGCTTAACTGGGAAATAATTCTAGTATAAGGATCTTCAAACACCGGCAATTCTTTTACTATAAAGGTCTCAACACCTGCTAACTTAGCTGCAGCAGTAATTGCATCTTTAAGACCGCCAATTTCGTCAACCAGACCAATTTTTAATGCACTGGTTCCGCTCCACACCCTTCCTTGCCCTATATTGTCGACAGCTTCAGGACTCATCTTTCTTCCNNTCATATGGATTCATGGGACGGAAAACTGACGGGAAATCTGAGTTTTTATTGGTATTTACGATATCCGTTGTTAGTCCGAGTTTTTGTTCGAGCAGCTTATTAAGATTTGGTATCAGGCCAAAGGCGCCAATTGACCCTGAAATAGTCATTGGATCAGCATAGATTTTTGTTCCCGGTGCAGAGATGAAATAGCCTCCTGACGCTGCATAATTTCCCATTGATATTACCAGTGGTTTTGCTTTTGCAGCGAGATCAAGTTCCCTCCACATAATGTCCGAAGCTATAGCGTTCCCGCCAGGAGAATTAACTCTCAGCACAATAGCCCTGACAGATGTATCTAGTCTTGCCTTACTTATCACATCTGCATAATAATTCCCACCGATGTTTGTTTCATTTCCTTTTCCGTCGACAATTGTTCCTGAGGCATAAACAACAGCAATTTTGTTTTTGCCGGAAACAGTCATTTTAGGATCCGGAACTTTGTCGTATTTTGTCATTGAAATAAGGTTAAGATCTTTTTCTTTCTTTATTCCGGATAAAGTTTTTAGTGTATCTACTAAAGCATCATGATAAATAAGCCCGTCAACAAGATTTGTTTCTAAAGCTTTGGATGCAAGTGTGCCATCCAGGTTATCAGCGAGCCTGTTGAGTTGTTCGGCCGGAATATTTCTCGATTTTGATATATCTGCTATTACCTGATTCCATATCGATCCGGCATAATCTTTTATCTGCGATCTGTTTTCATCACTTAATTTATCGAGGATAAATGGTTCCACAGCACCCTTGAATTTGCCATGCCTTGTAACCTGAACTTCTACACCGATTTTTTCAAGAGCTTTTTTGTAAAACATTACTTCGCTGCTAAGACCCTTGAATTCAAGCATTGATGAGGGATTAATATATATTTTGTCGGCAGCCGTCGCCAGATAATAGCACTCCTGTGTAAGGACATAATCGGAGTATGAAATGACAAATTTTCCATTCTCCCTGAATTTTAACAGAGCTTCTCTTATTTCTTCAGTCGTTGCCCAGCCGGCAGGCAGAAGCCCGTTTTCAATAAGGATGCCCTTGATCTTATTATCAGCGCCTGCTTTTTCTATATTATGCAAAATCTCATTAAGCCCGGGCGCCGGATTTAATGTCATATTGACGATATCAATTCCGGAAAGCGGGTTTTGATCTCCTCTGTCCGGAATCGGAACTCCGGCTTTTAAAACCAGAATTGAATTATTGCTGATGGAAACCGGTTTATTTCCCGATGAAACAATAGCGCTGAGACTCGCAATCAATACTATAAGAAAAAGTATGGAAGCTATTATTATTCCGGTAATTGTTGCCAGGGTGTATTTAAGAAAACTTTTCATTTTTTAAGGACTTTAGTGAAATGAATTTTAAATATATTAATAAACAAAATGAAACTGCAAAGGTATACATGTATTTAATACTTTTGTTACCTTAATGTTCAGATGATGAAGATTATATTTCTTGGTATAGGAACAAATCTTGGAAACAGGGAAAAAAATCTGGAACAAGCTGTAGCAAGAATCGGACAATCAATTGGCAGAGTACTGATATCTTCTTCGATCTTCCAGACAGAGCCATGGGGATTTCAGTCGGAGAAGGATTTTCTCAATATGGCTGTTAAGATTGAAACAGAGCTTGCTCCTCATGTGCTTTTGGAAAAAATCCAGGCTATAGAATCTGTAATGGGCAGAGTTAGGGGACCCGAACATTTCTCGTCAAGACTGATTGATATTGATATTTTGCTTTATGATGACATAATAATAGATGAGGAGAATCTGAAGATTCCGCATGCATTATTACAGGAACGGCGATTTGTCCTGGTTCCGCTTTGTGAAATTGCGCATACATTGATACATCCGGTGCTAAAAAAAACCATTGAAGAATTGCTGGAAGAATGTGAGGACAAAGGAATGGTGATAAAATTCAGATGACCCCTATGTTTTTGCCCCTCTTCTCCCCTAAAGGGGGGTTCGTTCCCTAACATTTAGAGTATTTTCGTAAAAAACGAGGACAAGTCCCCCTTTAGAGGGAAGTCCCGCGGAGCGGGACAGGGGGCAAATTTCACAGCGCCCCGTTATCCGCAAAACTATAATAATCCTTGTCTGAGATTATCAGATGATCAAGTAACTGTATATCCATCAGATTGCCTGCTTCCTTGATTTTCTGGGTTATTTTGGAATCAGATTCGCTTGGATTCAGGTTTCCTGACGGATGATTATGACAGACTATGATTCCGGATGCAAGGCATTCTATAGCTTTTTTCATTACTAACCTTACATCGGTTACTGTTCCGCTTATACCTCCCTGACTCAATTTCATCCTGCTAATCACTTTGTTAGATCTGTTGAGGAACAATATCCAGAACTCTTCATGAAGAAGGTCGGAAAGTAACGGTTGGAAGATATCGGCAACGTCTTTTGAGCTCCTGATCTGGGGGACATCTTCAGCTTCAGATAGTTTGCGTCTTCGGCCAAGTTCCATGGCGGCAGCAATTGTAACTGCCCGGGCAGTTCCTATACCCCGTATCTTTTTAAGATCGGCGATAGTCAGTTTACCCAGGCTATTGAGGTTATTATTAACAATGCCTAATAATTCGCGGCCGAGATCCACGGCTGATTTGTCTTTTGTACCGGAACTGATCAAAATTGCGAGCAGTTCCGCATCACTCAGACTGGCTGTGCCTTTCTGAATTAATTTTTCCCTGGGTCGGTCTTCAACTGCCCAGTCAGTAATTTTAAGAGACATCTAGCAACATTTAGAAATGCTTATGCAAGGTATTCAAATATATCTGAAATTCAAAATGAAAAAGACGCACGACACAGGACTCACGACGCAAGGAGGGAATTATAAGAATTAATAGATTTTCTTAAACCGTGTGTCGTGCGTCGTGAGTCCTGTGTCAAAAACAAAAAAGGCCATACCTTTCGATACAGCCTCCTAAGACATTATAGAGTAATATTATAAACTACTGACGTGCTTAACAATTGAAGACTTAAGGTTCGAAGCTTTTTTCTTATGAATAATATTCTTCTTCGCCAGCTTATCAAGCATTGAGGTTAATTTTGGAAGAAGAACAGCAGCCTCTTCCTTATTGCTCGTTGCGCGAATCGTTTTAAGGGCATTACGCGTTGTTTTCGCATAATACTTATTATTCTCTTTTCTTACTTCGATCTGTCTGATCCTTTTTTCCGATGACTTATGATTTGCCATATATGTATAAATTATCTGCTAACTTAAAAAATTGTAGTCCATAGGGGAATCGAACCCCTGTTACCAGGATGAAAACCTGACGTCCTAACCACTAGACGAATGGACCGTACAAAGAACTTTAAAATGCGGATGCAAAGAAAGGATGTTTTTTTTGATCTGCAAAATATTT
>PMIL01000226.1:0-22242 GCA_003157075.1 Bacteroidales bacterium | reverse complement strand
TCAATTGCATGAGGATTAAAATAGATAAAGGCAGCAGTTGCCTTTGAAAGGCTTCCATTATAAAGAGGCAGGAAACTGCTATTAAGACTTGAATAGGAATGAAGTTCAAGACAGGCAATGATGTCTCTTCCCGGATATCTTGCTTCAATTGCCTCAACCGTTGCTTTCACCTTCGATGGTGAATGTGCAAAATCGATATACACCAGGCCCTTTTCAGTTTCTTTAAGTTTTTGCAGCCTCCTGGATGTTCCTTCAAAGCTTTTTATTGATTCATAGAAATCATCTTCAGATACGCCGATTGCAAAGCAAACCTCACGGGCGGCTGAGAGGTTTTGCATATTATGCTCCCCGAATATTTTTACCTGCACGACCCTGTTATGTGTCGCTGCAAAGAATCCGGTTTTGTTCTGAAAATATCCATGAACTTTATAAGCTGTCTTTTTAATATCATGCCGGGAGGCGAGGGCTATCTTTTTTACCTCAGGATCGCCATCAAAGTATATCAATGATCCTCCGTCGGAAATCTTATCAACAAAAATTTTAAACTGTTCGATATAGTTTTCAAAAGTCGGAAACACATTCATGTGATCCCATGCAATGCCGTTGAGTACAGCAATATCAGGCATATATAGATGAAATTTTGGTCTTTTGTCAAGTGCTGATGTTAGGTATTCATCTCCTTCAAACACTGCTATCCTGGCCTCATCTGACAATCCTACCATAGTCTCGAATCCATCTATCTGTGAGCCGACCATGAAATCGAATTTTATTCCGAGGACCCTGAAGACATGCATTATCATCGAGGTGGTGGTGGTTTTACCATGACTACCGGCAATGACTATCCGTTTTTTATCTTTTGTCTGTTCATATAGATATTCCGGAAATGACATGATCTTTATACCAAGATCATGTGCTTTAATAAGCTCCGGATTATCCGGTTTTGCATGCATGCCTAGAATTATAGTATCAATATCTTTGGTGATTATACCGGTATCCCATCCCCATTTTTCCGGAAGCAGTCCATATTCTTTTAATCTCGAACGGGAAGGTTCAAAGATTTCATCATCAGAGCCTGTTACGTTATATCCCTTAAGGTGAAGGGCAATAGCCAGATTATGCATTACTGCTCCACCGATAGCAATGAAGTGTACTCTCATTTTACACATCACATATCAAAATACACTTGCGCAGGGATTCAAGTTTGTCTTTTTGTGATGGGACAAATTCCTGTCCGACAAATCCTTTATATCCTGTTTTCAGGAGGGCTCTCATAATAGCAGGATAATGAAGCTCCTGTGTATCATCAAGTTCGTTTCTTCCTGGTACGCCTCCGGTATGAATATGACCGATATATGGGCTGTATTTTGTAATAGTTTCAATTATGTTGCCTTCCATGATCTGCATATGATAGATATCATACAACAGCTTAAACCTGTCTGATCCTACCATTTCACACAAAGCAGATCCCCAGGCAGTTTTATCACACTGATAATCTTTATGACCGTAGCTGTTCAGAAGCTCCATTATGATAGTCACTCCATATTTTTCTGCTGAAGGCATTAGCTTGCGCAATCCTTTTGCACAATTTATCATTCCCTCATTATCATTCTGTCCTTCACGGTTGCCCGAGAAACAGATCAGGTTCGGAACCCCTGCTGCAGCCGCTTTAGGAATCATGTCTTCAAAATCAGATATCAACTTTTCATGATTTTCAATCCGGTTAAATCCTTTAGGAATTCCCCAGTCAGTTGCATAACCTACCGCGCATTTTAGTCCTGCTTTTTTTACAGCCGGCCAGTCTTTTTCACCCAGCAATTCTATTGATTCAATACCCATTTCCCTGCAGGCAACGGCAAGTTGCTCCAGAGGTATATCATCATAACACCACCGGCTGACCGAGTGATGTATATTTCCCTTTAGTTGGACCGAAGCTGTGATATTTTCTGCAAAAACGCTGTTAAACGGGCGGGTTGCAGTTATAACTGCTGCTCCTGCAATATTTCCAATCATTTTTCTTCTGTTCATGGTTTATCATAGTTGCGAATTCAGTTTAAAAATAGTAAATATTTTTTATTATCATTCTATTTTGTTCACATCGCTTTCACAACCTGAGCATCCACACTGCCGGAGAAACTTTTTTGTAGTTATCCTGCTCCTAATGTTTTATATTTGTATAATATCTATGAATCTCAGCTGATCTTATGCAAATTCCTTCCCGACACGATTACCGAGGTGGGCACTTCGTTGAGCTTCTAAGAAGCGGAGAGAGCTTTTTCGCTGGATGTGAGAAGGTAATTGATGAGGCAAATCAGTTTATACATTTTCAGACATATATTGTTGATGATGACGACACGGGCAAGCGTATTGTAAATGCATTGATAAGAGCTTCCAAAAGAGGGGTAAGAGTTTATTTTTTGCTGGATGCCTATGGAGGAAACAGTTTCTCTAATGACCTGATAAAAAAAGTTGAAGAAGCCGGTATCTTTTTCAGGAAGTTTTCACCCGGATTAATCAGCAATGATTTTCAATTTAGTCTCAGACTCCATCATAAGGTTTTATTGGCTGATGGAGATACAACTATTATTGCAGGAATGAACGTTGCTGACCGGTATCATGGCAACGCCAAAATAAAGGAATGGCTCGACTTTGCCATACTGTTAAAAGGTCCAGAATGTGCTCATGTGCTTTTTATTCTTAAAAGGCTGTGGAACAAAGCTTTCATCTCAAAAAAAGAGAGGTCACGCGAGACTGCACATCGGCCTCAGTATTTTGATTCAGACATAAAAGTAAAAGTTCTGCAGAATAACTGGTCGAGAAATAAAATCGAAATTTTGAAAAGTTATAGATCGGCTCTGAAGCATGCTCAGTTTCGTATGACAATTTTTGCAAGTTATTTTTTACCGGGCAGAAATGAACGTAGATTGCTGAGGAATGCAAGCCGTCGCGGAGTGGAAATTAAAATAGTTCTCTCAGCCGAATCAGATGCACCGGTATTTAAACGTGCAACAAATTTTCTTTATGATTTCATTCTTCGGAATAACATAACTATTTATGAGTACCTCCCTTCAAACCTGCATGCTAAAGTAGCGACAGTAGACGGTAACTGGAGCACTATCGGCAGTTACAACCTGAACCACCTTAGTGATTATGGCAGTGTTGAAATGAATGCAGATATTCTTGATGCACAGTTTGGTGAAATGTTCGAGGGTATCCTTCTGGGAATCATTCAGAAAGATTGCCGGCAGGTAACTTTTGAAGAATACATTCACAGGAAAACCTGGTTTTTCCAGCTTACTGGCTGGTTTTCTTATCAGATGATCAGGATAATGATGAGACTTATGTTTGCACTGGCTGCAAAGAGATCTAAACCGCATTCGGCTTGACATTTAACCCCCCTGCCCCCCTAAAGGGGGGTAAATCCTTGATTTTTCAGAATGACTTCAGAATATGCGGGAACGAGCCCCCCTTTAGGGGTGTTGGGGGGCAAAAAAACAGATGAAGCTTAAGAGGAAAGTAAAAAGTCCCCCAAAGGGTTAGAACTGATGAAATCCCATCGATACAAATTCCAGTACGTTTGGTAAAGATGCTCTCCAGTAGGTCCAACTGTGAACACCGTCTCTGATCCTGAATTCGTGAGGTATTTCTTTCTGGCGCATTGCAATATGCACAAGACAGTTACCTTCATAAAGAAAATCATCGTCACCGCAATCAATATACCACCTTACAGCTTTTTTCTGATCCTCCGGCATATTCTCGATAAGGTTTAAAACACTGTAATGTTTGAAATATGTTTCTTTGTCGGAATCAGAAATACCTTCAACTCCCTGCCACAGCTTGTAATCTTTCAAGTCAGCAAGAGTTTTGGGGCCAGTGGCTGCACTAAGCGGGCAGGCTGCTGAAAACAATTCCGGATGATGCAGAGCATATATGAATGTTCCTTCCCCACCCATTGACAGACCAGCAATTGCCCTGTATCTTTTGTCGGCCTTAATACGATATGCTTTTTCAATAAATGGCATGAATTCCTGAAAGAAAAAATCTTCATAGCGCCATTCTCCCTTAATATCATTTAAATAACCGCGTTTACCTGTATTGGCATCCGGCATAATAATAATCATTGGAGTGGCAATTCCTGATTTTATAGCCTCATCGGTTATCCTCAAAACTTCACCAAACTGTACCCATCCGGTTTGATCATCGCCTCCTCCATGCAGCAGATAAAGTACCGGATAACTTCGCTGGGAAGTTTCATAATCAGGAGGTAGATATATCGCGTATTTACGATCCATTTTTAAAATTTTGCTGGGCATACTCAGATCATCTTTAACCTTTCCTGTCTGCCCGAAAAGGCAAAAAGCAAAAGCTGAGAGTAGCAAGGTTGACAGAAGTTTTCTCATAATTGATAAGTATTTAATATTTAAGGTTATTGGTAAAAAATAGTTTATTCCTATTAAATAGATTATTCAGGACTTCAAATTTTTTCGTCAGTACTGAACCTGACATTCAGATCTTTTACCGAAGCAAGACTTTCCATTAACTCCGGCAAATAGTCAGTTGATGCTATAAAAGTCCATAGATAGGCTACGATAGAATAGATTCTGCCGGTGGTAAATTTATCAACATCAACACAAATAAATAATACAGCAATAAAGATGACTATCAGAAGGATTTTCACGGAACTGTAGCCGAATGCGTTCCACCTGGCAATCCTGGTTTTAGGCGATATGGTATTCTGATAAAACCGGATAATATTTGTAGTATCCCTGGTCTCGATCAGGTTAAACAATTCTTCCTGATTATCATGGATGTCTTTTTGAAGACGTACTACATTTTTTCGGTTCAGATTATTAATAAATGCAATAGGAATAACAACAGTTACACATACAAGAGCAATTCTGTAATCGTAGAAGAAGAGGGCTATTATAGCCCCTGCTGTCGCTGATAGCTGCCACATAACCTCGGGTAACCTCTCCCTGAAAAAAGTTATATATTCTTTAACAAGTTCTGCCCTTACCAGCATCTTGGAAAACTGATCTTCATGGCATTTAGAATCAAGAACTACTTCAGTNNGCAACATTTGCATACATTTTTGAATAGATAATGCCATTAAAAAGCCGGTGAAGTGTCCCGCCGATTACATTAATCAGATATACAATGATCCAAATGACAAGTGGAAACACATATTCTGCCTTTTCATGATCATAAAAGTGGTCGATCAGTGCATCCAGTAATTTCCCGAAAAAAGTCGGTTCAATTATAAACGAAACATTTTCAATAAGGACAAAAAGCAGAATTAAAAGTATGGAATATTTATATTTAACAGCAATTTCTCTAAAAGTCATACTGGTTTCTGTATTTTGTATTGTTGCGCTAAATTACGTAAACAGGAGAGCAAAAACAACATCAATATTTTTTAATGGAATAACTGAAAAGATGATATATGGTATGGGTTTGTGAAATTTGTTTAATTTTATTAAGAAATAGGTGAATACTATCTGGAAAGATTTGTTGACATGCTATAGATCATAAAATTTAACCATGAGCTTCACAATGAGAAAAATTATATTTCTTTTTGGCATAAGCATGATACTTACAAGCTGCCACAGCCTCAATAAAGTTGACGGAGTTTACAGGTACCTTATGGGCAAAACAAATAATTATGATGTATGGATTGTCGATGGAAATCAGGTCAGAGTGAAAATCTTCAGTTCATTCCTTTACGGAGGAAATGAACAGAGATATCCATTCAATCCAAAAGGAGAAATCTGGATTGACAATGCAATCTCATGTGAGGAATATTATCTGACACTGGCACATGAGCTGAATGAACGTCACCTTATGGCAAAGTTTGGATGGAAGTATATCACAGCGCATGATTCGTCTTTGTCGCTAGAACAGACAATCAGACATTCAAATGAAGAGATATGCAGGCTTCATGAGGCATTACTCAGGAAAGTATCTCCTACTGATTATGGTAATATTAAAGAAATCAGAGGAATTTCCGATAGTATCCAGATTCAGAATATATACAGGGTCCCAATCGGTACACGTGAGGGAATTGATATTTGGATTGTTGATGGATATATGGTAAGGAAAAATATTTATCCCGATTTTGGATTCAGTGGTAATGACAAATCTTATCATTTTATACCCCCGAAAGAAATATGGATAGACGGTCAGGTTTCCTGTGAGGAAACTGAATATTCAATTGCAACAGAACTGAAAGAAAGAAAACTGATGGAGTCAGGAAAGAGCTATGATGATGCATACAGCGACGCCATTGACATTACAGATAAATTGCGGGAAGATATGGTGAAAAGGGCAAAATCTCATTTTAGCTTAGCTATACCCGATTCTCTTACCAGGTATGCAGGTACCATAAATCCGAATGAAAAATAGTACTCTGTTTGAAAGTATATAACCATATTTATATCTGTCAGTAGATCTCAGAAAACAAAAATCAAATGAATGTGTTTTATGAACAAAGAAAAAATGGTGTTACATCTCTTTAATATTGCAAATTTCAAGGTCGATGGAGGTGCAATGTTCGGTGTTGTTCCCAAAGTGATCTGGTCGAGAGTCTATGCATCAAATGAACAGAATCTCATTGATCTTACACTCAGATCAATGGTAGTAGAAACAGAAGGACGTATCATTCTGATTGATACAGGGTGGGGTGACAAACAGGATGCAAAATTCTTTCGGCATGTCAATCTGCATGGAGGCGAAGGATTAATAGAAGGACTTAGGAAACGCGGGTACCGGCCAGAAGATATTACTGATGTTTTTCTTACGCATCTTCATGCTGATCATTGCGGTGGATGCGTGAAGGGAAAAAACGTGAAAGGCAACTATGAACTTACATTTCCTGAAGCTACTTATCATATAAGTCGGCATCAGTGGGAGTGGGCTAATAAAAATAACCTGCGGGAAGCTGATTCATTTCTTGAAGAAAATATAATGCCAATTGGCGATAGCGGACATCTTAATCTGATTGAAAAGGATGGTGAATTATTTCCTGGTTTTTCAGTTATGATCTGCTACGGGCACACTCCCGGACTTATGATACCTTTGATAAAGTACAATGGAAAAACCCTTGTTTATACCGGTGATCTGATGCCTACTATTGCTCATATACCTTTGATCTGGAATATGAGTTATGATATTGAATCGCTTAAAACAATTGAAGAAAAACAGAGACTTTTGAATGAAGCACTTGAAGGTGGATATATACTTGTATTTCAGCATGATGAACATATTGAATGTTGTACACTCGAGATGACACCTAAAGGAATCAGAGCCAAAGAGAAATTTGATTTTTCTGATATAGTTAATAATTGATTCATTGTGAATCAGGTAAACACAAAACCATATGGCAGAATTTATTTATGAGAAACTCTATCAGTTACAGAGGGACAACACCACCTACAGCCTGCTGACGAAGGATTATGTAAAACTGGTCGAAGAAGGCGGAAGAATAATACTAACCATAGACCCAAAAGGTCTTGAGCTGCTCGCAAAAAAGGCGGTATCGGATCTCTCTTTTTATCTGAGAACATCTCATCTGAAAAAACTGGCATCAATTCTTGATGATCCTGAGGCAACAGATAATGATAGGTTCGTCGCTTATATGATGCTTCGGAATACTGTAATATCTTCCAGGGAAGATCTTCCCTGGTGCCAGGATACCGGTACTGCAATAGTAATAGGCAGAAAAGGAGAGAATGTCCGGACCGGGGGAAAGGATGCTGAACACCTGTCAAAGGGTATTTTTGAAACATTCAGGGAGAAGAATCTTAGATATTCCCAGGTCGTACCGTATTCAATGTTTGAGGAGAAGAACACCGGATCTAACCTGCCAGCCCAGATAGATATCTATTCAACAGAAGGTAATTCATACGAGTTTCTGTTTGTAACAAAAGGAGGCGGTTCTGCTAATAAATCATTTTTATATCAGCAAACCAAATCGTTGCTTAACGAAGAATCGCTCATCAAATTTGTAAAAGAGAAGATTAAAGAACTGGGAACCTCGGCCTGCCCGCCGTATCATCTGGCGTTGGTAATAGGAGGTACTTCTGCCGAAGCTACTCTTAAAACGGTAAAAGATGCTTCTACAGGGTATCTCGATGAGCTTCCCCTTACAGGTAATAATGCCGGACGCGCATTCCGTGATATTGAATGGGAAAAAAAGATAGAAAAAATATGCCATGAATATGGTGTTGGGGCTCAGTTTGGTGGTAAGTATTTTGTTCATGATGTCAGGGTTATAAGATTGCCGAGGCATGCTGCTTCATGCCCTGTAGGACTGGGAGTAAGCTGCAGTGCAGACAGAAATATCAAAGCCTATATTTCAGAGGAAGGTATATTTCTCGAAGAACTTGAGAAGAATCCTGAACAATTTATGCCGGCAAAAGCTCCTGAGCTTGAAAAACCCATTGAGATAAACCTTGACAGGCCAATAAAAGAGGTTCTGGCAGAACTAACGAAATACCCTGTAAAGACAAGGTTGAGCCTGACAGGAACCCTTATCGTTGCAAGAGATATCGCACATGCAATGATTAAAAAGATGCTGGACGATGGTAAGCCTATGCCTGAATATTTCAAAAATCACCCGGTTTACTATGCAGGTCCTGCTAAAACACCTCAAGGTATGCCATCCGGAAGTTTTGGTCCTACAACTGCGGGACGTATGGACTCGTATGTTGATCTCTTTCAGAGTTTGGGTGGATCTTTAATTATGCTTGCTAAAGGAAACAGGAGCAGACAGGTAATTGATGCCTGTAAGAAATATGGGGGATTTTATCTCGGATCAATTGGAGGCCCGGCAGCTATTCTGGCTGCGGAAAATATAAAATCAGTGGAGATAGTTGATTTCGAAGACCTTGGCATGGAAGCAATCAGGCAGATCCGGGTTGAGAACATGCCAGCCTTCATTATTACTGACGATAAAGGGAACGACTTTTTTGATGAGTACAATAAATAAGGGCGCAAGGGCTCAAAGGCGTAATGGCACAAGGGCTTGATGCTCAAAATAAACTAAATGCTATGCATAATATTAATTATACAAGAAGGGTTACATTTTTCTTAAGTGGTCTTTTAATAATATTTTCACAGGGTAACCTGAATGGTCAGACTCTGAAATCAGTAAAACCGGTTAATCACACTTACCAGATCCCGCAGGACTATCTAAGGGAGCCTGATAAAATTCCTGCATTCTGGATCTCCACTGTTGATGATGTTACAAAATTTCTTAAGCAAAATGTTCATAAAGGCCATGTGGAGATTATTGGCACTTCAGCGGGAGGCAGGCCTATCCGGGCTGTAGTTTACGGTATACCACGAAATGGAAAAGGCACAACTACATTCTCCGGTTCTCTTGGTTTTGGTGACGTGCGTGCCTATCGCGGACCTGATCATGATAAGATAGTTTATATGGGAATTGCAGCGGTACATGGAGGAGAGTTTGAAGGTATAGTTGGGATGGTGAACCTGATTGCAGTTCTGGAAACCGGAAAAGATCTGCGAGGTAAAGAATGGCCAGATATAACTGCAGTAGCCGGAAAGCTAAATCGCATTATTCTGATCCCAATAGTAAATCCGGATGGCAGGTCTCGTATCCCTTTACGTATGGAAGCATATCGGGATACAGATTTAACTGTTGCTGAATACCTCAATACGGGAGGCAAACCTGACGGTAAAATAACAGGTTGGCCTCAGATTAAAGAATTTATTCCAATGGACCTCACACTTCCCGGTTTTCCCGGCGGATATCCGAATGATGCCGGCGTAAACATTCAGCACGATAACTTTTTTGGCAAACGCCAGCCTGAAACACAGGCATTGTTTGATCTGGCTGAACGTGAACGCCCTGATCTGATAATAAATATGCATACAGGTGCTGTCCATATGCTAATGCATCGTCCGTTCTGTGAACCTGTTTTGTACCCGGTTTTTGATACCCTATTCAGGTCTGTTCTTACAGAATTGACTCTGAGCGGATTGCAGGATACAAAGGACCCCTTGATCGAAGCTGACCTGGGCCGTTCGCCTATGAGTGTTTTCAATCTTGACGGAGCTTTAAACCTGCTCTGCGGTGCCTTAAGCGTGGTAGTGGAATCTCCAAGCCATGCTTTTTCAGGAAAAGGACAATCAGGTAAAATAGCATTTCAAACTCCGGAAATGCTTCTCGATGCACAACTTACCTGTCATCAGGAAGCAATGAAATTCCTGTCACTTACCGGTGGTCGTTCCAAATGGACAAAAAATAATCAAAAATGATCGGGGCTTATTTGAGGTAATAGATTTTTTTTTAATTTAAACCCCGCAAATTATTATTTATGAAGAAATTTCTATTGTGGTTTTTTCCCGGACTGGTTGTCGGAGCACTGGTTATTCTTGGCGGGGGAAAAGCTCTGCATATAACATCCACCAATGATTACTGCGTATCATGCCATATTCATCCAATGGCAGATGCCTCGTGGAAAAAATCAGTACATTATGATACCCGGTCAGGTTACAGAATCGGATGCGTGGAATGCCATCTGCCGCCCAAAGGTAAAGGCTATTTATGGGCAAAAGGGAAAACAGGCCTGAGAGATCTCTGGAGCAAATGGACCAAGGATTCTGCATCTTTTAACTGGTCTGACAGAAGACGCCTTGAAGTTGCACGCGGGTATGTATATGAAAGCAGCTGCATCCAATGTCATGAGAACCTTTTTCCTGCTAAACTTTCAAAAGCCGGGGAAGACGCTCATCTTTATTATACACAAACAAAAAAAACTGACGAACTGAATTGCATAAACTGTCATCTTAACGCAGGCCATTTTATTGCAGGCTATACTCATGGAAGTAATTCTACTTTTGGAACCACCTCTTCCGCAGCAAAAGAAATCTATACTGAACCAGCAAAGGTCAGTGAATTTAAAAATTTCACCGAACGAATTCCAAAATCTCCCATATCGTTTAATATGGTCGCAATTCCCGGAGGAACGTTTAAAATGGGAAGTCCTGCTGCCGAGCCATTCAGGAAAGAAGATGAAGGGCCGGTGAGAGATGTTATGGTAAGTCCTTTTTTTATGGCTGAGACAGAAGTTTCATGGGATGAATATCTGTCTTTCTATGTGCAGACTGCAGCTGAAGGGCGTTCAACCGATACTGAAGGACTAAGAACAAAAAAGGCATCAGAGACTGATGCAATCTCCGGCGCGACACCTCCCTACGGGCAGCCTGATCAGGGATGGGGACTTGGAAGGAGACCTGCAATTTCTTTCTCTTTTCATGCAGCGGAAACATATTGTAAATGGCTGAGTAAAGTCACGGGCAAGCGGTATCGCCTGCCAACAGAAGCCGAGTGGGAATATGCATGCAGAGGAGGCTCCGTCGGTCCGTATTTTTTCCCGGGCGACCCTAAGAAGTTTGAAAAAAGTGGTCTGAGAGCAAAATTATCAAAGAACGATACAACTGTAATAAATACATTTGTCATTTACAGGGGCAACAGCCCAACAAAAACACAGCTCCCTGACAAAGTTAAACCTAATCAGTTCGGATTAAAGAACATGCTTGGTAATGTATCTGAGTTCTGTGCAGACTGGTATCAGCCTGACGCTTATTCAAAATATCCTGCCGGAATTTTAATTGATCCCAAGGGACCATCTGAAGGAACCGAACATGTTGTACGCGGCGGTTCTTTTTTAAGTATGGCAGGATCGGTGAGAAGTGCATCCCGCGATTATACTCATACAGACTCGTGGCTTAAGACCGATCCGCAGATGCCAAAAAGCATCTGGTGGTATTCCGATTGTTTTAATGTCGGATTCAGGGTGGTGTGTGATTTTGATGTTAATCATTAAATGACTCTATTTATTTGCTTTTTAAAAAGCCTATATTTATATTTGATTACATACCAATACTAACTTGGTCGAATAAACTTTTCTCTGTATCATAAACCTAATCTATTATGAAAAAATCAGGTATTTCTCGACGTAATTTCCTTGGTAAAGCCGCTACACTTGGAGTAGCAGGCGTTATTGTCCCCTCTATAATAACGAGTTGTTCCCGGGAAACCAAAAAGGCAGTTCCTATTGCAACAATGCTTGACCAGGCACCTGACGGACCGGTTATCAAGGCCGGTGTTATAGGCTGTGGAGGTCGCGGTACGGGTGCAGCAATTAACTTTTTGAGCGCCGGGCCAAATTTGCAGATTATAGCATTGGGTGACACATTCCAGGATCGTGTTGATTCCTGCCGCGCTGAGATACTGAAACAAAAAGGTCAGGAAGTTCCACTTGAAAAATGCTTTGTAGGTTTTGATGCTTATCAGAAAGTTCTTGATGCAGGTGTGGACCTCGTTATTCTTGCCACTCCTCCATTCTTCAGGCCTGATCATCTTGCTGCCGCAATTCAGGCTAAAAAACATGTCTTTGCTGAAAAACCTGTTTGTGTTGACCCTGTTGGAGCAAGATCAGTAATGGCTACAGCTCAAAAAGCAAAAGGGATGGAATTGTGCATTGTTACAGGGACACAGCGTCGTCACCAGCGCGACTATGTTTCAACCTGGCAGCAGGTAGCACAAGGAGCAATTGGCGAAATCGTTGGCGGAAATGTTTACTGGAACGGTGGTAAACTGTGGCACCGCGATC
This sequence comes from Bacteroidales bacterium, assembly GCA_003157075.1. Classification (GTDB taxonomy): domain Bacteria; phylum Bacteroidota; class Bacteroidia; order Bacteroidales; family VadinHA17; genus LD21. The sequence goes on along the minus strand of PMIL01000226.1, from coordinate 9,604 downwards.
CTAATGCAACATGGAGTGAGATGGAGTATATGATACGTGACTGGGTTAACTGGACATGGCTTTCCGGAGACCATATTGTTGAACAGCATGTCCATAATCTCGATGTAATGGACTGGTTTACAGGCACACATCCTGTAAAAGCTGTTGGATTCGGATCAAGGCTTCGTCGTGTAACAGGGAATCAATATGATAATTTCAGTGTTGATTTTACTTTTGAAAACGGGATTCATTTTCATAGTATGTGCCGTCAGATCAATGGTTGCGTAAACAGCGTTTCTGAAAGGATTCAGGGATCAAAAGGTTCATCAAACTGCCAGAACACTATTCTTGATCTTGCGGGAACAGAAACCTGGAAATATGCATATCCAAAGGATAAAGACGGGAAGCCAACTGACAGGGTAAGTGTAGACCCATATATTCAGGAGCATATTGATCTGGTAACAGCAATCAGAACCAGCAAGCCAATCAATGAAGCTGAGAATACTGCAATTTCAACCATGAATGCAATAATGGGACGTATTTCAGCATATACCGGCAAAGAAGTGACCTACGAAGAATTAATGAATTCCGATCTCAAACTAGGACCGAAGGTATTTACTTTTGGCCCCGTTGATGTTGATAAATCCATCCCAATAGCTGGATTGGCTTTCGTTCCGGAAAAAGAAGCTAAGTAATAATTATCTCTCAAAATTGATTATATGGATCATTCAAGGAGAACCTTTTTAAAAAAAGCCACCGCTACGGGAGCCGCTATCATAGCTGCTCCTGCAGTTTTTGGTAATGTTTCAATCACAAAGAGACAAAAATTGAGCGATGCTGCCGCTCCATTCAAACTGAAATATGCCCCGAGTATCGGAATGTTTCATGAACATGCAGGTACCGACATTGTCGATAATATTAAATTCTGTCATGACATGGGGTTCCGGGCTATGTTTGATAATGGTTTAATGACAAGGCCGGTAGCTGACCAGGTTAAGATTGCCAATGAGATACATCGTCTGGGAATGGATCTTGGCCCCTTTGTGTTGTATGCCGATTTTGCAGTTACTTCTTTTGTCCTTAACAAGCCCGAGATCCGTGAGATGCTGATCAGCAAGATGAAAGAAGGTGTTGAGGTGGCTAAAAGAACAGGATCGAAATGGGCACTTGTTGTTCCAGGAAGATACGATGAAAGGCTTCACAGAGACTTTCAGACTGCTAATGTTATTGATAACCTCAGGTATTGTTGTGATATAATGGAACCCGCNNTGCAGAGCAGTTAACAGACCAGTATGTAAGATTGTTGATGATATTTATCATCAGCAGATTACAGAGGGGAATCTGATCCCAAACATCGAAGCGGCCTGGAGCGAAATATCAGCTTTCCATCTGGGTGACAACCCCGGTAGAAATGAACCCACAACCGGGGAGATTAATTTTAGAAATGTATTCAAATATATCTATAGCCGGAAATACGACGGTGTTCTTTGTATGGAACATGGAATGCATGACAAAGGAAAGGAAGGCGAAGCCCGTGTTATTCAGGCTTACAGAGAATGCGACAGTTTCGAGGCTTAATATAGGTTATTAAAATTTACACAATGAAAAAATGTGTTACTATAATATTTGCAGTATTCCTGACTGCAATATTTACCTCTTCCTGCCAAAATAAGACCGTCAGGCTTTTTGCTTCAAGATACAATGAAGGCGGGGAGAAGGGGTTTGCTGTTTTTGACCTGACCCGTGAAGCAGGTACATTCAAACTCTTATCGGAAACAGATGCAGGACCTAATCCTTCATACTTTTGTATTTCAGAGAAAAACGAATTAATCTATGCCGCAAATGAGACTATGGAATTCAATGGTGTCAAAGGCGGAGGGGTGACGGTTTTAAAATATAATCCGGAAACAGGTAGTGCTCAAAAGGTTAAAGAGCTGATGGTTCCAAAGGGTGGCCCCTGTTTTATCTCTCTGTCGCCAGGAGCGGATTTTTTACTTATGGCAAGTTATTCGAGTGCCTCTTTAGCAGTAGTGAAACTTGATGATAAGGGCTTGCCGGAAAATGTGGCTGACACTATTTCATTTCCTGCAAATGAAGGGAAGGAGTCTCATCCGCATATGATTTCATTTGACCCGGCCGGAAAGAAAGTATACCTGACTGATCTGGGGTTAGACAGGATCGTAATATATGATTTTGATTCTAATTCAGGCCATCTTAAACAAATACCGAATGGAGTAGTAAATTTTGCTGCAGAATCGGGCCCAAGACATTTTGTATTCAATTCTGCCGGTACAAAAATGTATGTCATTTGTGAACTGAATTCAACCGTATCAGCCTTCGATGTTAATTCAAACGGAGAACTCAGTCAGATACAGACACTGTCAACTCTGGGGGAAAGCTTTACCGGTCAGAGTGCCTGCGCTGACATTCATCTGTCATTAGATGAACATTACCTGTATGGTTCAAACCGTGGTGAAAACACAATTGTGGTATTCACTATAGGGACTGACGGGAAATTGTCACTTGCAGGGAGAACATCCTGCGGAGGTAACTGGCCCAGGAATTTTGTAATTGATCCTTCAGGCAAATACCTGCTGGTCGGAAATCAGAAATCAGGAGATATATCGTTTTTTAAAATTGATGCAAAAACCGGAATGCCTGAATACCGTGAGGATTGCAAATACGGAACTCCATCATGTCTTAAATTCATGAAGTATTAATTGAGATAGAAATTATTTATTTTCTCAGATACTCTTTAGTGCTTTCGACAGTAGCATAGTTTTTAAGAGTGCTTAGAGTTGAATAATGCACATCTTCTGCTTTTATTATTTTATCGCCGAATTTAAGGTCTTTTGTCGCACAGGCATCATGAATCAATATGCATTTAAATCCATAATCGCTTGCGGCTCTTGTTGCTGCTTCGACGCACATATGGGTTTGCATCCCGCATATTACTAATGTGTCTATCTTGTTTATTTTAAGATAATCAGGCAGATCTGTCCTTAGAAAGCAATTTACTTCATCTTTTGAAACAATTTTCTCAGCCGGCAACGGTTTGACGATATCATTAATTTTGCCTCCCGGCTCGGCATTATGTCTTACATGAATTACCAAAAGTTTCCTGCTTCTGAAGTCCTCAAGCAGAAGCGCGGCATTTGCTGCAGCTTTTTCAGGTTCAACCAGTGCAGATTTACCTCCCGGAAAATAAAAATCCTGGATATCAATGATCAGCAGTGCTTTATGCCCGGGTTGAGCGGGAAGTGATAATATTGTCAGTGACAGAATTGCAATTGACAAGATAAGTTTCTTCATAGAATATGTATTTATAAATGAATAGTAATCACACTTGTCCGCTAAAACATTAAAATGTATTTTCATTTAATATNNTTTGTAGTAATCTTTCTCCCAAAGTTATTAATTTCTTTTTGATGTATATTTGACCCTCTTTTAATAAAAAAATATGATACTTCAATCAGGTTTCCTCAGGAATTTCTTTGTAAAAAGAACTGCACTATTTATGCTCACATGTTTTGTTGCAATACTCATCATTTTGCCGGGTTTCAGGAAAGATAGCAGAAAACCATTTCAAAACTATGTTCTCCTGGTCTCGCTCGATGCTTTCAGATGGGACTATAGTAAAATATACAATACCCCCAACCTGAATAAACTCGCACATGATGGCGTGAAAGCTGACAGAATGATTTCATCTTTCCCGACAGTCACATTTCCTAATCACTATTCGATAGCAACCGGTCTTTACCCTGATCATCATGGTCTGATAGATAATAGTTTTTCTGCGCCTGAGCTGGGTCTATTTTACAGGATGGGTGACAGGACTGCGGTGGAAAACCCTGCCTTTTATGGAGGAGAACCGATATGGGTTACTGCTGAGAAGCAGGGAGTAAGATCAGCTTCGTTTTTCTGGGTGGGATCTGAAGCGCCGGTCGGAGGAATGCATCCTACATACTGGAAAAAGTACGATAAGACTGTAACTTTTGAAGAGAGAATTGATACAGTTATTAAATGGTTTAATTATCCGCCCGATAAACGACCGGAACTTGTAACTCTTTATTTTGATGAACCGGATGCAACAAGTCATACTTTTGGACCGGTTTCACCTCAAACCGGGACAGTCGTAGAACGCCTGGACAGCCTGATGGGTGTGCTAAGGTTAAAGCTCTCTGCGTTGCCCTATGCGAAGAAAATCAATCTTGTTATATTGTCCGATCATGGAATGGAAGCGGTTTCCCCTTCAAGATATGTCAGTATCAGGTCGGTTGTTCCTGAAAGGATGATAGCTTCAATATCAGGAGGAAATCCTGTTTACCTTATCAATCCTTCGGAAGGGAAGAAAGATAGCGTCCTTTATCTGTTGAACAAATCAAAGGGATTGAAGGCATGGAGCAAATCAAATCTTCCTCCAAAGTGGCATTACGGAACAAATCCCAGAATCCCTGAGATAGTTGTGGTTGCTGATAGTTCCTGGAGTATTGGCACAAAACCTGATGGATCTTCTGTCAGAGGAGGTGCCCATGGATATGATAATTCAAACTCCGATATGTTTTCGATTTTCTATGCTGCAGGTCCTTCATTCAGAAAAAATTATCGGTTTAAAGAGCTGAATAATATTGATGTATATGACCTTGTTTGCAGAATTCTCAATATCTCACCGGCAAAAAATGATGGTGATCCGGCACATATAAAGGGAATGCTGAGATAGTATTCCCCCCGCCTTTTTTGCCCCCTGCTCCCGCTTAGGCGGGATTTGTACTCAGCTCGTAAGAGAAGTATCACTAAGGGCCACAGAATTAGTCCCCCTTTAGGGGGATCAGGCGAAGCGGGAGGGAGCGTTTAGTCCCGTACAGAAATACACTTAGGAAATCCATTTGTTTGATTTTGTTATTTCGGAAAATTCTCCGTATAATTATTATCAAAATTCTATTGGCTATGAATCGCCAGAAACTTATTGAAGATTTAAAAAATCAATCAGGAATAATTTGGGATCTTATTGTTATAGGCGGTGGTGCTACCGGACTTGGTGTTGCCCTGGATGCAGCATCACGAGGATATAAAACATTATTGCTTGAAAAGTCAGATTTTGCAAAGTCTACATCCTCCAGAAGCACAAAACTGGTTCACGGGGGTGTGCGATATATGGCTCAGGGTGACCTCCTTCTGGTAATGGAGGCTTTGCACGAGCGTGGCTTAATGCTTAAAAATGCTCCGCATCTTACCTTCAATCAGGAATTTATTATACCTGTCTATTCCTTCTGGGACGTTTTTATGTACACTGCAGGTTTGAAATTTTATGATCTGCTGGCCGGACGATTGAGCATGGGTAAGTCATATTTTATAAATCGTGATGAGACCCTTTCCAGGTTGCCCCTGTTAAAATCAAAAGGATTGAAGGGTGGTGTTGTATATCATGATGGGCAATTTGATGATTCACGTATGGCATTTGCCCTGGCGCAGTCGTGTGTTGATTATGGAGGTACAGTGCTAAACTATTTCGAGGTTTCAGGTCTGGTGAAGGATGACAATGGAAAAATCTGCGGAGTAAGGGCAAAGGACTTTACTTCAGACGAAGAATTAATTATAAAAACAAAACTGGTTATAAATGCCACCGGTGTCTTCGCTGATGAGATTGCACGGATGGATAATCCCGGTGTAAAACCTACAATAAGACCAAGTCAGGGTGTTCACATTGTTCTCGATAAATCTTTTTTAAAGAGCGATTCTGCAATTATGATCCCGAAGACAACCGACGGAAGAGTTCTCTTTGCTATTCCATGGTATAATGAAGTGGTGATTGGGACTACCGATACCCCGCTCGATAAAATCAGTCTTGAGCCGGTTGCCCTTGAAAAAGAGATAAATTTTATATTGCAGACAGCAGAAGAATACCTTATTAAGCCGCCTTTACGGGAAGATATTCTTTGTGTATTTGCAGGGTTACGTCCTCTTGCAGCGGATCCTGACAATCCTGAGGCAACAAAGGAGGTTTCTCGCAGGCACAAGATAACTCTCTCAAATTCAGGACTTCTTGCCATAATTGGAGGAAAATGGACCACTTACAGACGGATGGCTGAGGAGACTATTGACAGGGCAATAAAAGAAGGATTTCTTGAAAAATCAAAATGCGTTACAGCTAACCTCAGACTTACAGCATTAATTACAAAAACTGCTCCGGAAAGATTGAGTATTTATGGAGATCATTCTGTTGATATCGAAAAAATCATATCGGGAAAGCCTGAAACAGGAATCCCCCTTGACAACAGACTTCCCTACTCATTAGCTGAGATACTCTGGATATGCAGGAATGAGATGCCTGTAAATATCGAGGATATTCTAGCAAGGAGGACTCGTTCCTTATTCCTTAATGCACGAGCTAGTGCTGATATCTCACCCCGGGTTGCTGATATTATGGCAGCCGAATTCGGGTTTGATCAGAAATGGAAGGAGAGTCAGGTGGAATCGTACAATAAATTGATAAGAAACTATATATAGGATTTTGAACTCACCTAATATCCAGGACAATGAAAGAATTTATTTTAGCACTCGATCAGGGAACCACAAGTTCACGAGCTATCGTTTTTGATCGGAACGGACTTCCTGTGGCTAATGCCCAAAAGGAATTCAGACAATTCTATCCTAAGCCGGGCTGGGTTGAACATGATCCTGAAGAAATATGGTCAACACAAGCTGGTGTTGCACTTGAGGCAATTACGAAAGCCGGACTTGAAAGTGTAAATATCTCCGCGATAGGTATTACAAATCAGCGTGAAACAACCATAGTATGGAACAGGAAAACGGGAAAACCTGTTTATAATGCGATTGTCTGGCAGGACAGGCGTACAGCAGATTTTTGCGATACACTTAAGAATAACGGACACAGCATAATGGTCCGGGATAAAACAGGACTTATTATCGATGCATATTTTTCAGCCACAAAAATAAGATGGATCCTGGATAATGTGAAGGATGCCAGGAAACTTGCAGAAGACGGTCAGCTGGCTTTTGGTACAGTCGATACCTGGCTGGTATGGAATCTTACCAGGGGACAGTTACATATAACTGATGTTTCTAATGCTTCCAGAACAATGTTATATAATATTCACACTCTCAGATGGGATGAGGAATTATTAAAGCTGTTCAATATTCCGGCAGGATTGCTGCCTGAAGTAAGATCTTCAAGTGAAATATATGGAAAGACTGTTGGTCACTTTGCTTCTTCAATACCTGTTGCAGGAATAGCCGGTGATCAGCAGTCAGCACTTTTCGGACAGATGTGTATCGAACCGGGAATGGTAAAAAACACATATGGCACCGGGTGTTTTATGATGATGAATATTGGTAATAAACCAATAAATTCAAACAGCAAACTTCTTACGACTATTGCCTGGGAAATAGGAAATGACACACAATATGCTCTCGAAGGAAGCATATTCATTGCAGGAGCAGTGGTGCAATGGCTTCGGGATGGTTTAGGCATAATTAAAAAATCGGATGATGTAGAGAAACTGGCAGCAAAAGTAAGTAGCAGTGAGGGAGTTTATTTTGTTCCTGCTTTTGCCGGTTTGGGTGCTCCACACTGGAATCAGCATGCCAGGGGAACCATTGTGGGCATTACCAGAGGTTCAACATCAGCGCATATCGCTCGCGCTGCGCTCGACAGTATTGCTTATCAGACTCTCGAAGTTCTTCTTGCAATGCAAAAAGATTCCGGGATTGATATCCGTGAATTGAGGGTCGATGGAGGCGCAACAGTCAATAACCAGCTAATGCAGTTTCAGTCCGATTTATTGCAAACAAAAGTTATACGCCCTAAAATAACAGAAACAACAGCTCTGGGAGCTGCTTACCTGGCCGGCCTGGCTGTTAATTACTGGAGCGATATAAACGAGATCAGGCAGCAATGGCAGATAGACAGGACCTTTTCTCCACAAATTGAGAAAAGCGAAACAATTTCGCTTATTAAAGACTGGCATCGGGCTGTTAATGCAGCAAAGGCATGGGCGGAGGATATGGAATAAGTGCCTAAAGTGCCTAGAGTGCCTAAAGTTAAAAATCAAAAACTTCTTTATTTCTTAAAACTCTAGTCACTTTAGTCACTCTAGGCACTATTAAATAAAGTATTGAAAATTAACCCTATTAACAGTAATTAAATTACATATACATATGAACGCATTTTTTGCTGAATTTTTCGGAACTGCAATAATACTGGTATTTGGAGGAGGAGTAGTTGCCAACGTACTTCTCGATAAAACAAAAGGAAACAACAGTGGCTGGATCGTAATAACGTTTGGATGGGCTGTCGGGGTTTTTACAGGAGTATTAATTGCAGCACCATATAGTGGCGCACATTTGAATCCTGCAGTCACCCTTGCCCTGGTACTGGCTGATAAATTTTCAATAAATCTATTACCGGAATATATATGTGCCCAGTTACTCGGTGCTATGTTTGGTGCTCTGCTTGTCTGGCTCGCTTATAAAAAACATTTTGATGCAACTGCTGATGCAGATTCCATACTGGCAGTTTTCGTAACAGCACCGAATATAAGAAGCTACTGGTATAATATAATGACAGAAGCCATAGGAACTTATGTGCTTGCACTTGCAGTCCTTTATATGGCACAACCTGAAGTCGGGTTGGGTGCACTTAATGCTCTCCCCGTATCAATTGTTGTACTTGGACTTGGACTTTCTCTCGGAGGCCCTACAGGTTATGCGATAAATCCTGCCCGTGATCTGGGTCCGCGTATTATGCATTTCCTTCTTCCCATACCCGGAAAACGCGACAGCGACTGGAAATATTCATGGGTTCCTATTCTTGGACCACTTCTCGGCGCTTCCTTAGCTGCCGGAATGTACCTTCTGTTTAACGGAAAACTGATGGAAATTTTACACTTACATCTTGTGTAGCCATTTTCGTCGTTTCTTTTACAGAATTCATCAAAAACATTGTAAAAAAAACCTCTCATACTTCTTTTCTTAATCTTCTTTTACTAAATTAGCTTTACATTTCTCATACCAGGGGAGGTTGTGAGTCAGGGAAGTGGGGCATTTATTGGTTAAATAATTAACAATCCATTGAGGTGAACTTTCATTAGCAGGTTAGAATTGAACTGATTTGCCGGTACTATGTCGGAAACATTTAAGTCAGGGTAAACAAAATTCAAATAGAAATGTTAATACTTATAAATGACTAAAACTTTAAAATTATGAAGAAACTTTTACTTGTATTATTAGTTGTTGTTTTCTCTATGACGCAACTCAAAGCCCAGGCTTTTAAAAATGGCGATTTAGTCGGTAACTTAGGCGTGGGATTTGGATGGTATGGCTATGGTTATGGGGCAACTTCTTTACCTGCTTTTAGTTTGAGCTTAGAAAAAGGAATTAAGGATCTTGAAAACATAGGTCCACTCTCTCTTGGAGGAATCGTAGGATTTAAGCATGCTTCGTATGCATGGAATACTGCCTATAGTGATTATGGTTGGAATGATATTATTATTGCTGCAAGAGGAGCCATTCATTATGATCTTTTTAAGGTAAGTAAACTTGATACTTATGGCGGAGTAGCATTGGGTGTAAGACTTGAGTCATATAGTTATTATACTTATACTTT
>PMIL01000351.1 GCA_003157075.1 Bacteroidales bacterium | reverse complement strand
CAATACAAAAGGAATAATCAATGAGACATAACTCATCGCTGTAAGTGTATAACGGCTTGAAGAACTGTTTGCTATAGTTAAAGAACTCTGAAGATCAGCAACTGACGGATAGAAGGAAGTATTGTTGAATCCTGCTAAAAGGAATAATGAAAAAACTGCTAAAACAGTTCCAAACCCCGAAAACCATATACCCTTTTCACCATTCTTTTCAAAAGAGAATACAGGTAAAATTATTCCGGATAAGACCAGTACAACCCCGCCCAGAAATAAGACAGCGACTAACGGCATCTCAATTAAGTTATGAAAATACTTGTAAGGTTGCATGAATACCTCTCCGGTTGCAGGATTAACCGCGAATCCATCCTTAAGCATCAACATAAATGTAAATAAGAGAAAGAAGACAAGAAATGGAATTGCATTATATATCAGTTGCTTTTTAGTCTTTTCAATTATTTCAGTACTATTAATTGTTTTCAGGAAATAAAGACAAGCCAGTACACGGGAAAGGAAGAATACAGCCAGACCCAGTGAAAGGTTTTGAATATTTAGTGCAGCCTCAAGACCTCGGGTGGCAAGAGTCCATTGAGAATGACGATCACTGTCTATAATAAAACTGGACCCTGTGAAAAATGTACTGACAGCAGCACCCAGAAGAACAGTACTTAAAAGGCCGTTCAAAAACAGGAAGGCATCGAAAACCTGCTTCCCTAGAAAATTTTCGGGTTTTGAACGAAATTCATAAGCAACTGCCTGAATAATAAAAGCGAACAAAATAATTATCCAGACCCAATAGGCTCCTCCAAAACTGGTGCTGTAAAATAAAGGAAAGGATGCAAAAAAGGCACCTCCGAAAGTGACCAGAGTAGTAAACGTGAATTCCCATTTGCTGCCTATAGTATTTATTATAATTGTTCTGTTAGTATCAGATTTGCCCAATTGATAAATAAGGGACTGTCCTCCCTGTACAAATAGTAAAAATACAAGGATAGAACCCAGCAGTGATACCAGTATCCACCAGTATTGCTGTAATGCGGTATAGGATAAAGTGTCAAACATTATAAATTTCCTCCATCTTTAGGACCATTGTTAATTTGTTTCAGCATAATCTTTATTTCAGCAATAAGCAAAAGAGTAAATATGATTGCGAACAGTGCAAAAGTAATTTTAACTGAACCCACGTTTATATTTGAGACAGCAGTTATAGCAGGCATCAGATCCTGGATTACCCATGGCTGTCTTCCAACTTCTGTAACCATCCATCCAAACTGGGATGCAAGGTATGCCAAAGGGATACTGATTATGGCCAGGCGGAAAAACCAGCGTTTGTTTTCAATCCTGTTTCGCATGAGGAAAATCAGGGCAAGAATAAAAAGAATAACAAACCAGAATCCTAACACAACCATAAACCGGAATGAATAAAATGTTAGTTTGACAGGAGGTATAGTTTGTTTGGCTTCTGAAAGAAAACCATAGCCAAAATAATTATAATTTGTCTGCAATACAGAAAGTGCATTTTTTGTTCCCAGGCTATCTTTTGCCTTTTTAGCTATATTGTAATCTTTTAAAGCCTGAATTGCCACTTTTCCCTTTTGGATTTTTTCACTGGCAGACATAATGCCATACTCACTGTTGCCCTGCGAAATATCCTTGATGCCTGGCACATATGCATTCGCATCCAGAAATGCCATGGAAGAAAGAAAGTTGGGTATCTGGAATTTTAATGCGAATTCATTTTTATCATAATCCGACACGTTATTGTTTTTAAGTACCCCGAAGACTACCAGCGGAGCTTTTCTTTGTCCGTCGTAAAGGTTCTCCATTGCAGCAAATTTCATGGGCTGATGTTTTGCCATTAACCTTGCTGACTGATCACCGGTGATTATTATAAACAATGATACGACCATTCCAAAGACCGCAGCAACAATGATACTTAGTTTGGCAAAACGGATGTCGCGGTTTTTTAAAAGGAACCAGGCCGAAATTCCTAAAACAAATACAGAGGCTACAACATATCCTGATAAAACAGTATGCAAAAATTTATTTATTGCTACAGGGGAGAAAAGCACATCCCAGAAATTTGTCATTTCGTTACGTGCCGTGTCGGGATTAAAATGCATTCCAACAGGATATTGCATCCATGAATTAGCCACCAGTATCCACAAAGCAGAAAGATTAGCTCCTATTGCAGTAAGCCATGTAGAGAGCAAATGAAACCTCTTGCTCACCTTATTCCAGCCAAAGAACATTACAGCGACAAAAGTACTCTCGATAAAAAACGCCATGAGACCTTCAACAGCCAGCGGGGCGCCAAAGATATCACCAACAAACCATGAATAATTTGACCAGTTGGTTCCGAACTCGAATTCAAGAATGATACCGGTTGCTACCCCAATAGCAAAATTTATCCCGAAAAGGGTCATCCAGAACCTGGTAATCCTCTTCCATTCCTCGCTCCCGGTCTTTACATACAAAGATTCCATGAAAGCGACAATGAAAGAGAGTCCAAGCGTGAGAGGTACAAAACACCAATGATAAATGGCCGTAAGAGCAAACTGTGCTCTCGACCAGTCAACCAGAGAAGCATCATAAAGTTGTGTCATAAGTTAACCATGTTAGTGAGTTAGTGAATCAGGACTTCTAAATTATACAATAGGATTCTAACCAGATAGCAAATTTCTATTACAAACCTATTACTATGCAATAAGAATTAGTACTGTAGAAATCTTAGAAAGGAGAAAAGTATCAGAAACTTAGAATGTAGCTTCTCAGATCAACTGTATCAGGCAGATCCATTTTTTTCTTTAATCTGACTCGGCTTATCTGGACCGAGGAGGCTTTTATATTGAAGAATCGTGCTATCTCCTTTGTATCAAAGTTCATTTTTATACATGCACAGTGCTTTATATCACTTGAAGATAGTAAAGGATGGGTACTTTTTAACCTGCTGAAAAATCCCGGATGTACCTCTTCGAAATTTACAATAAACATCTTCCAATCTCTATCCAACTGCTTGAAATTGTTGATTATATCGAATATTTTTTTGAATTCACTTTTTGATTTTGATAACTTTTTATCGGAAAGTGTTTTTATCAGCATACTTTCTATTTCAGATAGAATAGAGTTTTTTTGGTTCATATACAGGGCATCCGCTGCAACCTGTTTTTGTTTCTTTTCCTTTAAAACATCAGCAGTGATATCAATAATCACGGTTTGCACATACTTTTGATTATCTATAATGTTATTTTTAAGATCGAACCGTATATAGTGAACCTTACCGTCTTTACTAACTATCCTTAACTTTTCTACCAATGGAGACGGGATATCGTTATTTTTGACTTTTTGAAATAACCGGCTGGCAATTCTCCTGTCATTGGGATGAAAATATTCAATAAGATCTACCCAGTGAAAATCAGAAACAGACTCTAGCCCCAGCCATTCCAAAAAAATCTTGTTGATATATACCGGTTTATTGTTTTGAGTCAGAATGAGCCCGAAGTGAGCATTTTCGGCAAGCATCTTATATTTCTCCCTTTCATCGAGTATCTGCTTCTCAAGATCTGATATATGTGTTATATCTTCCCTGAACTCGATAAATCCTGTTAGAATACCCTGCGGATTAAACAACGGAGTATGTCTTACCATCCATAATTTATCAGCGGTAAGGTTTACCAGTCTCTCTGACGGTTCAATTTTACGACTGACAACCGGACAATGCTGACATGGCTTGTCGGCATTAAACCAAACTTTATAACATAATTTCCCGATATAAGAATCATCCTTTATGTTGAGTTGTTCCTTACCGGCATCATTAATCCATAAAATATTATGTGTCGGACTATAAAATGCAACAACTTCCTTAAACGCATTAAGGATATCAGTTCTCAACTTTTCTTCCCGTAATAATTCTACTTTATTTCCTGATTCATCACTTGAGCTGTCTCCGCTTTTCATTGATGAATGCTCTCTGTCAAACATATGATATCGGGTTGATTGAAGCTTTAAATCTTGTCTGAATCGTCACTTTTCAGCCAGATAACTTTTTGCACAGGCTGATGATCCTGTCCGATAATATCTTTGTAAAGGTCAGGTCTTCTTGCCTGAAGATATCTGTATCCTCCCGCCTGGCTCAGTTTTTCGGGTGTCAATACTGCAGAGGCGAAATCATCGCCAAGATTATGGCATTCGCCAATGATATCTCCAAAGGGATCAATTATCATAGAACAACCGTTCTTCAACTGATCGTCATCCATTCCGATAGGATTCGAAAAGATTACATATATGCCATTATCGTAGGCTCTTGAGGGCAACCATTTCATAAGCCAGCTCCGTCCCTTCATGCCGTCAAATTCCAGCCTGAGTGAGGTAGGATCCTCTTCCCTCCGCTCCCATAAACCAGGATCAACAAATCCTGCACCCGGTCGAGTGGACGGAGTACACATCGTAACATGAGGCATGAAAATTATGTTTGCGCCCAGAAGTGTAGTTGCACGGACATTCTCTATAATATTATTATCGTAACAAATCAGGATTCCGCACTTCCATCCGTTAAGGTCGAATATACAATAACTGTCACCCGGAGTCAGATAAGGATTTATAAACGGATGCAATTTTCTGAACTTTGCAACTAATCCATTCTTCCCAACACAGACATAAGTCTTGTATATCTTATTTTCACTGTCTTTTTCGAAAAGTCCGGCCAGGACATAGATATTGTTTTCCGATGCTATTTCTGTAAGTCTTTTAATACTGGCTCCTTCAGGAATAAATTCTGCAAGAGTGAGCAGCTCCTCCCTTGTAAGATGTCTTGCAAATGAATAGCCGGTAACTGAGCATTCGTGAAAAGCTATAGCATCGGAACCTTCAAGGGCAGCTGCGCGTGTCAGATTTTCAATTTTCGATAAATTGAATTCCTTGTCGCCACTCCGGTTTTCAAACTGAGCAGTTGATATTTTAAGTTTATCCATTTCAGAATCCATTCACAGGATTGACAATACTGATCTTAATTATTTCTTCTTCTTAAGCATAAAAAATGCTGCAGCGCCAACAATAACTACAGCTCCCGCAATTAATGCGATTGTTACTACTGGACTTTTTCCTTTCTTTTCATCCTCAACCGCATTATAAAAGGTCGGTTTGGCATTTGTATCCATGTTGATCGTATCTTTCTTGGGTTTAGGCTGATCCTGTGCAACTGTTACATTCATGCCACCAATAATCAGGAGCAATGTCATTGAAAATACTAAAACTGATTTTTTCATGTTAAAATGTTTATAATTATTAGTTTTTTATTTAATAGTTTCAGCCAATTCGTAATATTTCTCAGCTATTTCCGGATTTGAGCTCCTGTAAGTGCAGGCCAGAGCAATAATTGCAGGCTTATACTTTGGACTCATCGTCAGACAAGTTCTGAGAAGAGTCCTGGATCTCTCAACATCCGTATCGATTAGCAACTCCCCTAATGAAACATATGCTTCGAAATACTTTCTGTTAATGTTTATCACCTTTTCATAACAGCTTATTGCCTCATCATTTCTTTTTTCAGATCCTGCAATATTGCCCAGATACATCAGAATGGGTTCAAAATCAGGATTCACTTCCAGCCCTCTTTTTAAAAGTGAATCGGCTTTCCCCTTCTGTCCATCATTATAAAAAGCTGCAGCAAAATTATAAAAAATCATTTCATCGCTATCATCAATCTTTAAAGCTTTTGAAAAACGATCAATTGCTTCCTTATAGTTTCTCTCATTCAGAGCATTATAACCGGCAAAATCATCCTTTGTTTTCCGTTCCAGAACAGCACAAACGGGAACTTTGTCTGCATAAATTATATGGATACTGTTTTCAGGAGGCCAGCATTTTTTTCGTAGCTGCAGCGGTGAAATATACCTGTTGGTAACGATTGCGTAATCCCAGTCAGACAGACTTCTCTCTTCATATCGGGAATAAAATGTTTTAATTTCCGGATGATTACGAAACTGCCAGTCGACCGGATAAGTAGCCATAACCCTGGTTTTTTCCGGGAGATTTTTATTCTTCAGATAATCTATAAGCCATTCTGATGCTGCTGTCTGACCTGCATAATAATAATCTGTTTCATAATTTGAGCAGGCTCCCTTTAATCCTCCAACCAATTGATTATAATACAGATAATAAAACTGAGGATTCCTGAACATGAATTTCAAAGGATGTAATGAAAGAAGTATAACTAATACAGCCATACCCCATTTTAAATACGAGACTTTGATAATTTCAAAAAAGTGAAGAAATCCTGTTGCAGCGAGTATAATCATTCCCGGATAAACAAAAAGAAACTGCCTCCAGGAAGAGTAGAGATTTGATTTCTCGTATATCACAAATACTACAGGAAAAGCAACTGTAAATATCAGGCAGCCGAAAAGCATCTTTTTTTTCAGATTCATTTTTCTGAATGAAAAAATAATGAACAGGAATAAACCTGTCAAAACTATTACAGGTATTGTAATTAACATTGATTTCGGCAGATAATACCATGGCATAAAATCTGACCACTCGACTTTTCCTTCAAATATCTGCCGGAATGTACATGGGTAATGAGCCATGATACGATAAGATTCAATAACGTTCTTAATTGGTCCGTTAAGAGCATAAGGCCACAATAGAATACTTAAGAACCAGGAAACCACTGAGACACCACACAGCAAGAGAAACTTTTTTCTGATTTCAGAAGGATCAATTCTTTCTTTCCTGTAATATTTAAAAGTAGAGATGACCACCAGGAAAAAGAAAAGATAACAAAGCAACAGGATTCCTCCTGCCCTTATACTTATTGAAAATCCAATACTGGCAGTCAGTAAAATTAAATCTCTGTATGAATTTTGTTTTTCTGAAACCAGATATCTGAGGGTAAAAAAAACTCCGGAAATATATGTTAATGCGAAAGGTATGTCTTTCAGGTTATTCTGGCTGTGACCAATGAAAGTCGGAGAAACAGCAAACAAGATAAGAACTAAAATACCCGCCCGGTAGTCTGACAGCCATATTGCAAAGAGTGCAGTAATAAAGATTGCCAGCCATCCGGCAAGAGAACTCATAAAATGGCGGAAACCATAAACATTTTCTATTTTAAACCATTTTATGAGAATAGTTGCCATATCATCATATGACTGGCCATAATATTTCAGATTCGTAACCGGGGTATTAAGGGCTGTCTGGTCGTGCCCATGTGATGCAAAATAATTATAGACTGCTACCGAATGATCATAATGCAGCATTTCATCACATGTAATACCTGCATTTCTGCTCAGGAGCAGCATCAGAATCAAAAGAAATGCAGACAAAAAAAAGAATATATATTTTAGTTTTTTTTCATTCATCATTCTTCAGGAGAGCCATCATAAAATTTTCTGACAAAGTATACCGGACGGTTTTGTGATTCTTTATAGTTCCTGTAAATGTATTCGCCAAGTATTCCCAGAAAGACTAATTGTATTGAACCGAGAAAGTATATACTGAGCAGGGTTGATGACCAGCCTATAACTGCAAATCCGTATGCTTTGGCAATTAATACATAAATTCCGGCGCCCATAAATACCAGGGCTCCGATTGATCCTAATACAAGACAAAAACGTATCGGGAATCTTGAAAATGAAAAAACCGCATCGGCAGCCAGGACAAGAAGGTTGCGGAAATTCATTTTTGGAGTTCCTTTATAGCGGTCATCTCTTACAAAATCAACATATCCCTGCCTGAAGCCGATAAATGTACGCAAACCAGGGAGATATCTTACTTTTTCTTTCATTGATAGAAGCGCATTAACAGCTTCCCGTTTCATCATGGAGTAATTTCCTGTGTTCTCCATATTTTTAATTTCGCCTATACGTTTGAATAGTAGATGAAATATCTTTTCATAAAGAACACGTCCGTTTTTGCCTTTTCTGCCAGTACGTTTTCCGCTAACCACATCATAATTTTCCTCCCTGATTTTAGTGTACATCTCCCCCATGAGTTCAGGCGGATCCTGCAGGTCGCCATCCATCATGGCAACCAGATCTCCTCTGGCATATTCCAGCCCTGCAGTGTATGCAGCCTGATGTCCGAAATTTTTAGATAAAGAGAGGACTTTTATATTTTTGTATACTTTCTGGCATGATAAAATTCTTTCAAGACTCGAGTCAGTGCTTCCGTCATCAACAAAGATCACTTCATATTCCTGAATGAAAGATTCAATTGATGAAATTGTTCTTCTGACCAGTTCATCAACCAGTTTCTCCTCATTATATATTGGTATTACCAGTGAAAGCATTTTAAAATTTCTATAAATTATCTCTGTGTTACTCTGTGTCTTCTCTGTGCAACTCTGTGTAAGATCTTAAATTTTAAAAACCAGTTTTAAAGAAATCCACAGAGGTACTACAGAGAAACACAGAGGAATGCTATTTAGAAACTAATCTTGTAAGTGCGAATTCAGCTTCATCCTTTAATTCAGCATTAGAAACAAGCTCTTTGATTGTTGGGACAGAATAATCAGATCCCATCCAGCTCAGTTCACGAAGAAGTAATTTCTTAGATTCCACTGTTGCATCCTTATCCTTAAGAACTTTCACCATCATCTCTTCAATCTTCTTTATTCCGGCTGCATCGCCTGCCAGTGATCTGAGATGAGCCTGAATGAATGAAAGAGACTTTGTGCTCTTCACAATATCATAATTCGCGATGTGAGTGAAAGCTTCCTCAAGAGTCATTTCTTTAAAATCGGGACGAAGCACAACTCCGGCAGCGCTTGGGAAGTCCCAGGGAACTCTTTGAGTTACTTCACCGGTTACAGCCCACTCTGCACCTCTTTGTAATGTTGTAATAAAACCAACACATTGCATGGCTGGTCCTCCACCTTCATCAGCATGTCCCATTACAGTGTGAAAAATCCTGCCCTTACCATAAGTTATAGTCATTAGCATTGGTTCATCTCTCATAGTGCCTCCTCCCAGAGTACTGTCAGAAAAAGCCGTGGCAAGGATCTGCATGTTTTTGGCCGGTCCGCGTAACTGGCTGTACAATTCATCAGTTCCATGAAGCCATGCTACCGGCAATCCTCTTAAAATCGGATGATCTGCTACACGGGTCTTTACCAGGTACGCCCTCCTTTTACCATGAGAGCCACCATTTCCGGCAGATGTATCTGTTACAAGCTGACCATTTTTATAATAAATGTAAGGACCATCTTTCTGATTACGGTCTCCCCATCCTCCAAGTCCGGTCATTTCGTTATACTCTTTCCATGCAGGAAAAGAATTATCAGCTGCATGATAGATAACGACTCCACCACCGTTTTTTACATAGTCAACAAATGCCGAATTTGTTTTTTCTGACCATGAATCTCCGTTATAGTCAATTACAACAAGTTTGTATTTCGAAAAATCAGGATTAAAGATTTTCATATCTCCCCCTTTATCGGGAGTTATCATAATCTCAGATGAGAATAAACCTGTCTGGTCTAGTATCTGTTTTAGTATTGGTGAACTTACTTTCCAATTGTGATTATTCTGACCTGTAATTATCAATGTTTTAAATCCGGTCTCAGTTTTACATGCAGAAAAGAAGGTTATTAAGCCAGCTGCAATGATAAGTGGTAAATATTTCTTTTTCATATACTTTCTGATTAAATTGTTGGTAATTGCCACGGTTGACGGTAAGGACGGGCCAGAAGGCGCGAAGCATTCGGATTACCGATTATTTCCTCTTTGTCAGGATCCCATTTTATAGTTTGTCCGGTTGTCATCGCAATTTCACCGAGCAAAGCGACTGAGATTGCCCGGTAGGCAACTTCTACAGGTGCAATAGTTGTTTTCCCGGAACGAGCACAATCAACAAAATTCTTCCAGTGGTTATCACTTTTATATAAATGGATCTCATTTTCGCCGATCACTTCGTTAAGAATTTTTGGATCAGAGGCGGTAATAATGTCTCCGCGATCAACATGAATCCATCCCAGATCACCATGCCATGTAGTTCCCATACCCAGAGGAAGTCTTGATGCATTTGCTACACGCATCTCTATACCATTGGAATATCTGCAAAGGAAATCATATTCTACAGGTACATTAAATATTCCTTCCACAGGATAAACTCCCTTTCCTGAAATTTCAACTGGTCCCGTATGTTCAAGTCCGGCTCCCCAATTGGCAATATCAATATGATGACCGGCCCAGTCAGTCAGTTGCCCGCCCGAATAATCGAGTATCCAGCGCCAGTCCCAATGTGAAATACCCCTGTATGGTACTTTTAGTGCAGGTCCGAGCCACATTTCCCAGTTAAGCTCTGGGGGAACAGGTTTCACAGGAGGCGTTCCGATTCCTTTGTTTCCGTCGGGAAGTCCTACCTCAATGTATTTTACCTTACCTGCTCTTCCATTAATCGCAAGTTCTGCTCCCCTGTGGAAATTGAAAAGTGAACGCTGCCAGCTGCCTGTCTGCCAGATAATATTATTCTGCTTTACAGCATTGACAATTGTCTGACCATCCTTTATTGTACGGCATATTGGTTTTTCTCCGTAAACATGTAATTTTTTATTGACTGCAGCTGAGTATATTATACCATGCCAATGATCAGGCAGAGCTATTGAAACTGCATCAAGTTTCTCCTTATCAAGGAATTCCCTGTAATCGGAATATGTCCGGCAGTCCTTGTTTTTATAGTCAAGATCGATTGTTTCTTTGGCTTTAGCAAGATGAAGCGCATCGACATCACAAACAGCAACAAAATGCACTGCATCTTTTAGTTTCAAAAAATCTCTCATGTTACTCATACCTTGTGATCCGGTTCCGATTGAACCAATAACAAGACGATCACTGGGAGGAATCTTTTTCCCCATCCCAAGAGCTGAGGAAGGAATTATTTGCGGGAGAACAATGGCCCCGGCAACAAGTGCTGCCGATCGTTTGACGAAGTCTCTTCTGGAGGATTTGTTTGCCATAATAGATAATTTAAATGGATACCAAGATGTAATGAATCAAATTTTAAAGAGCCACCGGAGTACCTGGTACCGGTGTGTCGAATACCATATCAACGGGACCTAATTCAATTTTTGATGGTCCAAGGTTCATATCGGATTTGAATATGTCGTCCCAGGCTACCAGACGGCCTGTATATGCTGCTGTTCGGCCCATTATTGCAGTAAGGGTTGATATAGCTGTAGTTTCGGCTTCATTTACGTAGTTTCCCGTACGTATGGCATGAACCAGATGCATGTGTTCCTGTACGTAAGGAGGTATCTTTACTGCGTTTGTGGCATTTCCGTTTTCATCTTTGGGATATTCAAATTGCCATTTTATTTTTCCTTTCAGATCATATATAGTGTTGGCACAATTCGTATAGCCTTCTGTGCCCACAATAATTTCTCCTGTTCCATTGGCACAACTGTCTATCTGACGGCACATGCTATGTGAACTCACACCGGTGCCGTAATCAAAGTCTATACTGAAAAAGTCGTACTGATCACCGGTAACTCTCCTTGCCCTGCCTCCGTAACCGATCGCCTTCTCGGGGTGCCTGCCAAGAAACCAGTTGATAACATCAATATTATGCACATGAGTATCAAGAATATGATCACCGCATAACCAGCAGAAATTGTTCCAATTACGGATCATATATTCCATATCGTTCCATCCTTTTTCACGCTCACGAAACCAGACATGATCCTGATTCCAGTATGCCTTTGCAGAGGTAATTGTACCTATCGCTCCGCCAACCACCTGTTTATAAGTTTCAATATAATCCTCCTGATGCCTCCGCTGAGTACCTGTCACAACACACAATCCAACTGAGGCGGCTTTCTTTGCAGTAGTTATTATTGACCGAATCCCCACAGGATCAACTGCCATCGGTTTTTCAAGAAAGGAGTGCTTATTGTTCTGAACCGCCTCAAGAAATTGTTCGGGGCGAAATTTACAGGGAGTTGCCAATATAACAACATCAACTTCAGGGATAGCCATCAGCTTCTTATACCCGTCGAGGCCCGTAAAACAATTTTCTGCGGGTATTGGCAGATTGAATGAGGCAAATCTTTCACGACAGGCATCGATCTTATCCTGAAAAACATCTGCCAGTGCAATGATCTCAAGATCAGGTCCAGCACTGATAAAATTTATTGCAGCCCCGGTACCTCTTGCTCCGCATCCAACAAGTCCGGCTCTTAGTTTTTTCCCTTTAGGTGCACCTTTAAGAATCGGCGGAAGACCCAGCGCCTCAATGTTGGGTTTTCGTTTGCATGCTGTAATCAACGCTCCGGCACCAGCTAATCCTATACCTGCCAGAGCCGTTCTTCCAATAAATTTTCTTCTGTCAATATTCTGCATTGCTATATCTGTTTCAACCTATTCAAATTTATTCCAATTTACTTCTATCTATTTCACAATTGAAGTGTCTGCTTCAAGAACAACTCTGAACCCGACATCTATACAATCCGAATACCACCAGATGCTCTTTGGCATCTGCGGATCAGTAACAAGCCATGCTTTTGTTTTCGTGAAATCACGTGATGCACTTCTTACATCTCTTGCATCACTTTTAAAAGAACCGCCGCGTATAACATGTTCCTGTCCTCTGACAGGACCACGAGGATTAACAGCTGCTGCCGAATCTGACCTATAGGTATCGGGTGAATAGAAATCAAGACAAAACTCAGCAACATTTCCCAACATATTTTTCAAGCCGAATGGATTTTCTTTAACAGA
>PMIL01000185.1 GCA_003157075.1 Bacteroidales bacterium | reverse complement strand
GGGGTGCTATTTGATATGGATGGAGTTCTTGTAGATTCTGAATCTTTTATCTGTAAGGCAGCTACATTAATGTTCAGAGAACTCGGAGTTAAAGTATCAGCTGAGGACTTTAAACCATTTGTTGGCATGGGGGAAAACAGGTATATAGGTGGAGTTGCAGAGCAATATGGAATTAATATTGATATAAACAAGGTTAAGGCCAGGACTTACGAAATATACGGAGAAATAGTCAGAGGCAAATTAAAACCGCTTCCGGGCGTGCATGAGTTTATTTCAAAATGCAGAAAAAAAGGACTCAGACTGGCGCTAGCGACAAGTGCTGATAGAATTAAAATGGAGGTGAATTTAAAAGAGACTGGTCTTTCGGATGATTTTTTTCAGGCAATCATAACGGGTCTTGATGTTAAGGATAAGAAACCATCTCCTGAGATTTATCTGAAGGCAGCAAGAAGTCTGAATATTAGGCCTGAAGATTGCCTTGTAGTTGAAGACGCGGTAACCGGTATCGAGTCGGGCAAGTCCGCAGGGTGCAGGTGTCTTGCTGTCACAACATCCTTTAAAGCATCAGCTCTTAAAAAAGCGGATTGGATCTGTGACTCTTTGCTGAATGTGCCTGAGGAGGTACTGAACTGGTAATATATGCCTCTCTCCGACTCCAGCAAAATGAACAACAATCGGAATTTAAGTCAGATACCAAACTATAAGAACTGTAATGAAAAATTTTNNTACACCATATTCATTCAGTGCATTTATTGCCCTCGAAACTGCTTTTAACATGGCAGTCAAAGAAAAAATAGCCGTCCTTGGCATTAATGATTTTTATGTAACTGATGGATATGAGGTTTTCCACAAGGGCTGTTTGTTAAATAGGATTTTCCCGCTCTTCAACATCGAGTTTATAGGGCTTCTGAAAGAGGAACAAAAAAAAGGTATAAGAATAAACGATCCTAATAATCCCGGAAGGATTTATTTTAGCGGGAAAGGGTTGGATTTCCCGTTTAAGGTCGCCTGGATTCAGAAGAGACAAATCAAAACTGTAAAGAGGGAGAGCCAGATTCAGATAAAAGCCATGATCGCAAAACTGAACCATCTCATTGAAAAGGAAAATCCTGCCATGAAGCTCTCTTATTCAGTAATTAAAAAAACATACGCACACGAGCTTGTGCGTGAACGCCATATAGCAAAAGCATTGAGGGAACTTGCTCTCACAGTTTCCCATTCTGAAGAGGAACAAATGGGGTTCCTTGAAAATCTGTATGGAGGTAAAAAATCAAAAACGAGTTTTAAAAATCCAGCGGCACTGGAAAATGAAATAAGGTCGATTTTGCTTAAAAGCGGAGGCGCAGCATTTGTAGAAGAGGACGCTAATTCATTCCTGGAATTAAGAAAAATAATTAAGATAATCATAAAAGCCGGAGGAATACCATGTTATCCTGTTTTGCTCGATGATCCATCCGGAAATTACACTGAATTTGAATCTGATCCCCGAAAGTTATATAATTCGCTTAAAAATCTTGGTATTGAGTGCATTGAGCTTATCCCCGGAAGAAACGATTCCGTCATATTGAAGAACTTTGTTGATTTCTTTCACGAAAAAGGTTTTATTATAACATTCGGCACCGAACATAACACACCTGAAATGTTGCCGCTCACTGTTACAACAAGGGGATCAATGCCGCTGGAGGAATCTTTGAAAATAATAGCATGGGAGGGTACGTGTATAATCGCTGCACATCAATATCTGAGAGCAGATGGCAGGCAAGGGTACGTTTTACCGGATGGAAGCCATAGCATTAAACAGATGAGAGATTTAAAAAATCTCGGACAATTAGTTATTGAATATTACTTAAATAAGTATAAAAATGAAGCCTGAAATAAAAGAACTGATTGAGATTTCTAAATTTTACGGATGCAACAAGGATTTTGTGATCGCAGGAGGAGGTAATACATCCTTTAAAGATGATGAAACAATTTGGATCAAGGCAAGCGGACAAGCTCTTGCCGATCTTGATGAAGATGGTCTGGTCGCATTAAGCAGGCAAAAACTTCAAAAAATTTCCTCCGGCCTCTATTCTGATGAGTCAGACACCAGAGAACAGCAGGTAAAGGAAGACCTCTTCAGAAGCATTCTCGAACCGGGAAAGGACAGCAGGCCCTCTGTAGAGACATCGCTTCATGATATTATCAGGTATAAATTTGTTGTTCACCTCCATCCTACCCTTATTAACGGTATCCTTTGCAGCAGAAATGCAAAAAATCTTACTCAGAAGCTGTTTGGCGATAATGTTCTTTTTGTTCCCTATACCGATCCCGGATATACTTTGTTTAAAAAACTTGAATCGGAAATAATCAGCTATCGTGATAAATTCAAGCATGATCCTCAAATAATTTTTCTTGAAAATCACGGCTCATTTGTAGGTGCGAATTCAACGGAGGAGATTAAAAGAATTTATGATGAAATTATTCAGAAGATTAAAGAACAACTGACTCCAATTTCGGACATTACACAATTGCCATATAATCCAATTCTTCATAAAGTCCTGCCGACTATCAGAATTCTCTTATCAGGAGATCAGCCAGGTGTCATAAGATTCCGAAACAACTCACTCATCGCTAAGTTTGATCAGAACCAGCAGGAATTTCATAAAATATCCTTGCCTCTTACTCCTGATATTATAGTTTATTGTAAAACAAGATACTTATACATCGAACATTCTGCTACTGCTGAAAAGATTCTCGATTCTTTCAGATACCAGCTGCCTCATTTCCTGAGTGAGTATGGTTATTTGCCAAAAGTGATCATAATCAAAGACATGGGAGTTTTTGCCGTCGGTGAAACCTTCGTCAGTGCAGAAACCTGTCTTGATGTTTATGAAGACCTGATAAAAATAAGCTATTATGCTTCATTCTGCGGAGGAATTAAGTTCCTCATCCCCGAACAGGTGGAATTCATTGACAAATGGGAAGTTGAGAACTACAGGAGAAAAGTGGCGCTGACAGCAGGATCAGTAAACAAACTGAACAATAAAATTGCTATTGTTACCGGAGGTGGCCAGGGATTTGGAGCTGGAATAGCAGAATCACTGTTCTTGCTGAATATGAATGTAGTAATTGCCGATCTCAATGAATCGACAGGTAATTCACTTGCAACCCGGTTATCAGCAAAAAAAACAAAGAACAAGGCAATTTTTGTGAGAACTGACGTTTCTGATGCAGCTTCCGTTAAAGATATGATATTAACAACTATCAGGGAGTTTGGGGGGCTTGATCTCATCATTAGCAATGCAGGAATCTTAAAAGCAGGAGGGCTCGATGAGATGGATGCTGAAACCTTTTCAAAAACAACCGGAGTAAATTATAACGGCTATTTTCATTGTGCAAAATTTGCTTCTGAAGTTATGAAGCTTCAGAACCAGGAAAAACCCGGTTATTTTACCGATATAATACAGATCAATTCAAAGTCAGGATTAAGAGGAAGCAATCGAAATTTTGCTTATGCAGGCGCTAAATTTGGCGGTATAGGTCTTACTCAGTCATTTGCTTTGGAGCTGGCTCCCTTCAGAATAAAAGTTAATTCAATATGCCCGGGTAATTTTTATGAAGGCCCTCTCTGGTCCGATCCTGTTAATGGACTGTTTATACAGTATCTGAAAACCGGTAAAGTTCCCGGAGCCAGAAACATAGATGATGTAAAAAAATATTATGAGGAAATGGTCCCTATGAAAAGAGGGTGCAGGCTTGAAGACGTAATGAAAGCCCTTCTTTATTTAGTTGATCAGGAATATGAAACAGGCCAGGCGGTGCCGGTTACCGGCGGGCAGGTGATGCTGGGATAAAAGCACAGGGCCCAGGGCAACAGGGGGGAGTTCAATGGTATAAAATATATAACTCTGTTAAACTCCGTGAAAAACTCTGTGAGACTCCGTGGTAAAAAACAAAATAAACAGAAAATAATGAAGACAAAGGCAGTACGAATATACGGTAAGAAAGATCTCAGACTTGAAGAATTTGAACTTCCGGAACTGAAAGATGATGAGATTCTTGCAAGTGTAATCTCCGACAGTATATGCATGTCATCGCATAAGGCTGCACTTCAGGGTGCTGATCATAAACGTGTTCCTGATGATATCGATATTAATCCGACTATCATTGGCCATGAGTTTGCAGGTATAATCCTGGAGGTAGGAAAAAAATGGCAAAACAAATTCCGTACCGGCCAGAAATTCTCAATTCAGCCTGCCATGAACCAGATGGGCACTCTTTCTGCTCCCGGATACTCATACCGGTACATTGGAGGAGATGCAACACATGTTGTAATTCCGCCCATAATAATGGAGGCTGATTGTCTTCTGCCCTACGACGGAGAAGCATTTTTCCCTGCCTCACTCTCGGAGCCAATGTCATGTATAATCGGGGCATTTCATGCTAGTTACCATATACCGCCCGGAACATATGTACATAATATGGGAATCCGGCAGGGAGGGAATATGGCAATACTTGCTGGTGTCGGACCCATGGGATTAGGCGCAATAGATTATGCCCTGCACCAGGACAGGAAACCCGGTTTACTGGTCGTAACAGATATTGATGATAACCGTCTTGCCAGAGCCGCCTCAATTTTCAGACCCGCAGATGCAGAAAAAGAAGATGTAAAGCTGGTGTATATTAACACCGGTAAAATTCCTGAACCTGCGAAATATCTGCGTGAACTCTCCGGAAACAAGGGATTTGATGATGTTTTTATTTTTGCACCGGTTAAGCAGGTAATTGAACTTGGTGATGCTATACTTGGATTCGACGGATGTCTCAATTTTTTTGCCGGTCCTGTGAATCCTGAGTTTAAAGCAGAATTCAATTTCTATAATGTACATTATGCTTTCACACATATAGTCGGGACTTCAGGAGGTAATACCGATGATATGAGGGAATCCTTAGAACTTATGAGTGAAGGAAAGATCAATCCGGCTGTCATGATTACTCATGTAGGGGGACTCGATTCGGTGGTTAATACTACTTTGAATCTTCCTCAGATTCCCGGAGGTAAAAAGCTTATATATACAAACATATCATTGCCGCTTATAGCACTTTCCGATCTCGGGCTGCTCGGGAAAACCGATCCGTTTTATAAAGAACTGAATGATATTGTATCAAAAAACGATTATATCTGGTCTCTGGAAGCAGAAAAATATCTGCTTGCCAATGCAAAACCAATATAATCTCTGTGGTTCTCTGTGCTTCTCAGAGTTCCGATAGCTATCGGAACTCTGTGTAACAAAAATAATTAAATGTAACAAAAATAATTAAAGAACTAACACAGAGCTACACAGAGTGTTCACAGAGTTGCACAGAGTAAAAAAACTTATCTACTTTTTAGTTCTTTTGCA
Organism: Bacteroidales bacterium; assembly: GCA_003157075.1. GTDB lineage: Bacteria > Bacteroidota > Bacteroidia > Bacteroidales > VadinHA17 > LD21. Next base: position 3,013 of record PMIL01000185.1, on the reverse strand, counting down.
AAATCCTCAGAAATGTAATTCTCATAGGACAAACATACATTAGTTGCAAAATCAACACCCATAGAGATTACTTTTGACCAGCTTCCCTCACCCATTTTATCAAGCTGATCACCAGTTATCTGGTTCCTGTAGATCGCGGCCATCATCCCAGCATTAAAATTATCTCCGGCCCCAATTGTGCTGACAGGTTTTATAGCTTTAACTGAAAATCTTCCGGAATAACTGATTGTCCTGACAAAAACTCCTTCAGCGTTTGCAGTATAGACCATGCAGTTACAATATTTGCTGACAACTTTCCACGCTTCATCCGGTGTAGCTGCTCCAAAAATATTTTTAAAATCCTCATCGGAACCCCTTATAAGTTTTGCATTTTGCATGTTTTCAACTATCAGTGGCAAAAGCTTATCCAGATCGGACGAATGCGAAGGTCTGAAGTTCGGATCATAAATAACGATGGCCCCATTCTTCTTAGCCATTGAAATCAGATCCATGAACTTCTTTCTTATTTCATAAGTGATAGCATAGATCGAACCACAAAGTATTATATCATCCTTTATGATCCCGGGAAACTTGATATTTAACCTTTGTTCAGGATAGTCCTGATAGAAAGTATAGCTCGCATCATTTTTTTCATTAAGAAACGCTAGTGCAAGTTTTGTTTTACCCTCCTTAAAATGATCGATAAAATCGGTTCCCACCCCATTTTCCTGAAGAAAATTATCGATTATTTCCCCAACATTATCGTTGGCATATTCGCTGATAAAAGAAACCGGCAACCCAATCCTGCCAAGTGAAACNNATAATATCAAAAACAGTTTCTCCTATTCCGTAGATTTTTCTCATTTGATTTAAGATTTATAGTGAGTTACGAGGTGAATTTACAAAATATTTATTAAAGTAATTTCTATATTTGACCTCAAATTTTAGAGTTATGAAAGCAATGATGCTGACCGGAATCAGACAAATGGAAATGTCAGAAATTTCCGAACCATCTTTGGTAAATTCAAATGATGTAAAAATAAGAATGTCGGTTATGGGTATCTGCGGTTCTGATATCCATTATTATACACAGGGGAATATCGGTTCCCAAAAGGTTCAGTATCCGTTTGCAGTAGGTCATGAAGGTGCAGGAATTGTTGTCGAGGTGGGAAATGCCGTAACAAAGGTTAAGCCGGGTGATAAAATAGCAATTGAACCGGCCATGCCTTGCTGGGAATGTGATCAATGCCTGTCAGGAAGACATCATACATGCCGTAAACTTCGTTTTCTTGGTTGCCCTGGCCAGGCTGAAGGTTGTCTGGTCGAATACATCGTTATGCCCGATACAAGCTGCTTTCCGCTCACCGGTCACCTGACACCTGATCATGGTTCGATTTCCGAACCTATGGCTATAGGAGTCTATGCAGTAAAACAATCAGGTTATAGCAAGGATCTGAATATAGGAATATTCGGATATGGTCCGATTGGCATGAGTGTGATGCTGGCATCCAAGGCCAAAGGGGTTGGCAATATATTTGTAACCGACCAGATAAATGAACGGTTGTCAATTGCGCAGATAGAAGGAGCTGTATTTACAGGAAATCCTCTGGAAGAAAATATTGTCGGTAAAATCCTTCTCAAAGAGCCTCTGGGACTTGATTTGGCTTTTGAATGCTGCGGCAAGCAGGAAGCCTTTGACCAGGCTATTGAACTCCTTAAACCGGGAGGGAAACTGATTGTTGTAGGTATTCCTGAGTTCGACAGATGGTCGATGAATGTGGAAGCAACACGACGAAAAGAAATATCACTCCAGTTTATCAGAAGACAGGTTGATTGTGTGGAGAGTGCTCTTGAAATGATGAACGACGGATCGATAAATATTAAAAATATGGTAACTCACAGGTTCCCGTTTGTAAGAACGAAAGAGGCATTTGACCTGGTTGCAGATTACAAAGACGGTGTTATGAAGGCAATGATCGATTTCTAAAAAACTCCGTTATTCTTTACGTATATAAAGAACCCAGTCTTTATAATCATGATATTCGGGATATGATTCAGGGCAAACAAATTTCAGATAGACAGAGCCTTTAACTGAAGATGCATCAGAGAATTTGCCTGTTCCCGGATTATACCATTGACAAACATAGGTTTTGGATGCTGCATTTTCATCCATTTTTAATCTGGCTACCCCTCCATACCGCAGATAGATGACATATTCTTCCCCCGGCTGGGCAAGACAAAACGGCTGAGGATATTCCGCTACCATTTCAGGATGAGGTGACATGTTCCACCATTTTACATTTTTAAAAAATGCCGACAAATGTTTCATAGATTGAGCGCCCTCATAATCGTATGTAGTTCTGGTGAAGCCTTTTTCCAGATTCCACGATTTTTCATTAGAGGGAGCTTCAGGGACATCGGCAAGCCATACGTGTCCGCCTCCATAGGTATGCCCTGCAGCACCCGAGAGGATAGCCGACCATGCCGCAAACCTGATATCGATTGCTAAAGGATTACCTTCAATAAACTCATACCATGGTTCCGTTACAACAACTGGTTTTATCGGAACAAGATTATAATCTTCAGATATAACAGAAGGGATCATTTCATTTGCGAATTTACCGTGGCCAACCTGGCATTGATTGTAATCGAGCCATGCTTCCTGATTCAGCACTGTACCTGTTGACCATTGAGGAGCATCTGCTCCTCCTTCCCAGAATGGGGGAGTATTGTGGACACTTATTATGCGCTCATAAGGGTCCTCATTCTTAACAAGCTTTCCAAGATCTTTCCAGAAATCAAGACTGAATCCGCCGTAGTTATTCATATTATATTCACCTGCCAGAACCCATATAACATTATAAGCTCCGAACCTGTGAACCAGGTAACGCCACCACCGCTGTATCTTCTCTGCTCCGATTGTACTGTTCATATCAGGCCTGCTCCACCAACCGTGAATCCAGATAGTTATCCCTTTTGAATTTGCATATCTGATCATCTCCTCCACTTTTGCAGCATGTTCTGTATCAAGAAT